>CAMDCX010000052.1 GCA_945890715.1 PVC group bacterium | reverse complement strand
CGCCGGACTCTGCCCAAATACGGGAAAATCACGAGAAAATCACCTGCGAAACTGCCACCCCTCTCGATCCCGCCGCATAGCTTCGTCAAACCAGCCTCGTATCGCGCTCCTCCCGCGCGCCGCCCCGCCCACTTTCGGAACCGCTGGGGTTACTAATCTGATCTGGATTTTTTTAAAACAATCTTCTATGGTTGATCCATATTTATGAACATCAAAGATCATTTTAAGTGGGTCAGATTCATCGGGATACCGATCATCTTCATCGTGGCTGGATGCATCGCAACAAGCCCCCCGTCTTCAGCGGCCCCATTTCGGATTACGATGAATACTCCGAACCAGTTTGTTGTAAACGAGACAGTTGTAGATGCCGCAAACCTGATAAAAACGCTGAAAAAGAACCGGGTGTCCCACAATGACCCCTTGATGGTTGAAATGACGACCTCTTTCCCCTTTGATACCATTAAAGTTTTAACCCAAAAGCTGGCGACAGCAGGATACAAGCCCATATTTAAAAGCCCTCGCCACGCCGATGCCTCGGCAAATACTCCGGGAGTGCGCCCCCCGTCTTCCAGGGTTCAACGCCCCTGACCTCCTTCCTGATGCACTATTCATGAATCCCCCACTCACAGCAGATCCAATCCACGACAGCGCATCCCAACAGTCATCTTCTGTTCCCCATACCAACGGGAAACAATCCCGAAGAACGGTGTCTGTTCTGGCTCTCGCAGCCCTTGGCGTCGTTTATGGAGATATTGGAACCAGCCCGCTCTATGCTTTTCGTCTGTGCTTCAATGAGGCCACCCCCCCCACCGAGGCCGCCATTCTGGGGGTGCTTTCCCTTATTTTCTGGTCACTCGCAGGATTAATCTCCATCAAGTACCTGACACTCGTTCTTCGAGCTGACAATCGGGGTGAAGGCGGGATTCTGGCGCTGATGGCGCTCATTCGTAAAGATAACCCTCGTTTCGGGATGAAAAAGGGGTTCATCATTGTGGCGTTGGCGTTGTTTGGTGCGGCTCTGCTTTATGGTGATGGACTCATCACCCCGGCGATCTCTGTTCTGAGTGCCGTTGAGGGCCTGAAAGTCGTATCCCCACGATTTGAATCGTATGTGATTCCTATTTCCGTCTGTATTCTCATCGCCCTTTTCTGGGTCCAAAAACATGGAACCCAGAGAGTTGGATCTGTTTTCGGCCCGGTCATGCTGGTCTGGTTTGTTACCCTCGGCGCCCTGGGATTACCCCATATCATTCAAACCCCTCATGTATTGACGGCGATTAACCCTGAATACGCCATTCAATTTTTTATGGATCATCGTTTCCATGCCTTTGTGACCATGGGCACAATTTTTCTCTGTTTGACCGGGGGTGAGGATCTCTATCTGGATATGGGGCACTTTGGTCGGCTTCCCATGCGTATCGGCTGGTTTTCTGTCGTCCTGCCCTGCCTTCTGATTAATTACTTCGGACAGGGCGCGTTTCTGCTGGCTCACGGACAGTCGCAGGCGGACACATCAAACCTGCTCTACCATCTGGCTCCGACATGGGCTCTTTATCCACTTCTCATTCTCGCCACACTGGCAACGGTTATCGCCTCGCAGGCAGTCATTTCAGGCGCCTACTCCCTCACCCGGCAAGCCATGCAACTCGGGTTCTGCCCCCGGATGACGATCATTCACACCTCTGAAAGTACCATCGGGCAGGTCTATCTTCCTGCTGTTAATGGAATGCTTTTGATCGGTACCCTTTCCCTGGTCATCGGATTCCGAAGCTCCGACAGTCTGGCTGGCGCCTATGGATTGGCCGTATCAATGACCATGCTCCTCACATCGGTCATGATGACGATTTTTATTCTGCGCCACTGGAAGTGGCATCCCCTACTCGCCGCCCTTGTCATGATCCCTATATTCATCTTTGACATGACGTTCTTCACCTCAAATGTCCTCAAACTCACGGCCGGTGGTTGGGTTGGACTAACCGTAGCAATTGTCATGTTCATTCTGATGACGACATGGCACAAGGGACGCCAGATTCTTGGGCGAAAACTCACCAACGAGAGCCTTCCCCTCAACCTGTTTATTGAGGATGTCATTCGATCAAAGCCAATCCGAGTTCCCGGCACTGCCGTTTTCTTGACCGGCACTGTCAATATCGCCCCCCGAACCCTGTTGCACAACTACAAGCACAATATGGTAATCCATCGGAATATCGTCCTTCTATCCATAAAAAACGAGGAGTTGCCCCGCATTCCCGCATCTGAGCGTGTTCAGATTCAACGCCTCGAGGCAGGCTTTACCATGATCACAGCGCGTTATGGATTCAGCGAGAATCCTGATTTGTCAGCCCTGCTAAGCCAGATTAAAATCGAGGGTCTCGACCTGACTCCCGGGAAAGTTACCTTCTTTCTGGGACGTGAAACTCTGATTCTGATGTCCGGAAAAAATATGTGGCCGTGGCGTAAAAACCTTTTTTCTTTCATGTCGAAAAACTCCCTTGATGCTTCAAAATTCTTCAACATTCCGCCCAATCGCGTAATCGAAGTGGGGACACAGGTGGAACTCTAGAACCCACTTGCCGCTCGACACTCGCGCACCTCCTTGATTATGATGAGACCCATTCACAAGGAGGATTAGCCATGTCTCGTTTCATGATCATGATTAGACTGTTCACCTTGATCCTGGTCGCCCTGATAACAGGAAGCGGCTGTAGTGCCTTTCGCTCATCCGTTCGCACCGAGGATGTTTCTACCGCGTCCGCAAAACCTATGGATACCGGCTATGATTTCGGAGATCTTCGCTGGTTGGGCGAAAGTATTGGCTCCGACCTGATGACCTCGCCGCTGCTCGGCCATGCAGGAAAAAAACCCATTTTAGTCGTCATGGGTGTTGAAAATCGCACCGATGAACACATCGACACCAAGGCTATCACGGATACGATCCGCACAAAAATGATCAACAGCGGAAAAGCCGATTTTGTCAATGAAAGCCGGCGCGACACATTACTGCAGGAACAGGGTTATCAATTGGTGAACTGCACCCCCGAGACCCGCGCAATGATCGGCAGGCAACTTGGCGCCCGCTATATGTTGACCGGCTCCTTGGTCAAAATCACCAAGGACACCCCGCGGCAGGTTAGAGTTTCAAAAAAAGAACAGGTATTTCTGCAATTGACAGCAGAAATTACTGATCTTGAAACTGGCCTGATTGCCTGGACAACCCAGAAAGAACGTGTCCGTAGCGCCAGTAAGCCGGTTGTTGGCTGGTAAAGGGTCGTTCCGGCACTTCAAGGCAGGGCACCCATGGCCACGATCTCATATCGAACCGTTCTGCCTTTATTAACTGCTTTTCTCTTGTGCGCAGGATGCTCCACGGTGCCCCTCGACAAGGCTCGCCGGAATTTCTACGCAGGCGCCCTGTTGGAGGCCGATCAAAATCTTGCTTCTCTTCCTCATGATGGGGATCGGATTCTTTATCTCATGGAGCGGGGCATGATCCGTCATGTTCGCGGCGATTACACCACCAGCACTTCAGACTGGCTGGAGGCCGTTAAACTGGAGACTCAACTTGAAACCCACAGCGTGACCAAAGCCGGGGCAAGCCTGGTTGTAAATGATTCCATGCTGAGTTTCAGGGGATATCCCTACGAGCGGACACTTCTCCATGTTTACCTGGCAAAAAACTATCTTGCACGCGGGTTGTGGGAGGATGCGGCTGTTGAGGCGCGAAGCATTGCCCGCCGCCTTCAGCAACTGGACGGATTCCCGGATGATGCGCTGAGCCGCTACATCACGGCCTTTTGTTTTGAACTGTGCGGGGATTACAGCAATGCCGCCATGCAATACCGTGAGACGGCCAAACTGGTTCCGCAACTTGGCCTTGATGAACTAACCGGCCGATTTCCCCCCGCTTTTCGCCCCAATGAATCAGAACTGGTTTGCTTCATGGACTTCAATTCCCGCACGGGGATGATGCCCGAATTCGCCGAAATCCATGCAGAAGGAAAACTGCTGGGAACCAGCCGAACCCTTTTTACCCGGTTCACCATGGAGTCAGCCAGCGCCCAGCGGATGGTCGCCCGCCGCACCGCAAAGGTACTTGCCCGTATTGCTTTAAAGGAAACGCTTTCTCTCTATGCCTCATCCAAAGACAACGATCTGGGCGGCTTGGTCTGGTTGTTGCTTTTCTCGATGGAAAAAGAGGATGTCCGGAGATGGGAAACGCTTCCTGGGAAAATGGCAGTCGCCCGCGTTCCCTGTTCGGAGACCCTGACCGGATTTGATGTTGTTTTCAAAAATTATTCCGGAGCCATACTCAAGCGAATAACGATCAAGGGACCTCTTCTTAAAAAAGGGCGAATTTTCATCAGCCTGTGCAGGGACAATCCTTAAAACATCATCTTGATGACCCCGTACAGGATCAACGCGGCCAAAATGAGCATCACAACAGCTTTATTCCGCTGAACACGGCGCTCCTGGCGAAGGGGGCGTACAGAATGAAGACTCCCAGTCCCGAAATACGTCGCAAATCGTTGATCGGGCACGGGCTTAGGCAATGGAATATCATCGGGTTCTTCCATGACCGAGGGTTGGACACGGGACACGGATGAATCATCCCCTATTTTTCCAGGCAGGGCTGATCTGGAAACGGGAACCTCCCGCAGGCCCGGTTCGATGTTCACGCGCCGCAAATTACGCGCAACCTGATCAGGATCCGAGGACTCCACAGCGCGGGAAATTCCCTTGATGTCGGTCTCCACTCGCGAAAGCTCCCGCTGGAGAGCCTCAAGCTTCTCCTGCAATCGAGGATTCGTTCTGGAAACCCGCTTCATGGATCCTTAACGCCCCTTGACAAGCATCAGAACCACCGCTGCCAAAATTGCGGCCATCAGGGGAATACTGGCTGCCAAGCCAATTTTGAACCAATGCCAAAATCCCTTCGACTGAAGAAACTCGTCACCAGATTCAGGAACCGTTTTTGCCCGATGTTCATCAAACAGTTGAACGGGACCGCCCACCGCCTCAACCGTTGCCTGGGCTTTTACAAATTCATTTCGGATCGAATCAATACTGGAAACCGCCTTATTTAACTCATCCCGGAAGGACTCATCCGCCCATTCCGAATCATTGATTTTCTGAAGCTCCTCTAACGCCGCGGCAAAGCGTTCCCGTGTTGCCCAATAAATTTCAACCTGTCGGGCGGCATGTTCCCCCATTTTTTGAAGCGAAACCATGCTTTCGTTCAGGCGATCAACCATTTCCTGTTTGCCCCGCTCATATTGATCCTGCTTCTCCAGCATATCTTCCAGCATATGCTTTTCACGTTCCATTTCCCCTTGTTTTTGCTTCAACCGCTCAATGTGAAGCTTGGCCGATACCATCTGGGTATTCACTTCTTCACGATGCCGGGCCATCCGGGTGAGGTTGAGATCCGAGATCGGGCGTACAGGCGTATCGTCTGATTTAAGAGTTGAAACGCCCTCGCCTCCGGCTCCCGACGAGGCCGTCTTGACAGCTCCACGCCGCTGACCCAGATCATCATCAAAAAAATCGGTTCCCATAACTAGTGTCTCCTCGCCCTCGTTGCACTTAATCCCGTCCGGCACACTACCGGATCGTGGAATCGATCTAAGCTACCAACCCCCCCCGCCCGATTCAAGCCTGTCTTAGGGCTGCTCCCGTTCGGGCACAATCAGGGTCTGCCCGATGCGGACATCCTCACGATTCTTCAAAAGAGCCTTGTTTGCCTCGAAAATCTCACGCCAGCGTTCCTGTGTCCCGTAGGCCCGTTCGGAAATCTTCCGCAGGGTGTCTCCTTTTAGCACACGAACTACTTTCCCTGCCGCCCGGGGAGCAAGCACTGGGAGTCCTTGTCTATCCAGAATGCGTGAGGATTCCTCCCGGGATTCGGCGTACTTTGCCCGATTCGCCGCCAGCGCCGCACGCAAATGGGACGCTTGGGATTCCAGATTCACGACGCGAATCTTCAAAGCGGAATTTTCCCGTTCCACCTCGCTCATGCGAGTCAAAATGGCAGATTCATTCGTGAAAACCGTCCCCACATAGGCCAATTGTGCAGCACGGATACGTGACTCGATCATTCCTCGTTTTTCCGTATCCGGTCGTAAGTTCAGGTACCGTTGATAGTGATAAAGCGCGGCAGGGGAATTACCCCCTTCCTCTTCAAGAAGAAAAGCCAGAGCCAGATGAGCCCGCGCAATGGTGGGATTTTGATCCAAAAGGCCCTGGTAGATCCTCAGCGCCCCTTCTTTATTTCCTGCGCGTTCCAGGCTTAGGGCTTTTTTCATGGCAGGATGATCCCGCTCGGCCACGTCAGATATCCCTGTTTTAGAGTCACAGCCGACCGCCATCGTCAAAAAAGCGAACAATAATGAGATGCCAATGGACTTCATGAAGTCTTTCTCAATACCTCTCGGGACGATTCAATGACTTCGCTGGGTGATATCCGGTTCATGCACTCAACCTCGGGTAATTTGCAGACTCTAGCAAAACACGGACGGCATGCCACCTTTGATGTGATCACCCGATGTCCCTCCCCGTAGGGCCCCGTCCGGCGCGGGTCTGTTGGACCGAACAGCGTTACGACGGGAACCCCCAGTGCCACGGCCATGTGAAGTGGTCCCGAATCGTTCACCACAACAAGGTTCATTTTCGTAAACCATCCGCCCATTTCAATCAGACTCGTTTTACCAGCCAGATTCACCACCACACCCTGAGGCCGTTCGGCCATCAGTTCAGATCGAATTCCCTCGCATAAGTCGTGATCCGCTCTGCTGCCAAACAGAAAAATTGACGCATCAAATTCCTGTTGTAATGCCCGGGCGGTTTGAAAAAAATGATTGATCGGCCAATTTTTATTGTCTCGGCGGGATAAGGGGACAATGGCCACTCGTGGAGCCTTGGCAGTCATAGCCAGCTCAGGAAATTTAACCGGAAACGAAACGGGAAGAAGTGGAAGACCTAGATAATTTACCACATCCAGGTTTTCCTCCACGGCATGCCTGTTTTTATCGCGGCACCCGGCCACGGCATCATAAAAGAAACGGGCACCCTCTCTCTGAAACGAAGGACCGATCGTCCGGGCACCCCGGGCCAGACGTGCCACAATCGCACTTTTCAACAATCCCTGAAGATCGATCACATAATCATAATGACGGCCGCGTAATGTCTTGAAAAAACCAAGCCCCCGGGTCAGGAAATCGTGTCTGGGAAATGGAATAACCTCTGAAACAACAGGAAAACACCGCACCAAATCAACATATTCCGGTTGGGTCACCCAATCAATTTCCGCTTCCATCGCAACCTTCAGGTTATTCACGGCAGGCAGGGCATGAAAAATGTCCCCAAACGAACTCAGCTTGATGATGAGGATGCGTTTTTTGGCATTCATGACGGGTTTCTATACATCAATGATCGGCCCCTTCCCCGGCGGAGGCGTACGAGTCGGAACTGGTTCGGAATAGGACTCGGCTGCAGACACAGGGGGCGGGCGTTTGAACCGTTTTCGGTTAACACCCAATATCATGCTGAGCAGACTGATAATCACGGAGGCCCCCACCGCAGGCCAGAACCCGTCAATATGAAATCCTGGAACCAGCCTGGCCGTCAGCATCAGGAGAAATGCGTTGATAATCAACAACATGAACCCCAGGGTAACCAGAACAAGGGGAAGTGCCACGGCAACGAGGATCGGCTTCACCAGGGCATTCAGGATGCCCAGAATCATGGCGGCCACAAGTAAGCTAGGCCAATCATCACACTGGGTTCCTGGAACAAGAGTGGTGGCAATTCCGACGGCGATAGTCATCAGAATCCACCGGGTTATAAGACCCCAAAGCCGCTGCCCGGTTGATTGCAAAGGATCAGGATTCAACATGGGCGCTCCGTCTGGATTGTTTTTTGGCTGAATGCTGGCGCTTATCGTTCAGCATATGCTCCTTCTGACGGCGCGACCGGCGGCGTTTTTGACGCCTGATTTTCTCAATCCCCTGCTGCCTCGCGCTTTTCTGCCCGAGAATTCTCTCTTCCAGCTTCTCACATAATTCACGCCTCGCCATGAACCGGTTGAGTTCCCTCGATCGTTCCCGCTGACATTTGACTTCAATTCCGCTGATGGCATGCCGGAGATAAACACAGGAGGATGTTTTGTTGAGCTTCTGCCCGCCCGATCCAGCCCCCAGAATAAACTTTTCAACAAGATCCTGTTCCCGGATACCCAACCGGGTCATTCGCTCCTCAAGCGCCTGTCTTTTCTCCTGGGTAACATAGACTTCAGACATAGTGTGGATCCATGAATTTGGAGAGGTAATGCTCAAGTTCCCGGCCATACTCCGTGTCCTTGCCCATATGCACAAGTTGCTTATGAACGTGCATCAGGCCATCGGGGCCCGAGTCGACTTCACTTAATGAGGCAAACCGGCGTCCGGGATCCGGTGCAAGCATCCGTTTCAGGGTATGGACAAACCGTTCGTTCTGGTTGACATAGGAAGGAAGATACTTGTGAAGGGTCTCGGACAACCGTAGCTTGATCTGGAGCAGTTCATCTTCATTCATTCCGGGATCGCACACCGGGGCGCCCCGAAGCATCTCCAGGCATACCAGTCCGGCGCTAAAAATATCGGACTGTACCAACGGCGGTTGCCGCGCATGAATTTCAGGCGCCATGTACATGGGCGTCCCCAACAGCCATGAGGATTTTTCTCCAGTCGAAACCGCCCGCCCGAAGTCCACCAGTTTCACATAGCCAAGCCGGTCGAGCATGATATTGCCGGGCTTCACATCACAATGCAAAAATCCGACCGCATTCAACGCCTCCAGCCCACGCATCATCATGCGCATAATATAAATTGCGATCCCGGGCTGAATGCACAATTTTTTACCTTCCAGCCGAAAAATCACATCCGTGAAACGGGCCCACTCCTCCCGGGTGCTCCGCAGGCGGACCTTATCCAAGTGGGCACCATCCATAAAACATTTCAGATCAAGCCCGTCAATGGCCTCCATTTGGAGATAGCCAATCCCGTAGGTCTCCTCATAGCTGTCGCGCGCGACAAGATTCGGACTTTGCATCGCCTGCAAACGGGAGGTCTGGATCGCAATCCGCCCCATGTCGGTCCAGTACAACTCAGGGGATGGATAGTTGGCGGGATCAAAAAGTTTGATGGCATGACGGGTCACGCATCCCCGGGCCCCCTGCCTGAGCCCCAGAAAGACTATTCCCTGCCGTCCCCTTCCCAGCTCCCTCAGAAACTGGTAAGCGACGGGGTAATAAATCGCGCGCGCCCGGATAATGGCGGCATAATTATCAACCAATTCCGGGGACGACATTCGCGAAATGGTTCCCGGATGCCGGATCTGAGGAACCGCATCAGGCGGAATCTCAAGGATGGTTTCTCCCATTTCAGTTTCAGGCATACCGTCACCTAGTCCCCTCACGCCTTCCGTTTGCGCGGTGCTTTGATCGTGCCGCTCAGATTCGGGAATTTGACTCTGGGAGCATGGCGATGAAATTCCTGAATACTGCAAACCTCAATCCGTTTGGAGTCCTTCATGGCTTCCAGTCCGGTGATAGCCGCCCGCAATCCATGGATCGTCGTGGTAATCGGAATTGCCCGGATGACCGCATGGGATCTCATTTTGACCTCGTCAATCCGGGAGGTCGGCCCGCTGGACGGGGTATTGATGATCCAACTCACCTGTTTCTCCTCGATCAGGTCAATGACATTCGGGCGTCCATCAGCAATCCTGAACAACGCCTGGCTCCGGATTCCGTTATTCATCAGAAGGGTGCTTGTTCCCACCGTTGCATAAATGGAGAACCCCAAATCCATCAACCGTTTCGCCTGCGGAAGCAAGGCTTCTTTATCTTCGTCCCGGATACTGAGAAAGACATTGCCGGAGAGCGGCAACGGATTTCCCGCCGCAATCTGGCTTTTCAAAAAGGCCATGCCACCGGTCGAGTCAATCCCCATGACTTCACCGGTGGATTTCATTTCCGGTGTCAAAATGACGTCCACGCCAGGGAATCGGGCAAACGGGAAAACCGCTTCCTTCACGGAAAAGTGCTTGGGAATGATTTCGGTCGTAAAATTCATTTCCTTCAACGTAAAGCCCGCCATGGCTAAGGATGCCAGCTTGGCAAGCGGAACGCCAATGGCCTTGCTGACAAAAGGCACGGTGCGGGATGCGCGCGGATTAACCTCGAGCACATAGACGTGGCCGTCCTTGATCGCGTACTGCACATTCATGAGACCGCAAACCTTGAGCTCCTTGGCCATCATCAAGGTGCAGCGCCGGATTTCCTGCTTCACGTCTTCCGTCAGGGTCGGTGGAGGAATCGTACAGGCACTGTCACCGGAATGAATCCCCGCCAGCTCCACATGCTCCATGATCGAGCCGATTACCGAGGTTGTCCCATCGGAAATGCAGTCCACATCCACCTCAACCGCATTTTCAAGGTACCGGTCAACGAGAACCGGCCGGGTCGGGGATACTTCCACCGCATCCGTCATGTATTTGTGTAGCATCTCCCGGTTATAGACAATCACCATGGCCCGCCCGCCGAGCACAAAGGAGGGGCGCATCAGCACGGGATATCCAATGCGATTAGCAATCTTTTCGGCTTCCTCTATGGTGGTGGCCATACCGTTTTCCGGTTGTTTCAACTTCAACCTCTTGAGCATGGCCGCAAACAGATCCCGATCCTCGGCCATTTCAATACTGGCCGGCTTGGTGCCAATGATGTTGACGCCATTTGCCTCCAAGTCCTTGGCCAGGTTGAGCGGGGTCTGCCCGCCGAACTGGACAATCGCACCCCAGCACTTTTCACGCTCGTAGATGTTCAGGACGTCTTCCAGTGTCAACGGTTCAAAATACAGGCGATCACTGGTGTCGTAATCCGTGGACACAGTCTCGGGATTACTGTTTACCATGATCGTCTCAAAACCCGCCTCATGAAGGGCGAAAGCCGCATGGACACAGCAATAATCAAATTCAATCCCCTGTCCGATCCGGTTCGGACCACCCCCCAAAATCATGACCTTTTTCTTGTCGGACGGCCGACTTTCATCCACATCTCCATAGGTCGAGTAGAAGTAAGGTGTAAAGGCCGTGAATTCCGCCGCACAGGTGTCTACGAGCCCATAAACAGGCAACAGTTTTTGATCTTCACGAGCCTTCCTGACCGCAATCTCATTACTTCCGAGAAGGCATGCAATCTGACGGTCGGAATAACCCATTTCTTTGATTTGACGAAACAGCGCGGGATTCTTCTGAAGGCCGTCCAATGTCCCAGCGGACTTGATTTCGGCCTCGTATGCCACAAGTTCTTCCAGGTGACGCAGGAACCAGGGATCAATCCCGGAAAGCTTTTGTATTTTTTCAACACTCCAGCCGCGCCGGAATGCGGCATGAATCACGAAGACCCGCAGGGCATTGGGACGCACAATTTCCTTGGCCATCACCTCATCGGTCATCGCATCAAAAGGACCGTCCTTGCCGTCTGCCCCGAACCCCGCCCGACCGATTTCCAAAGAGCGACAGGCCTTCTGGAAGGACTGCTTGAAGGTCTTCCCGATACTCATCGCCTCGCCCACAGACTTCATCTGGGTTCCCAGCGTGCTGTTGACGCCCGGGAATTTCTCAAAGGCAAACCTCGGCATCTTGGTGACGACATAATCAATCGCCGGCTCGAAGCAGGCGGGCGTCTCCCGCGTGATGTCATTACGAAGTTCATCAAGCGTATAGCCAACGGCCAGTTTGGCCGCGATTTTGGCGATCGGGAAGCCGGTGGCCTTGGAAGCCAGCGCACTGGACCGCGACACCCGCGGATTCATCTCGATGATAATCATACGGCCGTTTTCAGGATTCAACGCCCACTGGACATTGGATCCGCCGGTATCGACTCCGATCTCCCGCATCACAGCGATCGAGCCGTCACGCATGATCTGGTATTCGCGGTCAGTCAGCGTCTGGGCCGGGGCAACGGTAATGCTGTCACCGGTATGCACACCCATCGGATCCAGATTTTCAATGGAACAGACAATGACAACATTGTCCTTGTGATCGCGCATCACCTCGAGTTCAAATTCCTTCCATCCGAGTACGGATTCTTCAATCAGAACCTCGGAGGTGGGACTATAGAAGAGGCCGCGCTTCACAATTTCCTCAAACTCCGCCTCATCCCAGGCGATGCCGCCACCGGTTCCTCCCAAGGTAAAGCCGGGCCGGATCACAACGGGGAATTTCCCGATCTCCTTCTGAACGATCTTCGCCTCTTCCAGAGTATGCGCTGACCCGCTCATCGGCAAATCAAGACCGATCTTCAGCATGGCAGTCTTAAACAGAGCCCGGTCTTCCGCCTTGCGGATGGACTCTGCTTTGGCGCCAATCATTTCCACGCCATAGCGTTTTAAAACACCGCGATCATGCAACTCAATACCCAGATTCAGTGCTGTCTGCCCCCCCAAGGTGGGGAGAATGGCATCCGGTCTCTCCCGGCGAATGATCTCTTCAAGAATGGCCGCCGTCAGGGGCTCAATATAGGTTCGATCCGCAAACTCTGGATCGGTCATGATGGTGGCGGGGTTACTGTTAACCAGCACCACCTCATACCCCTCTTCTTTCAAAGACTTGCAGGCTTGAACACCCGAATAATCGAATTCACAAGCTTGCCCGATAATGATCGGACCCGAGCCGATCAACATAATCTTCTTGATGTCAGTTCGTTTTGGCATAGCGGCGTAGGATAAAAGGTTTAAAGGGGCTTTTCTAGGCTTTTTTTGGCTTCCGGGCGTCCTGTTTCCCCCGGCACTTCACCGCAGCGGCCACAAAATCACGAAACAGAGGATGAGCCTTAAGCGCGGTGGATTGAAATTCAGGATGAAACTGGCAGGCCACGAACCAAGGGTGATCCTTGAGTTCAACGATTTCAACCAAGTCCCGCCCGGGACAAACTCCGGAAAACACAAGACCCTGTTTGGCCATCTGGTCCCGATACTTATTGTTGAACTCGTAGCGGTGACGATGGCGTTCCTGGATATCCGTCTCGCCATACGCCTGCCCCGCCTTGGTCCCCTCTGTAACCGTGCATGGAAAGGCTCCCAATCGCATGGTTCCGCCCTTGGCCGTAACCTTTTTCTGCTCCACCATCATGTCGATGACCGGGAAAGCAGTCTCAGGATTGAACTCCGTACTGTTGGCGTTCTTCATACCACACACATTCCGGGCGTATTCAATGGTAGCGCACTGCATACCGAGGCAGATTCCGAAGAACGGGATCTTGTTTGTCCGGGCATATTCCACTGTTTTGATCTTGCCTTCGATACCTCGGTCTCCGAAACCACCCGGCACCAGGATTCCGGACACCCCTTTGAGCAGGGTTTCCGCACCCTGCTTCTCGATATCCTCCGACTCCACCATCCGGACCTCGACCTTGACGCTGCTGGCAATGCCGCCGTGGGTCAGGGATTCATAGATGCTCTTGTAGGCATCCTTGAGGCTGATGTATTTCCCCACCACCGCGATTTCAACCGTTCCATGTTCAGGATGAATCAGCGTATTCACCATGGTTTTCCAGTCATCCAGCTTCAGGGGGTTGACGTGGAGATGAAGCAGTTCCATGATATAGACATCAACATCTTGCCGGGCCAGTTCCAATGGAACCTCATAGATGGAGTGCTC
>CAMDCX010000051.1 GCA_945890715.1 PVC group bacterium | reverse complement strand
CCACCGCCAGATTCGCCGCCGCCGTCCGACATGACCTCCCGATAACGCTCGCTTCCCCGCGTTGCTATGCCCCCGTTCGCACTTATGCCCGCCATCCAGCCTCTCCCTCAGGCACTCCATTGCGACAATTCCGGTTTTCTGAATTTCTGGATCCCGCTCTGAAAGCTTGCTTCGATGGGGGAGGGGAAGTAAAAATAGGGGTTGCATAAAAAAAAGGGGGGGCTTATTCCATGAAGATGAAGTGTCACGCGAAGTATGGGACAGCGTTCCTGATGATGGTGATGGGAGTGGGCGTGGGTTCCGCCCTTGCCCAGGTGGCTCGTTTTGATTCCTATCAGCTGGGGTCCATCCCTGATAATGCCAACATCATGGTGGGCCCCTTCTATTCGGATCTGGCGATGTTTCAATCCGTTGGAATCCGTTATATCAAGAGTAGCGGGGCGGGGATGGATTATTTATACGGGGGAGGAGCCGGGGCGGGATCGGGCGCAACGAGTCTGGGGATGGTTCCGGTGAGTTCGTCTTCGCGTCAGGACCAACAATACGGCCGGATTTTGAAGGACGGCTTGGATTACCCGCTGGTCTCCCAGTTGACGGCCCAGAATTACCTGATCCTGAGCAAGTCGTTGAGCGTGGAAGTCTCCTTTGCCCTGACTTATCGCTGTTTTCCGATGGGATCCGAGGAGAACACGTTTGATGTGGCGCCTGGAGTTTATGCCGAGATGGGATCCTTCACAATCGGGGCTACACGAGACGCCTGGATGGGTAACTTCAACGGGCGGGCTGCTCAGGCGAGCGCCTTTGGAAACAATCAGCAGTCAGGGTTTTCGGCCAACTTTTCCTCGGACTTCGAGTTGACGCCCTACGTTCGGGGCCGTGTTTACGACCAGCCGTCCTATCGTACGGATTATGTGGATTCCCGGGGGTATACGGAAAACCTGAGCGGGCAGCGTTATCCCGTTTTCCAGAATTTGGCGGGTATGGATTTGGACTGGCAACTGGCTCCGGATAAGAGCATGGGGTACACCTTCAACCGGATTGATACCCTTCCTCAGGACAACAGTTATGACATCAGTCGGAGTATTGTCTACCGCCAGATGCTGGAATACCGGCAGCAAATCAATCCCCTGACCGCGGTGGGTGCCCGGGCGGATTATTACTGGCGCGATTATCTCAAAAGGCGCGGCAGCGAATTCCAGCAGGACTATGTGGGATTCATGAACTCCGATATCACCGAAAACAGTGTGATCAACGTTTCGCTGGGATACAGTATGGCAAACTTGAGCGGGGCGGGGGCGTATGAGACGAACGGGGTTTCCAATGAGGTTATCGGAGGCTTCGGATTGCAGACCCGGTTATCCGATTCCGCGAGCCATGGCATTTCGTATGTGCGTTCCCAGAGGGCCGGGTTCATGGCCGGGTTTGAGTTGGTGGATGCCATTCGCTACCAGATCCAGTGGGCGGATCCCGAATCCTGGGCGATCGGGTTTTCGTCGTCATATGAAAATGTAACCCCGAAGCTGGTGGCCTCGAATCCCTATACGGACTGGATGAATCAGATAGCCGCGTCTCGGCCGCTGACCAAGGATCTGATGTTGACCATGACCTCGGCTTATGTCATCCGCACGAACGGGCGATTTTTGCCCGGGCAAATCGGAGAGGGGGATCTGTTCCTGAGCAATGATTATGATACCTGGGCCACCACGGTGGGATTGATCGAGTCGCTGACCAAACGCCTGAAGTTGTACACTTACTACGAACATATGGAGCGAATCAGCAGCAATGCCCAGCTTGCTGGAACGCGGGATACGGTCGGAATGACCTTGGGCTATTATTATGACTTCTGAAAACCCGAAAATCATGACGACCCGGCACCGGGCGGTGTTTTTTGCAGCCCTGGTGCTGATGGCGTCCTGGGCCTGGGCCAATTTTTCCCGGTTGGCTGACGGGCAGAACGGAATCCTGACTTTTTTCCTGGGGTCTCTGTTTGCGACCGCCTTGATTTTCAGATCCAAGCCCGCAGGGGAAGGCTTCAAGTTGCCGGGGTGGGCGCTCGGGGGGCTTGGGGCGGTGGGGATGGTTTTTTCCCTGGTGGGTCTGATTATTCCCGTGCACCAGTTTGAATGGTTGGGAATCCTGATGGTGCTCTATGCCGCGCTCGCCTGGGCACTGCCGCGCCGTTATGGAAAGGATCTGATTTTTGCCCTGACCCTGGTGTACTGGATTCATCCTCTGCCGAGTCAGCTTTTCGGGCCGCTTCAAATGGGACTCCAATGGCTTTCCGTCAAAATGAGCGAGGGGTTGTTGCAGATCTTCAATGTGCGGGTCTGGGGAGATGGATTTGTCCTGCGGACGGGTGGGCGGATATTCGGGGTTCCGGAGGCCTGCAGCGGGATGAAGACGGCGATTACGGTCCTGTTCTGCGGGGTGGGGGTTGGCCTGTTGATGCGGTTTAGGTTCCGGTCATTGACCGGTCTGCTTGTGCTTGGCATGGTTCAGGTGGTGGTGCTGAATGTTCTCCGGATTTCCGGGATTGTCTGGATCGGGATGGATAAGCCCCCGGACTGGAATGAAAAGATCCTGCATGACACGATGGGTATTTTTCTGCTTCTGGCGGTGGCCCTCATTCATCTGGATGCCATGCTCATCCGACAGTGGATCCAAGCGCGGGAGCGGATTCGGAGTTTGGAGGAGGTCAACGACCTGGTAGGGGAGGATGATGAAAAGATTCTCCGGTGGCCCACTGTCTGGCGTCTTATTTTTCAATGGTGGAAGCCGGTTACATTTGGGCTCGTGACGGCTATTCTGGTGCTGGCCGCCGGGTATCGATTGCGGCCGCATCACCGGGTGGAGATGATCCGGAACGTGGCGCAGGGCTTGATTACGACGGGTGATTTTGAAAATGCTCAGCGTGCCGTTCAGGCGGCCCTGGCGATGGAGCCGAATGATGATGACCTGATGGTGGATCTGGCCCGGATCAAGATGGGCCGGGGAAAACCGGAGGAGGGGCTGCGGATCATCCGCCGAAAACCCAGTCAGGCGAGAAGTCTGCCGGAACGGGTGCTGGAAGCCCGGGCCTTGTTGGAGTTGAAGCGAATCCAGGAGGTGGCGGAGGTGGTTGCCGCGTTTCCCGTGGAATCGCAAAATCTGCCCGGCGTGGCCATGGTTCTTGCCGAGTTCAATGCCTATCTGGACAAGCCGGCTGAAGTGGGGCCGTATGCCGTCAAGGCGGCGCGCGGAGTGGGAACACAGGAGGCCATCCGGAATTTGTTCCCCTACATGGCGTCCCGGGATCTCTGGGAGTCCATTCGCCTGTCTGATTCCGAGTTGCCTTATGCAACCCCGCTTCAGGGAGTGATTGCGGCGGAGGCCTGGTTGCGAATCAATGCTATTTCATCGGCCGCCAATGTGTTGAGACGGGCCATGAAGGGACGTGAGAGCAATCCGATTTTCCTGAATTCCGTAACCCGTGTGACGCGGGAATGGCCAATTCCCGAGTGGGTGGGACGTTTTGAGACGATTTTCCTGGCCACGGTGAAGCAGTTGAGGCCCGTTGAGTTGACTCTGGCGATGGACGGGGCGTTTGCCATCGGGCGGCCGGATCTCGGGTGGGTTGCCTACCGGCGCCTGGAAGCCCTGGCTCCGGATGATCCGATGCTATTGATTGCTCCTGCAGAATATGGACGGAAATGGTTTCTTTTCCAACACGACATGATTGGCGTGGCGGGATCCAGCGGGGATTTGGTGGATATCAAGCCCTTTCTCCAGTTAGCGAGCCGGAAATCGCCCTGGAAGGAGTTGTGGGACGCTATTCCGCTGGCAAACGAGTTGGGCGGAATTATCACCCGGGAAGGATACCAGCGACGACTGAAGTTGTGTCTGGATGCCCTGGTGAAGATGGAATCCGGGAAGAAACTGGATTTAAGGCTGCAATTATTATGGGGACGGGTTTTGGGGGAATTGGGGCGCTGGGATGAGGCCCATGCCAAGTTGAGAGAATTCGAGGCGAAGGCACCCCGGCAGCATCGCGATTTTCTTTTGGCGCATTCCGAGTTGTACAAAGCTCAATCGAACTGGGAAGCCAACTTTGAAATCCTCAGTGAGTTCATTCGGGGAGAGTCGCATCCTCCTTTGGTCGTCTGGTTGGATCTGGCGAATGCGGCGATGGCGCTGGATATGGGGGCTTATGCCATGGGGTGCATGGAAGAAGCCCGCCGGGATTACCCGGAATCCGAGGAATGGTCTCTGGCTATGTCGGGGATGTGGAGCTTTTTCGGGTTCTGGGAGGAAGCCCTGTTTGTGGTCAACAGGATGAAAAATCCCGCCCATGCGGTCATCCGGGGCAAATTGCTGATGGAAACGGGACGGGTCATGGAAGGACAGAAGCTGGTTCTGGTTGAGAATTTGGGAGACATTCCGGTTCCCAAGCGACAGACCGAGCTTCTTCCGCCCGCCGAAGGGGTTTTGGAGTGGCGGGGCGGGCGCATTCAGGAGGCGGACTTTGATAGGGAACGAAAGGCGATCAAACCGCATCAGGCACCTTTCCTGAAGGCGCTCAACCAAGTCAAGGCGGCGTGGTATGACAGTCGGGGAAACGGAACGACATCCGACCCTTCAGCGTGGGACGCCACGGGGCGGGATGTTCGCGAAAAAGCGGCGGCACTGAATGAACTCGGGCTTCTGTTGCTTCGCCAGGGACGAACCAACGAGGCGGATCAGGTGATTTCCAAGGCGCTTGACGTCATGCCGGGATGGAGCCTGTTGTGGCGTCTCAAGCTCATTACAGGTGGCTCAGGCAGTAACCGCGCAGTTTTGGCTGCTGCGGCCGTCAAGGCGTGTCCGCTGGATAGTGAAATTTGGCTGGGATATGTGGTGACCATGGGGCGGAGCGGGGCGGGGGCGGACTGGGCGTCCCGTGAGGCCGAGAAGGCAGTTCAGGACGACACCCATTCTCCGGGAGTGTTGGTTCGGGCGGGGGATTACTGGCTGAGACAGGGCTTTACGAATGCCGCCTGTGTAGTCGCCCGCTCGGCGATGAAAAAGGGACAGGGTTTGCTTCCAGCCACGGTGTTGGGGGTTATGGCGGCCGTCAAAACAAAGAATTATCCGTGGGCTTTGGTCTGTGCGCGCGCGGGCGCGGAACAGGCGCTGGAGCCCTGGCCCTTCTATAAAATTATTATCGGAATCAAGGGTCAGTCGGGACAGGCGGATCCCGATGTCATTCGTGCTTTGGAAGGACTCGCCTCTCAATATCCCCGGGAGGGGATCTGGGCGGCTCAATTGGGTGAGGTGTATTTCAGGAAGGGACAAACGGAGCGGGCTCTGGGGGTTCTGGAAGAGGCCTTGGCTCGGGAAGAAGGAAAAAAACAAGCCTTACCCCGAACCTATTTGCTGGCGGCCGAGGCCGCGCGGCGTGAGGGGAACCTGTCGCGTGCCGCGAAGATTCTGAAATCATGTCGGGCCAAGTATCCTGAGGATGTGAATGTGCTGAATAATTTGATTTTTACCTTGGCCCAGGATCCCTTGTACGTCGGGGAAGCGGCGGCTTTACTTCCCGAACTGATCAAAGCCAAGCGGGATGATTTCGCCATTTATGACACGGCGGCTCTTGTTTTCATGCGAATGGGAGATCTTCGGCAGGCAGAGATCTATATGAAAAAAGCCCTGACGATGGTGAAAAAGGGCGAGTATGCCTGGCTCGAAGTGTATTTGAATGCGGCCGAAGCCCAGATCCGGCTCGGAAAATACAAGGATGCCCGCGAAAGTTTGTCTCTGATCATGAAAAGTCCCGAACGATCCTCCGCCATGGATGTCCGGGCGCGTGAACTTCAGGATGAGATGACCCGCCGTGAGCGCGAGCAGACGGGGTGGTTTTAATCATTAATTTATCGTATTTCGAGTTGACAGGCATGTGAGTTAGGTTTCTAATAAACCGCAAGTATCGAGTCAGGGGGGATATTAGCGTTGTGTTGCAACCGGTTTTTCCTATGAATGGGATAATCTTTTTCATAATCAGGGGGGCTCGCTTTTGTTTAAAACCGGCTTTCCTCTGTATTTTTCTTGTTGGCTTGTCCCTCACTTCTGGGTGCGTAACCTCTTCCCCTGAAGATGATTATGTTTCCGGAGTACTGGCGGAGGCGATGAGGAGTTCATCGGATCAGCCTGACTCCATAACCCAACCGCCTTCGGTTTCCATGGCTCGTCCTCCCTCTGTTTCGGTTACTCCGGCGGTTATTGTTTCAGCGGCACCGGTTTCTGCCGTTTCAGTTCCTCCGAAGCCCGAGGTGACGGAATCGAAAGGAATTGAGCCGGTGGTGGCCTCTGTTCCCGTTCCGCTTAACCCCGGCGTGTTGCCTCCGGCTCTGCTTCCCGTTGGAGTGGCTCCTGAAACGGCACCAGTGACCGGGATTGTTCCGAAGCCGCCTGCTCCCCAACCTGCGATTCCGACCATTCAGCCCGATTCGGTGTTGTGGATTTCAGTGAGTGAGGATCCGAGTTTAAATGGGAAATACATGGTTAACGATGCTTCAGCCATTGATTTCGGCTATGTCGGACTGGTGTTTCTGCCGGATATGTCGATTGAGCAGGCCGAAGCTGAGGTGAAGCGGGTTCTGGAGGGGCGTTATTTGAAAAACGCCACTGTATCGGTCAAGCTGGCCAAGGCGTCGTATGATCGTGTTGGAGTTCAGGGGTCTGTTGAGATGCCCGGAGAGATTAAGATTGGGCCGGGCGCCACCATTTCGCTGAGTGATGCGCTTCGGCGCGCTGGCGGTATACGAGGAAACCGGGAAAATTGCCGGGTGAAAATTATCCGGGGCGGCATGAAAACACCCTTTGGTCCCGCTGCGGAGGGAGAGGTCTCTTCCCTGGTGACGCAGGATGGGCAGTTGAAGGTGCCGGATGTCTTCCTGAGGAACGATGATCTGATCTATTTATTTACGCCTTCTTCCGATACGGCACAGGGGGTACCCGGGAATGCCGGATCTGCCGGAGCGGGCGGCAAGCGTGTTGTGTTATTGGGTGAAGTTCCGCGCCGGGGAGTCATCGAGTTTGCGGAAAACGAGCCGTGTACGCTGATGTATCTGCTGTTCAAGATCGGCGGGTTGCCCCGTTTTGCGAAGGCGGATCAGATCACCGTGGTTCGGCGAAACAAGGATGGAACCGAAAAAAGCTTTATGGTGGATGGGGATAAGTTGATGAACAACGGCAAACCGGAAGACGACATTGTTCTGGAAACCGGCGACCGTATTGTTGTGCCCGCCCGGAAGATCTCATTCTTCTAATTTTTAATTCGCCATCTCAGGGGCAAAACGGCTAACCTTGACCCCTCGGAGTATAGACACTTTATGGCGACACCCGATAGTTTTGAGCAAAAAAAAGTTGATCCCCGGATCTATCTCGGGATTCTGGTTTTTCGCTGGAAATTGATCGTCATTTGTTTTCTGTACTGTCTGCTGGGGGGGGTGTTGTATCTTCAATTCGCCCCGAAGCAATACGCGACGTCTTCCGCCATCATGATTTATCGGGATCCCTCGACGCAGATTGATTCCCAGAATTACCGGTGGACGGAAAGTCAAACCCATATCGACCTTCTGGAAAGTGAAGGGTTTCAAAAGCGAATTGTGGAACGTCTGGCGCCCCGCTGGTTGAAGCGGTTGGGGGGGGATGCCGATGAGTTGTTGCCCAATTACAAAGTGTCGGGAGGGGGAAGAATCCGCTCCGGACGTCCCGAATCCGGCATCACCATGCGCCTGGATGTGCGCAATGCCCATCCGGCCTATGCCCGGGCGTTTCTCAAGGAGGCGATTAAGGAATTTCAGATCCAGCGCGCCTTGATCAAGCAGCAGTCCTATGGTTCGGCGACCCGTATTCTGGAGGAGGAGTTGATCCGGTTGCGGGATCAGATCCGTTCAGCCGAGGATGATGTGATTGAATTCCAGCGTGTGAACCAGATGGAATATGTCCAGGCCAAGGGAAGCCTTGAATTGGGGTATTTGAATCAACTGGTGGGTCGGCAACAGCAGCTCAGCACCGAGAAGTGGATGCTGGAGGTGCAGTATCCGAAGTTGAAAGGGCAGTCGATGGAGTTGATCCAGTCGGCGCTTGCCATGACCAAGACAACGGGGGCGATTGCGCCTCCGACCGCCTCCACAAATACGGTTGAGGGCGCGGCGGGCGTGAAGGAATCCGAAAAGACAATCGCGGAGCTGGATGACGGAAAAAGCTGGCAGGATGCCCGGCTGAAGCTGGCCCGCCTCGAGCAGCAGCGGAAGGAGCTGGCGATTTACACCCAGCCCGGGAATCCCAAACTGCGCGCCCTGGATGATGAAATTGCCGCTTTCCATAAGGATATTGCGCTTCAGACGGATCTCCAATATTCGAAGGTGCAGGAGCGGGTGGCTGCCATCTCCTACCAGTTGGATGCGCTGGACGCGGCTCAGCGGCGGTGGCGCAGTTCGTACTTGATGGCGAGCAAAAAAACCTCTGAGCTCCGGCAGTTGCAGTCTGCGGTGACCCGGCTTGAAATGATGCATGCCCAGTTACAGATCAAGCTGAGCGACATGAAGGTGGATCAGGAAATCAAGGGAGAGCATTTTGTCATCGTTCAGCCTGTCAGGACGGATGAAAAAACCGTCTGGCCGGATCCGCTGAAAATCCTGATCGCCGCGCTGGTGGCGGGGATCGGGTCGGGTCTGGGGTTGGCCATGGTTGCCTATTTCTTTGACGACAAGGTTCAGTCGGTTCTGGATGTGGAATCATCGGTGGGGGTTCCCTTTCTCGGCGGAGTTCCGTTCTGGGTGCATGGTGACCTGACCAACCGGGTGCGGCCGATCGTGAGTGATGAACACCGGTCCGGCGCGGCGGAAGCCTATCGGGCGCTTCGGACCAATGTGTTGTCGGCCGTGGAGAAGGCAGGCAAGAAGGTGGTGGTGATCACCAGCGCGGATTCCAAGGAGGGCAAGACGCTGACCACGCTGAACCTTTCGATCATGATTGCCAAGACCGGCAAAAAGGTGCTGCTGCTGGACATGGATCTTCGCCGCGGCCTGTTGCACAAATCCTTTGAACGGGAGCGCGCGCCGGGTATTGTGGATGTGCTCAAGGAGAAACGGCCGTTGACCGATGTGATTGTGACAACCTCCCATGAGAATCTCTGGTTTGCGCCAGCCGGGTCGATCGATAAGAACACCTCCGAACTGTTGCATTCCGTTGACCTCGAGCTGTTCCTGGCACCGTTACTGGATCAGTATGACTATATCCTCCTGGATACGGCGCCGGTTTTGCGTGTCACGGATACGGTGATTCTGGCGGGGTGCCCCCTGGTGTGCGTGGTCTATGTGGCACACGCCAACCGCACCTCGAAACCCACCATCAAATACTCCCTCGACATGCTCGGGGATGTTCACATTATCGGCATGATTGTGAACAGCATTGATATGCACCGGATCAGCAGTCTCTATTACGCCTACCAGTATCCGAATTATGCCTACTACAGCTACGCCTATCGGTACGGCTATAATTATGATCTGTACGATGAACATGGTCGGCGTATGCCCATGAGTCCCGTGGGGAACATGCGCCGTACCCTGTCGAGATGGTTCAGAAAGACATTTCTTCCGACTGAATAAACATGAGCTCACATCGCAGCTATTTGCACCAGCAAGTGTTCTGGCTGGCTACGCTTGACGGATTCTGTCTCCTGTGCGGAGTGGTTGTGGGGATGGCGATCCGTCTGGGCGCGGTCACGGTGGCCCCGTATTTTTTGGAAACCTTGTCGGGCTGGCTGTATATCGTTCTGGCGGTGCTGACCTCGAACTATGTAACCGGTGCCTACGGGCAGGAACTCAAGGCGTCCCGCTTCAACATGGCGGTCAACTGGGCGTTTTCGATGATGGTGGCGATCCTGGTTGTCAGCATTACCTCCTATGCGTGGTTTAGTGCCGTGGTCGGACGCGGTGTCCTGTTTCTGGCGCTGGCGGTTTACTCCGTGCTGTGGCTGTTGACTCGGATGTTGATCTACCACTACTTTTTCAAAAAAGACCAGTTGGCCTATCGGGTTGCAATTTTGGGAACGGGGCCCCGTGCCCGGGCGGATATGGCACTGGTTCAGAATGATAATTTGAGGCCGCGGCACAAGGTGGTGGCGTTGATTCAGGTGGATCAGACGGTGTCAGGATCCCCCATCCGGGTTTCCGCCCCTGCGGGAGAAGCGGAGGGGAGTCCCTCGGTGATTCACTGTGCGGCGTCGCATGTGGCGGCCACCATCCGGTCATTGGCCTGTGATGTTCTATTGGTTGCGGAGGAGCGGGATGAGACTCTCGCGGGGGTATATTCCCAGTTGCGGCGGTTGCGGTTCGAGGGGGTATCCGTGCTGTCGCCGTTGAATGTGTCCGAGGTGTATGGGGGGAAAGTGCCGCTCAACCTGGTGGATGAGCATTGGCTGATGAACGCCAGTCAGGGGTTTATTTCACCCATATCCCTGCGATTCAAGCGGATCATGGATATCGGGCTGGTGGTGCTGGTGTCCCCGCTGGCGCTGGGGCTTTCGGCTCTGGTGGCGCTGGTGATTAAAGTGACGGAGTTTCAGGCGCCGATGTTTTATTCCCAGGAGCGGGTGGGTCGATTCGGGCGGATTTTCCGGATTCATAAGTTTCGAACCATGAAGGAAGGGGCGGAAGCGGCGCAGGGAGCGGTGTGGGCGGTCGAGAATGATCCGCGGGTAACCTGGGCCGGGCGCTCTCTCCGGAAATATCGTCTGGATGAATTGCCCCAGTTGTGGAATATCTTTACGGGGGAGATGAGTTTGGTGGGACCCCGTCCGGAGCGGCCTGAAATCGTGGAGAAGCTGGAAAAAACGATTCCGTATTACCGGGAACGTGAAAATATTCCGCCGGGACTGACCGGGTGGGCTCAGATTCGTTATCCCTATGGAGCCACCATGGAGGACAGTCGCGCGAAACTGGAGTTTGACCTGTATTATCTTCAGAACCTCTCCATTGCCTTCGACATCCGTATTATTCTGCGGACCTTGCGGATCGTTCTGTTCGGAATGGAACGGCAGATTCGATAAGGCGGTCGGAATTTTCCCCCTAGCCGTTGCCAAGTTGCGGCGGAATCGCTAGAGTGGTTCAACTTTTTTGCCGATATCGGAAGGATTGAGTTATGGCGCTGAAATGGAATTGGAGTGAACAACGGGCTCGTCGCGCGTTTCTGGCGTTGCAGGACGGAACGATTTTGCGGGGACATTCGGTGGGCGCGGCGGTGGATGGCTTGGGCGAAGTGGTTTTCAATACCGGCATGGCTGGCTATCAGGAAATCCTGAGCGATCCCTCCTACAGCGGGCAGTTTGTCACCATGACCTGTCCCGAAATCGGGAATACCGGCATGAACCAGGCTGACATGGAAAGTCTTCGGCTTTTTGCCAGCGGGTTTATTCTCCACGAGATGAATACCCCCAGCAACTGGCGTGCGGACGGCTCTCTGACGGAGTATCTGGTGAAGTGGGCTATTCCCGCGATCGCAGGGGTGGATACCCGTTCGCTGACGGCGCGACTCCGGACGGAGGGAACCCAGCGCGGATTCATGAGCGTGACAGGACAGGTGGGGGAAGCCGAGGCCGTTCAAAGGGCCCGCGACTGGTGCGGGCTCGACGGTCAGGATTATGCTGCGAAAGTTTCCTGTAAGACGCCCTATCCCTGGGATCCTGATGGCGCGCTGACCCAGTCCTGGGGCATTGCCGAATCGCTTCCGAAAGCCGACCTGAAGATTGTGGCCTACGATTTTGGTATCAAGTGGAACATTCTGAGGTGTCTGCGCCGGACGGGAATGGATGTGACGGTAGTGCCGGCCCAGACCCCCGCTGCCGAAGTCTTGAAGGTAAAGCCTGACGGTGTTTTTCTTTCCAATGGCCCGGCGGATCCTGCGGCGGTAACCTATGCCATCGAGGCGGCTCGTTTCTTAATGGGGAAGGTGCCGATGATGGGGATTTGTCTGGGGCATCAGATTTTGGGACTGGCCTGCGGCGGTAAAACCTATCGTCTGAAGTTCGGGCATCATGGGTGCAATCATCCCGTAAAAAATCTGAGGACCGGGGCGGTGGAGATCACCTCGCAGAACCATAATTTCGCGGTGGATCCCGCCTCCCTGGATTCCGGAGCAGTCGAGGTCACGCATCTCAATCTCAATGACCAGACCGTTGAAGGCCTCGCGCATCGGAAGGAACCGATGTTCAGTGTTCAATATCATCCGGAGTCCTCCCCGGGGCCTCATGATCCCTATTACCTGTTTGCCCAATTCCGCGAACTGATTCGAAAGGCGTAAGATTTATGCAGGGTCATAATTGGATAGCGATTCTTGATTTTGGTTCCCAGTACAGCCAGTTGATCGCGAGACGGGTTCGCGAGCAGCGGGTGTATTCGGAGCTTCTGAAATTCAATATCACGGCGGCCGAATTGGCGGCGCGAAAGCCGGCGGGCATCATCCTGTCGGGCGGTCCGGCCAGTGTGCTGGACAAAGGGTCGCCCTTATGTGATCCAGCCATTTATGACCTTGGGGTTCCGGTTCTGGGAATCTGCTACGGGCTTCAGATGACCGCCAAATTGCTGAATGGCGCTGTCAAGCCGGGGCGTGAACGTGAATATGGAAGCGCCCGGGTGTCTGTGGTGAAGCCGTCCCCGCTGTTTCGTGATATGTCCCCTGAACTGGATGTTTGGATGAGCCATGGCGATCAGGTGGAGCGGATGCCGGAGGGATTCTCTGTCATGGCTAGCACGGAGACCTGTCCGGTGGCGGCCATGGGTAATCCCGCCCGCCGCATCTATGGGTTACAATTCCATCCGGAGGTTGTCCACACTCCCCAAGGCACAACGATCCTGTCCCGATTCCTGTTTGATGTGTGTCAATGCCGGCCGGATTGGGAAATGGCCCAATTCATCAAAGAGAGCGTGGTGGCGATTCGCGAAAAGGTGGGCGAGGGGCACGTCCTGTGTGGCCTGAGCGGCGGAGTGGACTCTTCGGTCGTGGCGGCCCTGTTGTATCGCGCTATCGGCAAGCAATTACATTGTGTTTTTGTCGATAACGGCCTGTGTCGGGCCGGTGAGGCAAAACAGGTTGAGGAATTGTTCGGGAAGGCCTTTGGGGTTGACCTGCATGTGGCGCACGCCCAGGATCAATTCCTGTCGGCGCTTAAGGGCGTGGTCGAGCCAGAGCTCAAGCGCAAGGCTATCGGAAAAACCTTTATTGATGTGTTCTCGGAGGAAGCTCGAAAATTCGGGAGGGTTGATTATTTGGCGCAGGGAACCCTGTATCCGGATGTCATTGAGAGCGCGTCGCCGATCGGGGGCCCCTCGGTTACGATTAAAAGCCATCATAATGTGGGGGGGTTGCCTGCGGATCTCAAGTTCAAGCTGATTGAGCCGGTGCGCGAACTCTTTAAGGACGAGGTTCGTTTGCTGGGACGGGAGCTGGGGTTGCCGGATTATCTGGTTAATCGCCAGCCGTTTCCGGGGCCGGGGTTGGCCGTCCGAATTCTGGGCGAAGTGACGGCGGAACGCGTGGCTCTGTTGCAGAAGGCGGATATTCGAGTTCAAGAGGAAATGGTGAAAGACCCCATGTATTCGAAGATCTGGCAATCCTTCGCCGTATTACTTCCCATTCAAACGGTGGGAGTCATGGGCGACAGCCGGACCTATGAAAATGTTGCCGCGATCCGCATTGTGGAGAGTCAGGATGGGATGACGGCGGACTGGTCCCGGGTTGCGTACGACACCCTGGCCAGGATGTCGAGCCGGATCATCAACGAAGTTTCGGGAATTAATCGTGTGGTTTACGATATTAGTTCAAAACCGCCAGCCACCATAGAATGGGAATAATGAGGTCTATGATGAATCGTGCCGTCGGGTTACTTTTTTTGATGCTGATGGTGTCGTTGGCCGGCGCTGACACCCTGACGCTTCATAACGGGCAGATCATCCAGGGTCGTCTGG
>CAMDCX010000050.1 GCA_945890715.1 PVC group bacterium | reverse complement strand
CTCGCGTTGCGAGCCTTCAGCCCCTGCCGAACCGTCTCCTCATGATCCCGAATCAATTTGATATCCAGCATAATTCACCCCACGGGTTGATTCACAAAATGTGGTTTCATGCTAGCGAAGCCCCCGCCCCGATGCAATGACGGACTCCCGAATACAGCGGTTCCGAAAGTGGGCGGGGCGGCGCGCGGGAGGAGCGCGATACGAGGCTGGTTTGACGAAGCTATGCGGCGGGATCGAGAGGGGTGGCAGTTTCGCAGGTGATTTTCTCGTGATTTTCCCGTATTTGGGCAGAGTCCGGCGGATGGCGGAGATAAGGAGGGAGGGAGGGTGGCGGGAAGCCGCTGCAGGTTACGCCGAGGACATCAAGGGAAGCAGGAACTCCGAGAGCATGAGCCAAGCCCAGACGTAGGTTGGCAGTCCCTGACGGCGGCATGGTTTAAGGTTTCGCAGGAAACAGTGGAACAAGGCGTGGGCAATGAACAGCAACAGCCACAGTGCCGTGATGGAGGTCGGGTGATGATGGAAGTAGTGATCCGCATGCCACTGGTTTGACAGTTCGTTGAAGGCTTCGTTTTCGATGCGCCACCGCTCGTGGCCAAAACACACGGCCGTGGCCGTAGATACCTCGGCGGACGGCAAGGTTGTGACCCAGACCCATTCCGTGGTCTGTTGCCGCTGGATCCGTTGCCCCTTTTTGCGTTCGTGCCTCGTGGTGGTTTCGACACTGCGGACCACCCGGACCTTGTCGGGAAGGGAGTCCCAAGAGTCGAGGTTTTCGATATCCCAGCATTGGTAACGGGTGGCCCCGAGGATATAGGAGGCATGGGGTTCAGGCCCGAAGAGGCCCCGTGCGTCTTTGAGCAGATCCCGGCGTTCGTCTTTCAACACCACCAAGGCGTGTTTGCCATGTTGGCGTAGCAGCTTGAACAGGCGGGCCTGTGGGTAGAGGCCGTCGCCCAGAAGGATGTCAAAGCAGCGTGGATAGTCCTTCAGGACCCGATGAACCAGACGCAAGGCCGCCGTTCCCTCGTCGTCATGAGGCTGGAGCAACTCGATGTCGAGCAGGAACCGGAAGCCGGGGCCGACGAGCAGGAAGACCACGACCCGGTGATAATACTGGGTCCTGGGCTTCCCATTGACCATGATCTGGCGTGTCTGACACTGCGGGCAGCAGCGGTCATAGCTGGCGTTGATCTCATGGCCATCGATCACCGCCAGCCGGTGCCCGTGCATCGGGCGCAGAACCTTGTTGCGCACCAGCCGCTTGTACATGCGTCCCAGGACAGCGCGCAGGCCGGGGACATCCAGGATTTCGGAGATATTGGCGATCTGATCGGCGCAGGGCATGTCGTGACGCAGGAAACGACGCCCCGCGCCCCGGCGGCCGGACGTCTCCAAGGCATTGAGACTAGGCAAGCGGCAGAGCCATAGCATGAGCAGGGCCTTGGCAAAAACGACGGCGGGAATCTCCGGCTTGACCCGGTGATCCGCCAAGGCTTGCAGTTCGTCCTGCAGGCCAAAGATCTTCTGGCCATAGGCAACCGCGCGCGAGAGCAGAGACTACTCCTTCCCTTTCTGCAGCCGCTTCCACGCCTCCTGGCTGATGGTCTCCAGCAGTTCCCGGGCCCGCTGGTACTGGCGAACCCAGCGCTTCACGGCCCCCTCCTGCTCCTTGGGGATGTGCTTCATGCGGGTGCGACCCTTTTCACTGACCCCCAGGCACAACGACTCGTGTTTCTGGCCCTTGAGGGCGCAACGACAGTTGGGGTTGCCGCAAAGCCTTGCCATCCTGATGAGTGAACCGTGCGCCAGCCCGTCAGCCTGCTCCAGAAGCAGATGAAGCTGGCTCCGTGCCTGTCGATCCTTCGCCGAGAGTCCTTTGCTATGTTTCATGGCTTTTCGCCTCCTTTCGGTGTACTGTTATATATCTATATAGCAGTTTCAAGCAAATAATTAACTTTTTTACGAATGCGAATTTGCTCGTGGGTGTGAAAAGGGGTCAACTTCGGCTCTTGCAGCCTCTATTCGCGCTCTCGACGCGCGCCGCCCCGCCCACTTTCGGAATTACTGGTAGATCCCGATGCGCCTTGCGCCCAATTCTCGGTGACTTCGCCCTTGCTTCCGGGGCTTTCGGGAGGATAATGGGCGCCATGAGTGTGAGACAGTCATGGAGCGGGGTGGTCTTTCTTTTTTTTCTAATACAGGGACTCACGGCGGCTGAATTACTCCAATTTGACCGATATGGGGTGATCATCACCCGGAAACCATTCGGGCAGGAAACCCTTCCGGAGCCGCCGATTGACATCACTAAACTTGTCGTTCCTCCGGATCAGTCTTTCACCGCCAAATTTAAGATTGCGGCGGTCACCCGAAATAACAAGGGAGTCGTTCAGGTGGGGCTTGTGGATCTGAAAAACAACCGAAGCACCCTGCTGGGAATCGGCGACAGCATTGAGGGAGTGGAGGTGGTTGACGCTGACTATGTTAACGAACGGGCCCGGCTACGGCGTGACCCGGAAGACTACTGGGTTTCCATGAGTGGCGGCTCGAATCATTTTGAAAGAGTTCTCAGGGATACCCCGGCTCCCGCGGCGGTTGTCAATCCGGTGGCTTCCCCGGTGAAAAGGGTCGGCCGGACGGGAGTGCCTCGATCCTCCTATGCCGCGCGCAGGCAGAGTCGCGAGGAGGCCCGCATTCGACAGGAACTGGATCGTTTGCAGACCCTTGAGGCGCAGCGGGTTCGCCAGTCCAAAACAAACGAGCCGCCCACCTCTGTGGCGTCGTTGCGTTCCGGAAAGGGGAAAGCGTCTTCGTCGCTCAGCGAGACAGGTCAGAGTCTTCTTAAAATGCTTGGCCAAACCGAGGATTCCGAGATGTCGGCCGAAGAGGTCAATGCCCTGCTTCAGGAGTATCAGAAAGAATTGATCCGGAGCGGGCAGACGCCCCTTCCGATTCCCTTGACCCCTGAAACTGACCAGCAATTGGTGGAGGAGGGCATCCTGCCCGCCCAGGAGTGAAGGGTGATTGTGAAATGAATCAGGAGGGGATCGGAACAACACTGGCACTCACGGGCGAACGGCTTCGGCATGCGGTGCTCGCCATGGGCGCCGACATGAAAAATGCCGTGGCCATGGGGTATGACCGACATGTGGTGTTATCCTCTCTCCTTGGGCCGCTGGAGTCCCCGGAGGCTGTTGAGCGTTTTGAGCAGGTGGCTTTCGGCTTTCCAAAGTTGCTGGGGCGTTCCCCTGACCGGATTGCCCTCGACCTGCATCCCGATATGCACTCCAGCCGATTCGGTCGGAAGCTCGCGCAAGCTGGGAATCTGCCTCTCGTGGAAGTTCAGCATCATCATGCCCATGCTACGGCCTGCCTTGCCGAAAACGGAGTCCGGGAGGGCCTGGTTCTTGTCATGGATGGAACAGGCTGGGGCGGGGATGGGACCATCTGGGGTGCCGAATTGCTGGAGGTCCAGGAAGGGGGAACGTTTCGTCGTCTCGCCACGTTTGCGCCTGTTCCCCTTCCGGGCGGCGATGCGGCCGTGCGCCGTCCGGCGCGGCAGTTGATCGGGCGGTGGATCCAGGCCGGGATTGAACTCACTGATCAGCGGCTGATGACTCTTGGAGTGACGTGCGAAGAGGCGGGGGTCTGGGAACAGCAGTGCCAGCGACAGGTGAATGCCCCTCTGACTCATGCGGCAGGACGCCTGTTTGATTCCGTTTCAGCTCTTCTGGGTTTGGCGCCTCGTGAGATTAGTGGTGAGGGAGAACCGGCCATTCTGCTCGAGAGCGCAGCTCGTGAATGGAGCGGGGGCGATAGTCCGGTTCTCCCTTTTGATATTCGGGAGGAGAATAGTCTGTTGTTGATTGACTGGGCGCCGACCTTCCGGAAACTGTCTAATCTGGCGGAGGTTCGGCAAAATCCCTTTCAGTGGGCCATGGCCTTTCATGCGGCGGTTGCCCGGGCGGCTGAGGTCATGATAGAGTATGGGCTTTCGAAGGCTCCGGGGCGCAGGGTGGGATTAAGCGGGGGCGTGTTTCTGAATCAGATCCTGACCGAACGGCTTTCCCGGCAGTTGGAGTGCGCCGTGGTAACGGTGCTCCGGCACCGCGTGACGCCACCCGGTGATGGTTGCATTGCCCTGGGGCAGGTGGTTGTGGCGGGATCATGAGATTTGAAATATGAAATTTCAGGGGTGAGGAACGACGATGTGTCTGGCTGTACCGATGAAAATCATTGAAGTCCGGGATGACAAGACCGGGGTTGCGGAATTGGATGGAAGCCGGCATGAGGTCAATCTCAGTCTGGTGCCCGATGCCGGGATTGGGGCGTATATCATTGTGCATGCCGGATTTGCGATTGAGCGCATGAACGAGCACGAGGCCCAAACCATTTTGTCCGTGTTTGCGGAAATCGCCGAGTGGCAGAAAAATGCGGCGGAGTCGGCACCCTCACCCCAGCCCTCTCCCCTGAATGGAGAGGGTGTTAAAGCATGAATTACATCGAAGGATTCAGGGACCCGGCGGTAGCCAAGGGGATCCGGTCCAAGGTGGATGCCCTGGCGGGGTCTCTTCTTGCCCGGAATCGTCCCGTGAATATCATGGAGGTGTGCGGCAGTCATACCATGGCTATTGCCCGGTACGGGATCCGAGATATTCTTCCCTCCACTGTGAACTTGATCAGCGGACCCGGATGTCCGGTCTGTGTGACCCCGACCCGATACATCGATGCGGCCATTACGCTGGTGGAGCGGGGAATCATCGTGGTGACCTTTGGCGACATGATCCTGGTGCCGGGTTCAGCCTCCACGCTGGCTGAATGCCGGGCGCGCGGGGGCGCCGTGGAGGTTGCCTATTCGCCCACGCGGGCTATTGAACTGGCCGTGGCGAATCCCGACCGCGAAGTTGTGTTTTTGGCGATCGGGTTTGAAACGACGACTGCACCGGTGATTTCGATCGTGGAACACGCGATCCGGCTCGGCTTGAAAAATGTCTCCCTGTTGACGGCATTCAAGTTGGTTCCGCCAGCGCTGACGGCGTTGCTGGCCGATCCGGAGATCCGGATTGATGCGTTTCTCTGTCCCGCCCATGTGAGCGCCATCATCGGGGCAGATGCCTATAAGCCGTTTGCGGAAACCTACAAGGTTCCCTGCGTGGTGGCCGGGTTTGAGCCGCTCGATATCCTCTATGGCGTTCAGGGCATTCTTGAACAGATGACGCAGGGCAAAGCGGAGGTCGTGAATCAATACGCCCGGGTGGTCAAGGCGCAGGGCAATCTCCAGGCTCAAGCCCTGATGGCGAAGTATCTTGAGCCCGTGGATGCCGCCTGGCGCGGGATCGGGGTGTTGCCCAAGAGCGGACTGGGGCTTCGGCCTGAATACGCCGCCTATGATGCTGAACTAAAATATGGGGTGACGGTTGAACTGGGGGCCGAGAATCCTGCCTGCGCCTGCGGCGAGGTGTTGAAGGGCAAGCAGAAGCCGCCCGAGTGCAGCCTGTTCGGAACGGCCTGTACCCCGGATCACCCGGTGGGTCCCTGCATGGTGAGCACCGAGGGAACCTGTTCCGCCTATTTCAAGTATTTGAGGTAATATGAGCGAGCAATTCATCCAATTGGGTCATGGCGGCGGCGGGCTTCTTTCACGGGATCTTATTCAGCGGGAAATTGTGTCGCGGTTCGGCGATGGGGCGCTCAAGGGACTTCCTGACGGGGCGACGTTGCCGGTTCCTTCAAGTCGATTGATGGTGTTCACCACCGACAGTTTCGTTGTACAGCCGCTTGAATTTCCGGGAGGAACCATCGGTGATCTTGCGGTTCACGGCACGGTCAATGATCTGGCAGTGTGCGGGGCCATTCCGCGCTGGCTGTCGCTGGCTTTAATATTGGAGGAGGGGCTTCCTTTCACCACGCTGCGCCGTGTTCTGGATTCGGTGAAGCGGGCGGCGGATGAGTGCGGGGTGTCGGTGGTCACCGGCGATACCAAGGTGGTGGAGCGCGGGCAGTGTGACGGGATGTATGTGAATACGGCTGGAATTGGTGAGCACATGGACGGGTTTACGCTCGACCCCAATCGCGTGGTTCCCGGGGATCATGTTCTGGTGAGCGGGCCGGTGGGGGATCACGGCATGGCGGTGTTGGCGGCACGTGAGGGAATTCGGATTACCCATGGGGTTTCGAGCGATACGGGACCGGTTCATCGGCTGGTGCAGGCGATTCGTGAGTATGCTCCTGATATCAAATTCATGCGGGATCCCACCCGCGGCGGTCTGGCCGCCGTGTTGAATGAGGTCGTTGAAAACAGGGGTATGGGAATTCTTTTGAATGAGTCTGATGTACCGTTTTCCACCGGGGCCAAGGCGGCGGCGGAGTTGCTGGGGGTGGATCTCTTGCAGGTGGCGTCAGAAGGACGAATGATTCTGATTGGGGATGCCGCGATTTCCGAGGTGGTTCTGAAAGCGTGGCGGAGCCTTCCGGAAGGACGCGAGGCGGCCCGTATCGGGATTGTGACGGAAACACGGGGTCGTGTCGTTTTGGAGACCATCACGGGCGGGCGCCGTCTGGTCGATGTCCCGCGCGGGGAACTTTTGCCGAGGATTTGCTGATGCACGAGATGGCGATAGCGATGGCGTTGATCGAGCAGGCCGAAAAAGTCGGGCAGGAGCAGAATGCCCGGACGATTGCTGGCATTACGGTTGTGGTCGGCCGACTCTCCGGAACGGACCCCGATGCCTTGCGCACCGTGTTCGACCTGGTGGCCGAGGAGACATCGGTCCGGGGCGCCCTGTTGACGATTGAGATGGCCAGTGGGCGTGAGCTCTATATCAAGTCGATGGATGTGGATGTTGAAGAGGCGTGAGACGTAAGATGTGAGAAGTGAGGCGTTCAATGTGTAAAGAGTGCGGTTGCAGTACGGCGTTGGGAACTATTCATGGGCATCATCATGATCATGCGCATCCACACACCCATCCTCATGATCACGATCATGCGCATCCTCATGTGGAGCGGAAAACCATTGAGTTGGAGCGGAAGGTGCTGGCAGAGAATGACGCTCATGCCGAAGCGAATCGCAACTGGTTGACGCAGCACGGGGTGATGGCGATTAACCTGATTTCCTCGCCGGGAACCGGCAAGACCTTCCTCTTGGAGCGGACGCTGGAGCGCTTGCGAGGAAGGGTGTCCTGCGCCGTGATTACCGGCGATCAGTGTACCGATAACGACGCGAAGCGTTTGATGGGAAAAGGGGCCGTGGTAAAACAGATTGAGACGATCAACTCCTGCCATCTGGATGCCGCACGGGTGGGTGCGTTGCTGCCTGAGGTGGCCGGAGACGGCGTCAAATTGCTGTTCATCGAAAACATCGGGAATCTGGTGTGCCCGGCGGCGTTCGATTTGGGGGAACACTTCAAGGTGGCGTTATTGTCCACAACCGAGGGCGAGGATAAGCCGGTGAAATATCCCACCCTCTTCACAATGGCGTCCGTGGTGGTTTTGACCAAGATGGACTTGGTGCCCTATCTGGATTGGAGCCTTCCGAAATGCCGTGAATACTTGAACACGATCCGGCCCGGTGTCTTTGTTTTTGAACTGAGCGCAAAAACCGGGGCCGGATTGGATGCCTGGATCGACTACCTTGAAAAACTGGTCAAGCCTTGAAGGCCGACTCAAGTTTGCCCAGCATGGTTTGCTCGGCACTGGAAACGGGAGACGTTAAGCCCAGGAAGCTTCCGGTGCATTCCGCGACCTTTCGGGCACGGGACAGGAAGGTGGTTTTGATTTCCCGGATTTCCTCCGGAGACAGAACTTCGCATAATCCCCGGATATAGACGATCCAGGCGTTCAGCATTTTCTCCGGAGGAGGACGGGAAAGCCATTTTTCAAGGAGGACGTAATCCACCGATCCGGTCTTCATGCCCAACCGGGTGGATTCGGCCAGAATGATCAACCGTTCCTGCTCCTGGACTTCTCCGTCGGCCCAGGCCACTTCCACCAGCGGAACCAGCGTGAGTGTGGCAAGGAGGTCGGCATGGACATCCAACTCGACCAGATGCTTGAGGATTTTTTCGTTGGTGATTCCGGATACCGCAGACAGGGCTGCCTGGGTTTTTTCCATGCGTTCCAGCTCCCTGAGCTTTTCGATTAATAGGGCGTCCTGTTTGGCAAAAAATTCGTCTTCGAGAAGACGTCCCTGTTGTTTGAGTAATTCGTCCATAAAGTGACTCCTGTTGTGTTAAGGGGAATAGACCTTGAGGCGCTCCTCAATAGCCTTGAGGCTGCCCAGACGTAACATGTCATGGGCCAGTTTTCGGGTGTCTGCGAAGTCCAGAGCGGTGATGAACTCCTGAATTTTCGGGATACGACGGGCATCCATGCTGAAGGTTCGGATGCCCAGGCCGATGAGGAGGGGAAGAACCCGCTCATCCGTGGCCATGTCGCCACACAGGGAGACCGGCTTGCCGTGGATCATGGCCCCGTTGACCACGCGATTGATGGCGCGCAGCACGGCAGGGTGGTGGGGGACATAGAGATCCGCAATCCGTTCATTGGTCCGGTCCACCGCGAGAATGTACTGGACGAGGTCATTGCTGCCGATGCACAGGAAATCAGCTTCCTGGGCGAGATCTTCGGCGAGTTCCACGGCAGAGGGCACCTCGATCATGGCTCCCAGTCGGGGATGTTCGTTGCAGGGAGCGTTTTCGGCTTTAAGGGACTCGATGCTTTCCTGCATGATTTGCCGTGCATCGAGGAAATCGTCCACCGAGGAAATCAGGGGGAACATCACGCTCAGGGGGCGCCCGGCACCGGCCCGAAGCATGGCCCGCAGTTGCTGCATGAACATTTCCTTGTTGCGCAGGGAGAATCGGATGGCCCGCAGTCCCAGGGAGGGATTATTTTCGGTGTTTCCGGGAAAATAAGACAGGAGTTTGTCGCCCCCGACATCCAGGGTACGCAGCACGACTTCCTGTTCAGGCATCGCTTCGAGAACTTTTTGATAGATACGGAACTGCTCCTCCTCGGTCGGGACATCGTTCCGGACAATGAACGGGAATTCGCTCCGGTAGAGTCCAATACCCTCCGCTTTCAGGCGTTGGGCGGTGGGGAGTTCGCTGAGCAGGTTGATGTTGGCCATGAGCCGGATCCGGCGCCCGTCCCGGGTCGATGTGGTTGGCTGTACAACGGCTTCAATGGCGGGATCCTTGCGGCTTTCCAGGATGGTCCGGTAATGAGCCAGGACATCATCGGCCGGGTTGATGATGATGTTGCCCTGATCCGCGTCCAGAATGATGGTGGTTTCCGGCCCCTTTTCGGAATCCGCAAGCGGGGGATCCTTGACGATCACCATGGGAATTCGCAGGGTTCTGGCCAGAACGGAGACATGCGCGGTGACGCCGCCACCAATCAGGATGACGCCTTCGGCCCGCTGGGCGGAAAGTTTCAGAAGATCCGAGGGGAGCAGGTCGCTTGCCACCACGATTTGTTCAGAATAGTCCACGGGCGAGGAGGCCCGCCGACGGAGGTTGGACATGAGGCGCATGCTCAAGTCCCGGACATCATGCACCTTTTCCCGGAGAGTCAGGCTGCTGCTCTTGGAAAACAAGGCCACATAGCTGTCGACCACTTCCCGGATGGCGAGTTCGGGAGACTGTCCCTTTCGCATAAGCCGGAGCATGACGCCGGAAAACTCGTCATCCTTGAGGATGAGAACATGGGCGTCAAAGATCAGGGAGGCCACATCCGCCATGCGTTCGCCAAGCTGCCGTTGCAAATCCGTCAACTGCTCTTCGGTTTGACGGAGGGCGCGCAGGAAATCGTCCTCGGTCAAGGGTTCGGCGGATTCCGAGGGATCCGAAGCCCATTCATGATCCGTTCCAGTTAGTTTGAGCGCTCTCCCGATGGCGATTCCCTCACAGGCGGAGACACCCCGGATAAAGCGACTTCCACCGGGAGTATTCCCGATTTCCTCGGGGCGGGGGCGGGGTGGCTTTTTCTCCTCGTGCAGGCTGAGAAGCAGCTTGGCGTTTTCGATGGTGCTGGCCAACTGGGCGGCGATGGCCCGAAACGCACGGACATCATTGTCGCTGAAATAATAGGGCTGGGGATCCTGAACCACGAGCACGCCGATTTTCCGGTTTCCATGCAGGATTGGAACGGCCAGGAAGGCCTGATATTGATCCTCATACAAGTCGGGAAGATATTTGAAATTCGGGTTCTGCCAAACCCGGCCCTCGCGAATGGCGCGAAGTTCCTTCAGAGCCTGGCCCGTAATGCCTTCGCCGAGTTTGATGCGGAGGGTTCCGATGTATTTCTGATTCAAGCCCTGATTGGCGGTGAGAACCAGTTCCTCGGTGTCTTCGTCGTAAAGATAAACCGAACAAACAGCGGCCTTCATGTGGAAGGCCACGAGGCTGACCACCTTTTGCAAGAACCCGGCCAGTCCGGCCTGACTTTCAAAGAGGCTGGTGAGCTCGCTTACGCTGCAGATCAGTTCGACGGTATCTTTTTTCATGGCCAAAGGAGTCATTATTGCGCCCGCAATCTGGTTCGAACTCTAGGTCTTGTTTTCATCCCTGTCAAGACCGGGGACAAAGACCCAAGGGTTATCCCTGTGCGTAGGCGGCTTGAAGGATGTCCTGATCCGGCTGGAGGGTCTTCGGCGTTCCGGCAATTCGCATGAGGGAATCGACGAGTTGGGCAATCCGATCACCGCTTTCCGAGGCCATGCCCAGCAATTCCAATTGAGACTCATTGAGCGGCCCGATCCGGAGGCTCCTGATGAGTTCGACGGTCCCGTTCATGATCGTGAGAGGTTGGCTGATTTCCTGGGTGAGTTCGGCCAATATCTCAAGGACTTCGCGGCGGGAAAGCTGGTGCGGGGTATCCTCGGTGCCGAGTTTATCCCTGAGCCGGGTGAGGCGTGCCCCGGTAATGTGGCCGAGCAGGGACAATTGCCTTGCGGTTTCGGCAATCAGATCCTGGATTTCCGGTGATGTGGTGCCAGCCCGGGCGGCCGTTTGCCCTGTCAATTCCTTCCATCCTTCGGGGGTCAATCCGTCACGGATCAGGTGGTCCTGTAATTCGGCAAGCTGTTCCGGATCGGCCTGAATGCGGTCAATCAGACGACCCAGTTTTTCGCCTGCTTTTCCCGTTGCCCGGCGCCCCTTCATATACTGGCTGGCAAGGGCGTCCAGATCCAGTTCTTCGGCAAGTTCGGTGAGCCGGGCCGTCAAAGCCCTGGCGGAGGATTCACCGGCGAGGGTCTCAAGACGTCCGGTCAAAGCCTTTTCCAGCAGGAGCAGGGATCGCTTGGTTTGTTTCCGGCCTTTTTGCGTTTTAAGCGCCGGATCGGCAAGAAGTTGATCCGCTACTTTCTGGATGCAATCGGCTACAAGACGGACAAGGGTTTCTTCATTTTGGGGAGACGTTGTCCCCTGACGGGTCTTGACGGTATTCAGGATGAGATCGGCCAGTTTTTCAGGGTCATTGGCGAGTTGACGAATATCGCCTGCAGTCTGGGAGGTGCGTGGTGCGATTCCGCAGTCCAAAAGAAACGACACGATACCGGCAAGATCCGGGTCAGAGGGGTGTCCGGCTGATCCGTTTCCGGCGCTCTCTCCGGAGACGCGCTGGTAGGAAAAGGCTTTCGCCTGGACATGTTTGAAGCCAAGTGATTGAACCAAATTGGCTCCATTTTGATCACCCAGTTGGGAGGGAGGGGTGATTAGAATATCAAAAAACTTTCGATATTCAGCGGCCGGAAAACCTGGCTGAAAGGAAAAATTGTGAAGTTGCAGGCCTGACAGGCGGGTGATGAAGTTGCTGGCAACGGGAGATCCCTCTGTTGACACTCCATTAATCAGGAGAAGATGGGTTTCAACGCTGAAATCGATGGGGCCATGGTACTCCATGAATTTTGTTGCGACAAGGAAGCTGACATCCAGTGAGGCGGTGGCCACTTTGTGATTCAGGCCATAAAGCAGAGCCGCATTCAGGGATTGCCCCATCACCTGAAGAAGATCCATTACATCCTGATGAAGGGTTTGACCGGGACCATTTGATTCAGGCTTTGGCGTGTCCATTGTCGGGGTGTGGCTTGTTAGCAGGATTTCAGTCCGGCAGAACCGACGGCATGGGACCCGCCGCTTCGCTGGCTGAAATAGCCTCGTCCAAAACCGTCCGGATAGCATTGAGACCCGGGGAGGGAATGATGACGGTGTCGCGGCGCCCCCCGACCTCCTCGGTGATCCGCAGGAAACGACCCCGGGGGTTTTGTTTTAGGGTGAATGAGAACATCTTCCGCTCAATCTGAATCTGCTTGTTGAATAGTTCCTCGTCCACAATCCCCCCATTTCCCCCGCTGGTTTAATTCACGGAGTGAATGCTAGCGCATGCTCCGGCAATGTCAATAGTCGGAAGAATGTGGACAGGCGATTGCCGGATTGGCTAAAGTGTGACCCTATTTCTATTTAACAAAGGCGGACTGAGGCGATGACGACAATCAAGACAATCGGATTAATGAGCGTGGTGTGTGCGGGGATCGTGGCGTGGGCGGGTGTTGCCGGAGCCGAAAACAAGACGGTCAGGAAGGCTGTTTCGAAAAAGACGGCTTCCGGGCGCGCAACCATTCCTTTGCGTTCAGCTGATCCTTATCTCGGCGCGATTGTGGTGGATGCGGATACCGGGAAGGTCTTGTTTGAAAATAACGCGGATGCCACCGGGTTCCCGGCGAGCGTTATCAAGCTCATGGACATGATGGTGATCATGGATCGGATTGACGCCGGACAACTCTCCCTGAGCAATTCGGTGACCGCAACAGCGGAAGCCACGCGTGTTGGCGGTTCCCAGGTCTATCTGGCCGAACATGAGGTTTTCAGCCTTGAGGACATGTTGTATGCCCTTATGGTCAAATCGGCCAATGACGTCGCCATGGCGCTGGCCATTCAAATCGGCGGCTCCGCAGCCGGTTTTGTTGAGATGATGAACCGCAAGGCGGTTGAGCTGGGTATGACTCGCACGACCTTCTACTCGCCTCACGGGCTCCCGCCGTCCTCAGGACAAAAGGGTGATACCTCAACGGCCCGCGATCTGGCTCTTTTGGCCCGGGCCTTGATCGCGCAACATCCCGAGATCTTTACCTATACCTCAGTTCAAAAGAGGTCCTTCCGGAATGGGAAGTTTATCATGCAAAGCCACAATCACCTGCTTCATGATGTCGCCGGGTGCGATGGGTTGAAAACAGGGTTCATCTCGGCGGGTGGATTTTCAATTGTGGCCACGGCGAAGCGGGATGGTCGCCGCGTGATTGCCGTTGTCTTGGGCAGCAAGGATCGCCTTGTGCGTGATGCGCGAGCCGCTGAATTGATCGCCAAAGGCTTTGCCGCCCTGCCTCCGCTTCCTCCGCCTGGGGTCGTTGCGGCGGCGACAAACCTGCCCCCGGCGCCAATGATGATGGAAGAGACGCCTTCCTCCGAGTCCCATTCAAGTTGGTTGAAGGCGGCTGGCATCGGGTTGCTGGCCGGTCTGGCGGTGCTGGGAATCGCCGCTTTGGTGATGAAAAACAGGCGACCCCACGATTTTTAACATGTACCGCACGTTCTACCAACTCCGCGAGAATCCGTTCAATGTGACGAGCGATCCGGGCTTTCTTTTTTTGAGCCCCACCCATGGCGAAGCGCTGGATCATCTGCAATACGGGATTGAGCAGAGAAAGGGGTTTCTGGCCATCACCGGGGAGATCGGTTCCGGTAAAACCACCCTGTGCCGGGCGTTGATCAACCGGCTCGACGCAACGACCAAAGTAGCCTTCATCCTCAATGCCGTCCTTCCGGAACTTCAGCTCTTGGAGGCTATTGCCGAGGATTTCGGAATTATCGTGAGCCGGCGCACCAAGGGGGCTCTTATCCGGAAGATCAATGCCTTTCTCGTGGAACAGTTGTCCCTTGGCAACAATGCCGTTCTGATCATTGATGAGGCTCAAAACATGCGCCCTGCCGTATTGGAGACGGTGAGGATGCTCTCCAATCTTGAAACGGAGAAGGAAAAACTCCTTCAGATTGTTCTCGTGGGGCAACCTCAGCTGAGGGATAAATTGAACCTTCCCGAGCTGGTTCAACTCAAGCAGCGGATTGCCGTCCGGTTTCATATCCGGGCGTTGACGGAGCCGGAAGTCGGTCAGTATATCCAGCATCGGCTTGCCGTGGCGGGATCGAAGGGTGATATTATTTTTCCGGAAGGAGCCATTCAGGCCGTTTTCCTTTACACCGGCGGGATTCCCCGATTGATCAATATCCTGGTCGACAAGGCGCTTCTTCGCGGCTTTGTGAAGGAAATTGTGATCATGGATGTGGACCATATCAAAACCTGCATCCAGGAACTTGAGGGTGACGTCCTTGTTTGAGGAGGATAAACACACATGAGCACCATCAGTGATGCTTTGAGGAAAGTTCAGAAAAGT
>CAMDCX010000049.1 GCA_945890715.1 PVC group bacterium | reverse complement strand
AGTTATGTCTGTTATCAGGGAGTTCATTCGAGTTCATTATTTAGGACATCACTTTGGGAATCAGGTAATTGCGTAAGTTGTTGGATATCAATTCTGACTCCTGACTTCTGACTCCTGACTTCTCGGGGCGATGCAACGAAGTGAAATCGCACCCGAGGCTGACTTATCGGCTGGACAAACCGGGAATGGCGAAGCAGATTACGCCGGATGCAACTGGCGGAAACATGGATTACGGATGAATTGTCGGCCCTTCGCGAAGCCGGATTGGAGCGCTCCCTGACGCCCTATGACCAGACTGGCGTTGAGGTCGTGTCGGGTGGCCAATCCCTGCTGAATTTTTCCAGCAACGATTATCTCGGGCTGTCCTGTCATCCCCGGGTTCAGGCCGCCGCCATCGGGGCGATCAACCGGTACGGAGCTGGAGCGACGGCATCCCGGCTGGTGACGGGAACCCTGACGTGTCACGACGATCTTGAAAGCCAGCTTGCTGATCTGAAGGGCTATCCCGCCGCCCTTGTGTTCGGAAGCGGCTATGCCGCGAATGTCGGAATCATCAGCGCCCTGGTCGGACGGGGCGATCATGTCTTTATCGACCGGCTTGCCCATGCCAGCCTGGTGGATGCCGCGGTCCTGAGCCGGGCTTCCGTTCATCGCTTTCACCACAATGATGTTACTCATTTGAGTCGTCTCTTCCGGGATTGTTCCGGTTCCGGGAAGCGTTTGATCGTCACGGAATCGGTTTTCAGTATGGATGGCGATCTTGCCCCGATCCCGGCGCTGGCGACGGTGGCGGAAGCCGAAGGCGCGATGATGCTGGTCGATGAAGCCCATGCAACCGGCGTCTTCGGGCCGGGTGGTGCTGGACTCATCCGGGCGGCCGGGGTGGAGTCAAAGGTGACCCTTTCGATGGGCACATTGAGCAAGGCGCTGGGCGGATCAGGCGGATTTGTAGCGTGTTCGGCTGAGATGCGGACCTGGTTGATTCACAAGGCGCGTTCGTTCATTTATTCCACGGCCTTGTCGCCCGCCATGGCGGGCGCGGCGCTGGGTGCCCTGGAGGTGTTGCGCGACAATCCCGGGATGGGTGCGGATCTGCTGGCGCGGGCGACCCATTTCAGGAGCAGATTGCAGGCACTGGGATTGAATACCGGCGCCTCGGAAAGCCAGATCATTCCGGTGATGGTGGGCGACAACACGCGTGCGATCCGGCTTCATCGGCGGTTAAGGGAACAGGGGATTCTGGCAATTGCCATCCGCCCGCCCACGGTTCCCCGGGGTACGGCGCGGTTGCGCCTTTCGGTTCGCCTGGATCATCCGGTGGCGATGTTGAACGAGGTGGCCGACCGGATTGTCGAAGCCGCACGGGCTGAGGGAGTGATTTCGTGAATCCGGTTGCCCGCCGTTTTTCGCGCGCCGCCAGCACCTATGATCAGGGGGCGGGCCTGCATCGTCATGTCGGGGCCAGACTTCTCGAAATCCTGCCCGATCCGGATGAGGTGGGGCGGGGCCGGATTCTCGAAGTGGGCTGTGGGACTGGTGTGCTAACGGGGTTGATCCGGCAACGCTACCCGAATGCCTCGCTCTGCGTGATGGATGTGGCGGACGGGATGGTATCCTGCGTCCGGGAGCGCTGGGGGAACGACCCTGCGATGGAGTATGTGGTTTCAGATGTCCGTGATTTCAAAACGGCCCGCCCGTTTGATCTCATTCTTAGCAGTTCGGCGCTACATTGGGCTGTGCCACTTGAGAACACCATGGCGACGCTACAGGCAACGCTGGTGCCGGGAGGCGGATTGTACGCGGCACTGATGGTGGATGGGACTCTGGCCGAACTCCATGGATTGCGCCGCCAAATTGCGCCTGAAAAAATGCCGACAGGTCGGCTGCCCACCCGCGATGAAGTGATCTCGGCTGTGGAGGGTGCCGGCTTCAATCTGATCTCCCGGAAGGCAGAGGCGATTCAGGCGCGGTATCATTCGGCGGATGATTTTTTCGGCACGATCCATGCCCAGGGACTCACTGCTGGAACGGTGTCGCGTGCGGCACAACCTCTGTCCCGCACGGAGTTGAACCAGCTCCGAAAAGCGTATGATGAAACCTGCCGTGACCCCTCTGGCGGCGTCAAAGCCACCTTCGAAGTCCTCTACCTCGCCGCTAAATCTTGAGGCGGGCGATGTCCAGGTCGGTGGCGGGGACTACGGTGAGTGTGCGGTTTCCGGCGAATCCCGTGGCGATGATCTCCACCTGGGGAGCGGTACGCACATCACTGTAGCGGGCGCAAAGCTGGGCGGCCATGAGGAGTTCCTTTTCGTTGGCGGGTCCGGACACCAGGACAGTGGGACCCGGGATGGCGGGAGCGGTGTTGAGAAGCGTGTCGCCCGCTTCCGTGTTGGATGTCAGAGCGCTGTTTTCCGGGGCATCCCTTCCGACAATGGCCTTAACCTTTGACGAGAGTCTGAAATGTCGGCCGATGCGGAGCAGGGTAATGGCGTGACGATCCTTCAGTTGCGCGTTCCGTCGCAAATCCCATACCTTTTCGGCATATTGAGGTTCTGTTAATTTGCAACCACCGGCAGAGGGCGGAACATGCGTTAGGCCAAATGTTTCGGCCAGTCTTTGTTGGGGTTTCCGGCCCCGGCCATTCAAATCCAGAAGCCGGGCGCGATCCACCCAGCCGAGTCGCTCCGGTTCGGTTTCCGGCAGGAGCTTGGCGCTGAGGGGGCGGAGCAGGCGATCCTTGAGTCCGGATTCCACCGCCACAACATCCAGGTTTTTCCGGGTCTGCGACATCGGGCGCTGATTGAGCACTTCGCCTGTGGCGACGAAATGAAACCCGTCGCGTTGCAGGATCTCGCCGGATCGGCGGATCATGGCGGCATGGCAATCAATGCAGGGATTGATATTGGCGCCGAACCCGTGCTTGGGATGTTCCACCAGGGTGATCAGGGTGTCGGAAAAATTCTCCACAATCAATGGAATGCCGACATGCCCGGCGGCGATACGGGCTTTCTCGGCGCTGAAGAAAGGCGATTCAAAACAGAGGCCGGTGACCTGGATGCCCTGCGCCTTGAGGACGCAGGCCGCCAGCATACTGTCCAGCCCGCCGGACAGCATGACGAGGGCTTTAATGGGGGTGTTTGTTGTCATATCGGCGGGGTGTTTATCATAATCTTAATCGTAATCATAATCTTAATCCTTTATGATGCCGCACATGAAAACCATGACTTTATTGGCTTGCTGGTTGGGCTGTTGTCTTGTGACCTCGGGGGCGGACTATGTCGTCGCCGTCAGTATTGACGGCCTGGGATCGACTTACTTACAAACGCTGGTCGATGCCGGGAAACTTCCCCATTTCAAACACCTGGAAACGGAGTCGGCCGGGACCACCAATGCCCGTGCGGATTTCGACATCACCGTCACGCTGCCCAACCACACCAGCATGATCACCAGCCGCCGGATCAAGGAGCCGGAGGGCCATCATTGGACGAGCAATACCGATCCGGCCAAAGGAGTGACGATTCATTCCAACAAGGGATCTTATGTTCCCAGCGTCTTTGACGTCGTTCATGATCATGGTCTGCGCACCGGAGTGTGGGGCACCAAATCCAAGTTCGCCCTTTTTAAGGTGTCCTATGACGCCCTTCACGGGGCGCCGGACGAGACCGGCCCCGACAACGGACGTAATAAGGTGGATTGCTTCGTGTATGCGAAATCTTCCGTGTTGACCGACAGTGTGATCAGCATGATGACGACCCAGCCCTGCCACTTTGCCTTTGTTTATTTTGGTGATGCCGATGCGGCAGGACACACTCATGGATGGGGGAGCGAGCCGTACAATGCGGCTCTGATTACGATGGATGGCTATCTGGGGCGGATTATGGATTTGATTTCCACTGATTCTCGTTTGAAGGGACGAACCGACTTGATTGTTACCGCCGATCATGGTGGAGAGGGGAAGGATCACTCCGATGCCACCAAGCCAATTGACTATACGATCCCCTTCTATGTGTGGGGTGCGGGCGTTACTCCGGGCGACCTGTATACGGTGAATGCCGGCACCCGAAAAGAACCCGGAACAGGCCGGCCTGACTATTCTGAGCAGAACCCGCCAGTGCGGAATAGCGACGTGGGTAATCTGGCGCTTTCCCTGCTCGGGCTCCCGTCAATTCCGGGTTCCGCGATTGATGTCAAACAGGATCTCAAGGTGAAGTGAGTCGGCGTATGATTCGATTTCATTGAAAAACGCCTTGCAAAAGCGCTTTTGCATGTTGTGATGTGTCTAAAATCTCATCCTTCCGGATGCAGGCGACCTGTCGTGCGGAGCCGGGGGTAATCGGCTCGAGAACCGGAACCCGGGCGGCGCATTCGGGGAGGGCGAGGGGGCAACGGGACCGGAACCGGCAGCCGGACGGCGGATGAGACGAGGAGGGGGCGTCGCCTTTCAGGATCGTCCGTTTCCGGCTCTCGCTGAAGGGAACGGGCACGGCGGAAATCAGGGCGCGGGAGTAGGGATGAGCTGGCGAATCCAGAACCTCTGATGACGATCCAGTCTCGACCACGACCCCCAGATACATCACCACCACACGGCTGGCAATATGCCGGATGACCCCGAGGTCATGGGAAATAAACAGGTATGCCAGATTGTGGGAGGCGCGCAGGTCGATGAGCAGGTTCAGCACCTGGGCCCGTACCGATACATCGAGCGCGCTAACCGCTTCGTCGCAGATGACCAGTTCCGGCCGCACGGCAATGGCACGGGCGATGCTGATCCGTTGGCGCTGGCCCCCTGAAAATTCGTGAGGGTACCGGTGGAGCACACTGGGTTCCATGCCCACTTCCTGAAGCAGGCGGGTCGCTGCATTTCCCCGCTCGCGCGGCCGGATCAGGCGTTGTTGAAGCAATCCCTCGGTCACGATTTCCTGAATGGTCATGCGGGGATTGAGGGAGGAGTAAGGATCCTGAAAAATCATTTGAACCCGGCGCCGCAGGGGCAGGGTTTCCTGATGGCGGGTTGGCCATAACGGGATGCCCCCGAGCAGAATCTCGCCGGATTTCCGCGGTTCCAACCCAAGCACGGTTCGGCCGAGCGTGGTCTTGCCGCATCCGGATTCGCCGACCAGCCCCACAGTCTCGCCTGGCGCGATGTCGAATGAGACGCCATCCACCGCACGCACATGGCCAACGGTTCGGGAGAATACCCCGCTGGTGATGGGGAACCAGGTCTTGAGATTGCGTATTTGGAGGAGAGGGGGCATGGGGGTAAGTATGAAGGTTGAAGGATGAATTATGAAGGTTGAAGGATGAATTATGAAGGTTGAAGGATGAATTATGAAGGTTGAGCTATGGGGTGTTTATCGCAGAGAAAGCAGGCGGAGTGGCGATCTGTTGAAAGCGTGTAGAGAGGGGGCTGTTCCTGGTGGCAGCGGGCGAAGGCGTGTGGACAGCGGGGAGCAAACCGGCACCCTGCGGGATAGGCGAGCGGAGAGGGGACTTGTCCCTCAATGGTGGAAAGTCGATCCGCGCGGCCGCTGAGGCTGAGCACCGAGTCAAGCAGGGCGCGGGTATAGGGATGAGCCGGTTTTTCAAACAGATCCCGGCGCGGGCCTTCCTCGATCACGCGGGAGGCGTACATCACGACGATGCGGTCGCAAAGTTCCCAGACCACGCCGAGATCGTGGGTGATCAGCAATAGCGAGGTGTCTTTGCTTTTCATCTCCCGGAGCAGTTCCAGAACCTGTGCCTGAATGGTCACGTCCAGGGCGGTGGTCGGCTCGTCGGCAATGATGAGCGCGGGTTCCAGCATGAGGGCCATGGCAATCATGACCCGCTGCAACATGCCGCCGGATAATTGGTAGGGGTACGCCCGCATCTGCGCCTCGGGATCGGGTAGCCCGACGCGCTTGAGCCAGTCCACGCTGGTCATCCAGGCGGCGCGTGTGTCGATTGGGAGATGAAGCTGCAATGTTTCCACCAATTGCGCGCCGACGCGGTGAAGCGGGGAGAGGGCCGACATGGGTTCCTGGAAGATGACGCTGATGCGCCGGCCGCGGATGGACCGTAATTCATCTGTCGGCAAGCGGAGCAAATCACGTCCCTCGAAGAACACCTCGCCCGATGTCAGGCGTCCGGGTGGCATGGGAATCAACCGGAGCAGGCCCAGGGCGGTCACTGATTTTCCGCATCCGGATTCGCCGACCAACCCGACCACCTCGCCCTGCCGGATGGAGAACGACACGTTGTCCACCGCCTTGAGGGGACCCTCATCGGTATCAAACGTGATGCCCAGGTTTCGAATGTCTAATAAAGTGTTCATTACTCAAATTTCGTGCGGGGACGCGGATCATACGCATTCCGGATGCCTTCTCCGACAAAGACGCCGAGCAGCATGACTACAAAAAGAGCAAGAGCGGGGTAGAGGATCAGCCACCAGGCCCAGCGGAATTGCTGGGCCTGCGCCAGCAGTTCGCCCCAGCTTGGAGTAGGGGGCGGGAGCCCGAAGCCGAGATAGTCCAGCGCCGCCAGGGATCCGATGGCCCCCACCAGATAGAAGGGAAAGAAGGTGATCAGGGGAACAAGGGCGTTTGGCAGGATATGCCGCACGATGATGGTGCGATGGGGGAGCCCGAGCGAACGGGCGGATTCCACGAAGGGGAGATGGCGGAGCCGGAGAAATTCGGCCCTGATGTAGTAGGAGATGCCGATCCAGTTGAAGAGAGCATAGCAGAGAAGCAGCATGAGGAAGCTGCGGCCATAGACGGCACCGAGCAGGATCATGACATAGAGAAACGGAACCGCGCTCCAGATTTCGGTGAAGCGCTGTCCGATGATGTCCACATTTTTTCCGAAGTAGCCCTGCAAGGCGCCCAACAGGGTGCCGAGGGCCATTGCCATCGCCACCAGCAGAAACCCAAAAGTCATCGAGGTTCGCAACCCATAGAGGACTCGAGCCAGAACATCCCGCCCCGCGCTGTCGGTTCCCATCCAATGGCCGGAACCGGGTTTATAGGGCCAACTGACTTCAGATCGGGTGGCGGTGAGGGTATAGGTCCGGTTGTTTAGGGTGAGTGAACGGTCTTCGGTTTGGCCGGCGAGGCGGGCTTGTGCAAGGGCGATCAAGGAGGATCGGGTTTCGAGGGAAAGCGAGTTCCATAAAGGAAAAGTGGAGGAGACCACCTCGAGGCGGTCATTCAGGGCCACCTTGCCCTGTGCGGCGCCGGAAAGTCCTTTTCGTTCCCGTAGAGTGATGCGTACCGTGGAGGGCGGAGTGCTACGCGGGACAAATTCGGAGAGGCAGAGTTCGGCCTCGCGGGGGACGGGTTGGGATGAAGAAACCACAAGGCTGAAAGTGGGGGCCGCTTCATTTTTCAATCGGGAGTCCAGAGCGTCCCGCAGTGGCGGGGGGAGTGGCCAGGTTTTTGAGAAAGACTGCCCCACTAGGGATTCAGGCGGGGCTCCGAAGAAATAATCCGTGTCAACGGCCTTCATGATGATGCCGTCACGGGAGAGATTGACCGTAGTCACTCGGGGTTCAGGTTTGAAATGCAGGGATACGGCATCGGGCAACTTAATTGAGGACGGGTCGGTGGTTTCAAAGGGGCCGAAGGGGATTGGCGGGAAAATCATGATGTTTTGTGGATTTGAGATGAAGGCCGGGGTTTGGGCGATTTTCTTGTAGTCGGGCCGGGTATGCCGGCCGTTCTTCAGGAAAGTGTCCTCCGGATGGAATCGCAGGATAGGGAAATAGACTCGTCCTTCGAAACGGACCAGAAGCGGGGTGTTGTTGCACAGCAGTTCCGATCCCAGGCTGACGGAATAGAGGGCAATCAGAATCCAGAGGGACCACCAGGCACGGCGCATACGGCGGAAAAGCCGCCATCGTTTAGCCGTTACTGGATTCCATTCCCATTGCATGCGGGCGTATTGTAGCGACCGATGTGACAAAAGAAAGCGCAGAGAGCAATTCCCCATATCGATGTGAGTAAGGATTAGGGTTGACTTGACGGGGATAACTCGGCAAAACTGTGACCCATATTTAGAGTTGTGGTAGGGTCGTTTTGTTTTACCGGTCTATCTGGAGGATAACGATATGAAAAAATGGACAAAGGTGATGTGGGCGGTTTTGGCGTTTCCCCTTGTAATGAGTGCGGATCTCTATGGACAAGACGCAGAGCAGGGGCCTCAGGGGCCGTGGTTGTTCTCGGTGAGGTCGGGTGGCGTATTTACCGACAATCGGGATGGCTTGGAAAGCGGCAAGGAAAGCAATCTGGATATTTTCATTGAGCCGCGTGCGGATTATCGTTTGCGCAACGGGGACCGCACGATGCTTGATTTGGCCATTCTTCCCATGCTGAAGTGGCATAGCAATCCCCGTACGAGCGCAGAGGGCGGCGCCCAGAATGATACCGAGCTTTTCGGAACAGCGGCGTTGGAATTGATGCATCAGCTCTCTCCTCGTGTCACATTGAGCCTGGGTGATTCGATCACCTACAACGACGATCCCCAGATAGACAACGGTGGTGCCAATGTCCGGTCCAGCTATAGTCACATCTGGAACACGGCTCATGGGGGCGTGGATGCCGACCTGAGCGAGACGCTGGCAACCGGCGTCAAGGCCGCGTATGCCCTTAAGCGGTATACGGAATCCGTGGTGGCGGAGGATGAGGACGAGGATATTCTCACCGGCGAAGCCTATCTGAAGTACAAGATGGGTTCGGGCTACAATCTGCTGGGCCTTGTGGGTGCCTCGGATTTCAAAAACAATTCCACGACGCAAAAGCGCGGCTCGCAGGTGATCTCGGCCGGAGTGGGCGTTGACAAGGTTTTCAATCCTGATTATATCGGAAAACTCAGAGCCGGGTATCAGCATGGGGAGTATGACAATGCCGACCTGGACGCGATCGACACGCCCAGCGGGTCGGCGGAATTGACCCTGCGTGCAGCGTCCGCGACGCGGTTCCGCATCGGCGCCAACTATGGTTTGTATGCCCCGTATGTGCGTCCTTACTCGATTCAGACCCTGACCGCGTTTACCGGTGCCATTGACCATGACATTCTGCCTGGTCGTCTGACCCTGACTTTGGACGCCCAGTACGGGAGTGGTGATTACAAGGAAGAGGGAGCCACTTTGCCGGGCGGAAACGATGACATGATGATGGCCGGTATCAGCGCCATCTACCGTATCAATCGGATCTGGTCTCTCTCGGGCGGTTATGATTATGAAAACTGGGATTCCGATGTGCGCGAATCGTTCAGTCGAAACACCTTTTTGTTTAGCGTAAAAGCCGAGATGTAATCAGATAACGAACCCTCTGGGCTCGGGCAGCGAGGCCGTCCTGAGGGGGTGGCATGATCATGGGTGAGGCTCCTTGAGCCTCACCCGTTTTTTGGGAGCATGACAGACAATGGCTGAAAATCCTCAGGAAGCCGCGCATTTCATGGATTACTGGCGGATGGTCAAGTCCCGCATTGAGGTGGTCATCGCAGTTTTCCTCCTGGTCGTCACGGCCGGTATTGTGATTACCCTCACCATTCCAAAAGTCTACATGGCGTCCACCCGGATCAAGGTCCGGCAGGATACGCCCAATGTCACGCCCTTCTACACGGCCTCCCAGCAGCAGCAGGTCATGACGATGTATGACATGTATTTCCTGAGGACCGAATTCGAGGTGATCCAGTCCCGTCCGATTCTCTACGAAGTCATCCGGAACCTTCGCATGCAGGAGGAGTTCGGGCGGATGTATTCGGATGATGGTGCACCCCTGACCCTGCCGGAAACCTACCGGATGCTGGTTGACAGCATGAAGGTTCAGCAGTATCGCGACACCAATCTGATCGAAGTCCGGATTTTCCGGAGCACCCGCCGGAGCAACAAGGACACGGCTCGCCGCGATGCCGCCCGGATTGCGAATGAAATTGCCTCGGTGTATCGGGATTCCCGGATGAAGCAGACCCGTGAGGTGTCGGAGCAGGGGGTTGCGGCACTCAAGGAGGCCTACAAGGCTCAACAACGGAAGGTCGAGGAGGCCGAGCAGAATCTTGAGTCGATCCGCAAGGAGCTCAAGGTCAGCGTCTTCAGCGGCGGACAAAGCGGCAGTTCCGTGGCGTCACTTGATAATGCCAAGTTGGAACGACTGGAGATCAACCGGATCACGGCCCGCAAGGAAATGTTGGACCGGGACACGCGCTTGAAGCAGTTGAAAAATCTGACCGGTAGTGACCTGCTTTATTCCTCATCCTATGTTATCCAGGATCCCACGCTGACCACATTACGCCAGCAGTTGACCGAGGCGGAGACCATCCTCAAGCGCAAGCAGGAAATGTTCGGAGAACGGCATCCCGATGTGACCGGAGCGGCAGCGGTGGTGTCGGACTTAAAGAAGAAGATTGAAGACACGCTTAAGGGGCAGATTCTCGGGCTCAATACCAGTTTCGAGATCGCCAAGCGTGATTTTGAGGAAACGGACAAGGATCTTGAGGAGGCCAAGAAAAGCGAAATCACCGCGCGCGGGGAGCGATATCTTCCCTTTGCCAAGGCGGAGAGCGAGGTCGTCCGGCAGCGCCAGATGCGCGACACGCTGGAAACCCGCCTGCTTCAGGAAAATATCGGCATCGATCTGCCCCGAACCCCTGTGGAGGTTGTTGACCCGGCGGAAGTTCCTGCTGAAAATGAACCTGTAAGCCCGAAAATTCTCCTGAATGTCATTCTGAGCATTGTGCTGGGGTTGACCTGTGGTATCGGATTGGTGTTCTTCATCGAGTATGTGGACACATCAGTCAAGACGGTTGAGGATATCGAAAAATTTATCGGGTCGACCATTATTGGCATTATTCCTCAAAAAGTGAGGCCGTTGCCGGATGAGGGGGCCGAGAGTCCCCATGCCGAGGCCTATCGGGTGCTCCGCATGAATATCGAATTATCGAAGAAGCTGGGCGGCGGTAACACCATGTGTATGACCAGCGGTGGCGCGGGGGAAGGCAAGTCGCTGACGCTCTTCAATCTGGCGTATATCTGCGCGCAGGCCGGGAAAAAGATTCTGGTGATTGACTCTGATATGCGTCGGCCGACCCAGCACAAGATGTTCAAGGTTCCCAATCGTATCGGTTTGGCGGATGTGTTGCTGGACAAGTTGCAGATTGATGAGGCGATCATGCCCTCAGTGGTGTCCACCATCGACTTTATGCCGAGTGGGAAATTGCCCTCGGTGGCTCATGGAGCGCTGAATTCACTGCGACTGCGAGCCATTATTGACCATGTCAAAACGCGGTATGATTATGTCTTTTTTGATTCCCCTCCGATCATGGGGGTGAGTGATGCGGCCATTTTGTGCAGCGAGATGGACGGGGTGTTGTTGGTGATTCAGCACCGGACCTATCCGCGTGCCGTGTCCGGGCGTGCCAAGACCATGATCGATAACGCAGGCGGAAATCTGATCGGGGTGGTTCTCAATAACTTAAACGTGACCCGCGATTACTATTATTACTACAACTCGTATTACAATTATTCTTATGGGAACACCAAAGGCCGCCGACAGGAGAAGGAGGCCCCGGCGCTTCCTGTGGCCACTGGTAAGGTGAACGCCAAAGGGACAGGTGCTTCCGTATGAGGACACGGTTCGTGATTATGGCGGTGCTGACCGCAGGCGCGGCCGTGACGGGATGCGTGTCGGGCCCCCGTTCCCCAGAAACCGTCAACCCCTACCGACCGGTGCTTGAACGAATGACTACTACTCGGGAGCCACTCAAGAAGCTCGAGGCTCCCATGATGCCTTCACGGGTCAAGAATGAGGGTCGTGTTGCCGCCCCCGTTATTACGGCCGGAGCGGGCGTGACCAACCGGATTCCCGAGATGATGACGGAGACGACCGAACGGATGCTCCGGAAAGGGGATCGTGTTCAGGTTGCCATCTATGCCCCACCCGAGCCGTTCTCCTGTCCTAATGTGGTGGATGAGGATGGACGGATCAATTTTCCGCTGATCGGCCCGATGGTTGTTGCCGGAAAATCCTGCGGGGAAGCCCAGCGGTTCGTGGAAAAGGCTTACATCGATCAGAAGATCTACAAGACCGTGACGGTGATCATTGTTCCACCGGAAGGCGAGTATGCGGTAGCGGGAGAGGTGATTCGTCCGGGGCCGTACCCCTTGACGCGCGACCAGACCCTGCTGCAGGCCCTGGCACGGGCCGGGCGTTACACGGAGTATGCCGACAAGACCAAAATATTCCTGACCCGGAATAATGACCGGGTTGAAATCAAGTTGGAGGACATCCGGCAGGGTCGGCGCAGGGATATTGTGATCATTCCGGGTGATGTGATTGAAGTTCCCCGTTCCGTCTGGTGATAATACGCAACTGAAAGACTTGACGGAGTCTGGGGGTTGGTGCACACTTTCTTAAGTTATTTCAGATAGTTCGTAGGGGTCAAGGTTTCTAAACAGGAGGCATGAGCATGAGAAAATTGATGACGGCAATGATGTTGGCGGGTTTGGTGATGATTCCGGTGGTGGGCATGACGGCGGGAGCGGCATCGACTCCGACAGAGATCGCTTCTGCCGCCGTGGCGCGTGCGGAGGCTGCTGTCCAAAGCGGGCTGGAGACCCTCGCCAAAGCCCAGAAGGCTTCAGATGAGGCGGTGGCTAACCTCGACAAGGCCAAGGCCGACCTGAGGCTTTCGGAGGCGTCTGGCGACAAGGATAAAATTGAGGCGGCAAAAAAAGCATTGCAAAATGCCAAGTGGATTTCGTCCCAGGCAACACGCCGCGTTTCCCAGGTTACTGATCTGGTGGATCGTCTGAAAGTGATTCTTGAAAAGGCCAGAGAAGCTGCCCAGAAGGTGGCTCAGGCCAAAACCCCCGAAGAGGCAAAAGCCGCTGCGGCCATGGCGGAATTGCAGGCGGCAAAATCGGGTCGGATTCTCAAGACGATCGACGAGGTCATGAAACCCCGTCCGCGCCTTGAAATCATCGGGATGACGGTTCCCACCACCACAACCAGCACCACGAAATCGTCACCCACGCCTGTCGGAAGTCTGTAAGTCGTCCGGTTGGTTGAAAGTAAAGCCCCTTTCATGAGGAAGGGGCTTTCTTTTTTGACTTATGAAGACCTATGACCGTATCAGTGTCGATCAGTGGTTTCTTGCGGTGTTGGGGGCGCTGGTCTTCGCTCTCGCGCTGGCTGGAATGGTTTATGCCACACGCGCCTCGGTTGCCTCGCATCTGGCTTGTAAGGCTAAATATGGCCTGCCGCCCGCCTCGGTTGAACAGGTTCTGGAGGCCTGCCGGAAAGCTTATTCGCTGTATCCCTGGAATTACTATTTCACGATTTTCACAGCCGAGATAGCCTACTACCGTGCCACGGATGTCACGGGTGAAGCCCGGGCAGAGCGACTCAGGCAGGCCCGGTTCTGGTGTGACCGCGGGCTGTATCAGAATGGATACAAAAGCCAGTTGCGCCGGCTGAAGACCCGGTTCCTGTGGGAGGAATCGCCCCTGAAGGCGATTGAGTATTGGAAGGCCTACACGGATTGGCAGTTCTGGGAACCCTACAATCATGCCACCCTGGCGGAGCTGTATGCGAGGGCGGGTGAGTTTGACCCGGCTGAGCAGTCCCTGAAATGGGTAGCGATCGATCCGGTTGCCCATAAAAATGCAAGGGTGGCCGTGGACCGTGAAAAGAAAATCTGGGAGGAGAGCCTGGATGGAAAATCCGGGGGATGGGGCGAATGACGGGGCTCGAACCCGCGACATTCAGAATCACAATCTGACGCTCTAACCAACTGAGCTACATTCGCCGTGCTGTTTGCAGCCGCGAATCATCCACAGCCGGGGGGCTTGAATCAAGCAAAAACACATGAAAACATTGGCGCTCGAACTTTCAACGGATTCCGGTTCACTGGCATGGGTCGAGAATGGCACCGTGCTGATGAAGCAGGAATGGCTCGCCGGGACGCGGCAACGCCGCCCGGTATTTGCCGACCTTCACCAATGGATTCAAGCCGAAGCTTCACCCTGGAGCCGGATCGACCGGCTGGCTGTAGGGATCGGTCCGGGCGCTTTTTCAGGCCTTCGTCTCGGCGTTTCCCTGATCAGGGGTTTGGCGCTTCCAGATGGCAGGCCGGTAACGGCAGTCTCCAGTGCTCGCGCGTTGGCCCGTTCGGTGATGCAGGAGACGGGGGCTAGCCGGGTCGTGGTGCTGGGTGATGCCCGGCGGACTGAGGTGTGGGCGGGTTGTTTTGAGCGTGAGGATGGTATTGTTCGGCTTCAGGGCGACTGGATGGTCGGTTCCGCAGAGACGCTTGCTGAGGGGCTTAAAACGCCAGGTACCGTCTGGGTCACCTCCGATTGGGACCGCCTGGGCGCGATCCTGACAGCACAGTGCCCGGCCTCTGTGAGGTTGATCCGGGAATCCCGGAGTCCCGGCGCTGTTATGGTGGCGGGGATGGCTGACGATCTGGCGGATCGTGGACTGGCGGGCGAACCGCTCGTCCCAATCTATGTCCATCCCGCAGTTTCAATTGCACCAAGATACTAGAGAGAGGAATTCGAGATGACATTACGAGTGAATGGACAGATTGTTCCTGAGAAAGCGATCCTTGCTGAATTGAAGCGATTGCTTGAGTTTTACAACCATCACATGCCGCGCGAAGAATTGGGTCGGCATATGGGGGAACTGGTCGAACGGGCGAGAGAGCACGCGATCGGGACACAGTTGCTCATCGAGGAAGTGAAGCGGCGTCATATTGAAGTCTCCGAAACCGATGTGGA
>CAMDCX010000048.1 GCA_945890715.1 PVC group bacterium | reverse complement strand
TCCGCAGTCCCGGCGGGTGACAGGCGCTGGCTGGAACTCTACCGGAAGGCCTGCCTTGAACGACGACGCAAGCGACTGCACCCGATGCTAACAAAAACCAAGGACTTGATTTTTGTTAAACACCTGGTGTTTGCCTCCAAGAGTGGATTGCAGAATTGCCACGAATACGAGGGCGACGAGAGCCCGACGGGCTTGTTTAAACTGGATCTGCGTCCGGAGCTCGAAGGACGACGCGCCATGGTCAGCACCCTGATACCCGGTGACGATGGAATCATGCGGGATCCCTGCCTGTCCTATGACGGCAAACGACTGCTTTTTGCCTGGCGACAAGGCGACAAGAAGTTGACGACGCGTAATGAGGCACTCCCCCGGTTCAATTACCAGATTTTCGAAATGGAACTGGCCAGCGGACGGCTACGACAGCTCACCAGTAATGACACCTACGGGGCCTCTATTGAACCTATCTACCTGCCCAGTGGCGACATTCTCTTCAATTCCTCCCGCATCGTCCAGCACGTGACCTGCGGATGGGGCGACACCAGCAACCTGTACATCATGGACAAGGACGGACGGTATGCCCGCCGTGTCGGCTTCGATCAGGCAGGCACAGCCTACCCCGTCGTCATGAACGACGGCCAGGTTCTCTATATGCGGCGCGACTACAATGACCGGGGCCAGAGCTATGCCCATAAACTTTTTGTGATGCGTCCGGACGGCACCCAGCAAATTGAATACTACGGCAACAGTTCAATCTCGCCGACCAGCTACCAGCATTCGCGCCCGATTCCCGGAAGCAGTAAAATCATGAGTGTAATTGCCGGGTACCATCGTTCACAGGGAGGAAAATTGGGAATCGTGAATATCCACAAAGGCCGGCAGGGGTTTGAAGGGGTCTCCGAATTCCCGCCGCTTCATCCGATGAGCTTCAAGCCCAACTCCGGCGAGAATGCCTATGTCTCCGACGGAGAACAGTTTTCGTACCCTTTCCCATTTGACGAGACGAATCTGATTGCCTGTGTGGCTGAATCCAACAATCGCAACGGGACAACTGACTTTTATGGCATCTATTTCATGACCACGGCGGGACAGTGTGAATGGTTGATTTCCGATCCTGAAACCCATTGCATGCAACCGATTCCGCTATGGGTAAGGTCGACCCCTCCAACACTCCCCGCCATGTGCGACTGGACGAAAACAAACAGTATCGTCAGCATGCAGGACGTCTATGTCGGCCCTGGCTTGACAGGGGTTCCTCGCGGAACGATCAAGAAGCTCCGCATCGTGGAGATCCGCTACAAACCTGTCACCATCGGATCCTCAAGGGGGCGTGGCCCCGGAGGCGGCGTGGACTCTCCCACCCCACCCTCGCTTGGCCTGGGGGGATTTGACATCAAGGCTATCATCGGCGATGTGCCGGTCTACGAAGACGGGTCAGCCTTGTTTTCAATCCCGGCCCGGACCCCAGTTTATTTCCAGGCATTGGACAAGGATAATCAGGTGGTGCAGACCATGCGCTCGTGGTTGACCATGATGCCCGGGGAAAAGATCTCGTGCGTGGGGTGTCACGAGGCCAAGGACACCACCCCCGTCCCGCCGCCGACCCTCACTCAGGCCGCACGCGCCGGCGTGGCTACTCCGGTACCGTTTTACGGTCCCACCCGGGGTTTTAGCTATCCCCGCGAGATCCAGCCGATATTGGACGCAAAGTGCGTGAGTTGCCACCAGACCGGCGGCAAGGCCGAAAAATGGATCCTCACCGGCGATCCGGTTCATGATCCGCAAGCACAGCGAAACTGGGCACGATCCTTTCTGACTCTAACCCAGGCGCCCATCACGCAGAACGGGAAAGGGCAATGGGTGCGAGGCGACAAGAACTTGAACTGGGGCAAACCCAACGAGATCGTGCAATGGCTGACGCGCTATGAAACGCTTGAGATGAAGCCCCCGTATCGGACAGGGGCGGTAAAAAGCAAGCTGATCACAATGCTGCGGAGTGGCCATGCCGGGGTAAAAATGTCCCCGGAAGAGCTCGACAAGGTGTGCGCCTGGATTGATCTGAACATTCCGTATTGCGGCGACTATGACGAAGCCAACGTCTGGAACGATCAGGCAAAAAAGCTGTTTGCGAATAGGATGGCTGAGCGCCAGCGCAACGAGGCCATCGAACGGCGGCATATCGACGCCATGATCGCCCCGTAACACAACCTCCTCATTTCGACACGGGAGCGGAAGCGTTATTGCCTTGCCCAACCGTCCCGCCTCCTCCTCTTTGACCGGAATGGTTATGTCCTTGGGGAAAGAGTTTATTGACTGACGTGACATCAATGACATCCGCGATATAAGAAACAAACTGGGCGGCTTCCGTTTCGTTGTATCCCAGACTGACGCCGAGGTCATAAAACTCACGGGTCCGTTCGGTTGCCAACAGCGGGCTCAGGGCCTTCAGGTTATTCCGAACAGTGTGCATCACTTCACGCCGTTGCTCTGGAGGAAGAGGGGCCTGCATTTGTGCGGCGGCTTTCCACGTCTCATCCAGCAGTCCGACCATTTTCTCATATTGTTGCTTTTCTTTCTCGGACATTTTTGAGGTATCGCGATTGAGCAGGAAGTTCGCCTGTCGGGCAAAGGAGTTCTGAATTTTCTGTTGGAATTCCTGGCGCCTCTTTTCCGCTTCTGCGAGTCGAGCCACGTCATTCGTCTTCCGACTGGCAACAACCACGGGATCCATCGGCTTTGGAGGGTGATCAGGCGGGCGAGTGACGGCGGACTGACGCAGTGAAACGATCAACGCTTCTTTTCCGGAGAGCTGAAGCTCAAGTTCAGCGATGCGATTCTGAAACTCCGTCAGATCCGATTCTGTTGCGGCGGGTTCTTTCACATAAACAACCCGTGCGGCTTCAGTTTTTACAGGTACTGGCTCCGGCATATCCAGATCGGGATTCGCCAGCGCCCCTTCCCATTGATATTGGTAATACTGGCTCCTCTGGCGGTAATGAAGAGCCAAAGAAGCAGATATCACACACAAAACCCCCAACCCCACCACCAACACCCTTGTCATCCTTGAACTCATCCAGAACCCCTTTCCGATAACCCTATGAAATAGCATCCCTATTTACCAAGGCTCCTGAAATAATCTGGACATCCTCCAAGGTGGACCGCGACCTTCCCGCCACGGCGGGATCAGACGCCCCCGGGCCTACTCCGCCGTAGCGGTCACTTCGGCTGCGAAGGCTGGAAGGTCGGCGTCCACCAGTGGATGTCTGGAATAGCAAGCTACCGACTCCAGAGCTTCCGATGATGGCCGCCACACCAAAGAAAGAGGCCCCTGCCGACATCACCCTGGCTGTCCAAAGACGTTGCTCATCCTCTCACAGTAGTACCTGACGTTGTCCCACTTGGCATCGGGTGCGATCCTGTGATCGGGACAGGGTATGTAGCCACCCAGTTCCACCAACGGCTTGAGCCGTTCGATCTCCGCATCAATCGCGCCCCTGTCAAAAGCGAAAACTGTCTTGTTCATCCCCCCCACCCCCCGTAATCCCTTTCCGTACTGCTTGCGCCAGGGCTCGATCGAGGCACCCCAGGTGCCCACCTCGATCGGGAACATGGTATTGACCCCGTTCTCGAACCAGGTCGGGATCAACGCATCGATCCACCCATCGCAGTCCAGGGAAACGATATCAATGCCATGCTTCCCGACCAGATCCGTGATGCGCTTGTAATGAGGACCCACGCACTCGTGAAAAACAGCAGGGTTGATCAACGGCCCATTCTTAAAACAAATATCTTCCCAGAAATGGGCAAAATCAAAACCAACATCGGATCCCAGGGTCAAGGCTAACTCAACATTGGAATAGCAGATCGACCCGACGATATCGATGATTTCACGAAACAGCGGCTCGTCGTCAACATAGAGATAGCTAACCCCCTCAATCCCCAACACGTCGCGGATATGCCCGAACAAACTTCCGCAATGGAGCCCCAGGGGCACCTCCCGTTTCGTCTTTCCGAGTTGTTCCAGGAGTTTGGCATCCACCCGTTTTTCCGACCACACGTAACGGTTTCGGAAGTGCTCCTCCCATGACGGCCGGTCCTTCAGGAGGTGGTCGATTTCGGCCGGGATGCTCCGCATGTCATCATGCTGCACAATGATGACCCCCTGTTCATTCAACACATGCCGATTGCCATCAGGGAATTCCTTGATCACCTTACTCTCGAATGCCGGATCAAGCCCACCGTTGGTGTAGAACATGGATTGCCAATTGAAGTCGAAACCCAGTTTGGCGGCGATGTTGACATCCTTTGCATTCCCGTCGGCATAGCCAATCACCTCATCCTGGCGTAAATGCCCTTCGTGCATCCACTTCGCCAGTGTTTCCTCCCAATATCCAAAGTGAACAATGGGCAACCGGTCATAGGGTTGATATCGCAATACCGCCAAAGTTCGTTCCCGATGTGTCATCGTCTTCATCGTTTCATTCCTTTCTAGCAGCTTGTGTCTCAGCAGGTGCCCGGATAGCCTCTACCGAAAGTCATATTCCATGTACTTATTCAGGCGCAAGAGAAATCAGAATACTGGAATCCAAAAGCGGGCTTATCCCATCTGAAATTTTCTGCGGAAGTCGCGGGGCGCACATCCTTTCCGCTCCTTGAAACGTCGGTTGAAATTTGCAAGGGTTTTATACCCCGATGCCTCCGCAATATCCCCGATCGCCCGTTCTGTATCCTTGAGCAGGGCGCAGGCATGAGTGACGCGAAGTTCATTGACGAAATCGAAGAAACGCCGTCCTGTGATTCTTCGAAATAGCCGACAAAAGGCCTCCGGCGACATCGCCGCTTCCCGGGCCACATCTGCAAGCCTGACGTCGCCGTCCAGATGCTCAAAGACATACCGGCAACTTCGCCGGATCCGGTCCGTTCCGACGCTATCCGGCAAATCCAGGAAACCATCCCCGGACAGGAGACGACTTTGCCGCACCGTGGCCAATGTTGCCAGGATGCCGATAAACTCGGCCATACGCACAGCCCCGGTGGTTCGGGGAAGCAGGACCAACCGTTCCGCCACTTCACGAGCCCGCCGGCCCTGAAACTGAATCCCGCGCCGGGCACGCTCGAACAAGCGTTTCACAGACAGCATTTCCGGCATGGCGAGAAATCCATCCCCCAAATACCTTTCGCCAAACTGCACCACTACGGAATGCGCACGGGTGGATCCACGCCCGGCATCACTTCGCCAGTAGTGGGGAAGATTCGGCCCCACAAGAATCAGGTCGCCCGGACCATACCGCGCCACATTGTCCCCGACGAACCTCGTCCCCATGCCCTCCAGGATCACCGTCAGCTCATATTCCGGATGAACATGAAGGGGCGAGGTGAAGCGTGTCAGATCGAACTCCCTGATCACAAACGAGGTCCCTAGCGCAGGGGGAACCAATTCGTACTCGAACACCGGTTTTGAACGTTTCGTCATGGGACCATACCTATCACATTGAAGCCGGTCAATAAAGTATCAATAATGGTCAATTGCGTGAGTAGACGAGAGGGGCATTTGGTGGTCAACTATGCCCCAGCAATTGGAGGACTGGACATGTATATCGACCTGATTGTCTTTGGCGTCTATCTGCTCATTGTGGCCACCGTGGGCTTTTTTGCCTCGAGGAAGGAAAGTGTCAGCGACGACTACTTCCTGGCTGGACGCAACCTCACCTGGTGGATCATTGGCGGCTCCATGATTGCCGCCAACATCTCAACCCACCACTTCATCGGGATGTCCGGCACCGCCTATCGCATTGGGCTGGCTATTGCCAGTTTTGAATGGCTCGCGGCGATCGCGCTGATTCTCTATGGCAAGTTTTTCCTGCCTTACTATCTCAAGAGCCGGATCACGACCATGCCGGAATTCCTCGAACGGCGCTTCAACGACAAAGTCCGCCTTGTTTACGCCATCATCAGCCTGATCGGTTACATTGTCATCGAGCTAGCCGTGGTCCTTTACACCGGCTCCCTGGCCATCCATTCAATTTTCGGACTCCCCCTGGCCTACGGCCTTGCCATCCTTTGCCTCGTGGGAGGCGGTTATACGGTCTTTGGAGGATTCAAAGCCGTCGCCTACACGGACATCATCCAGGTCACCGTGTTGATTCTGGGCGGGCTCACTGTCACCCTGCTCGGACTAAGCCAGGTCAGCCAGCTCACGGGACATGGCTCCTCGGTCGTGGGCGGATTCCAGGCCCTCCTTGCCAGTTCCCCTGAGAAGTTTCACATGGTCAGGGCTTGGAACGATCCCGACGTGCCCTGGATTGGCGTGTTTTTCGGGGGACTCTGGCTGGCCAATATCTTCTACTGGGGCTGCAATCAATTCATCACGCAACGCACCCTCGCTGCGCGCAGTGTGTGGCACGGCCAGATGGGCGTGGTCTTCGCCGGATTCCTCAAACTTCTGGTACCGCTGCTGGTGGTCATTCCGGGTATCATCGCCTTCCGCCTCTATGCCCCGGAAACGGGTCTGCTGCGCGATGTCTGCGTCCTGGAGAAAGGCGACCTGGCTTTTCCCACACTGGTCAAGCAACTCCTCCCCGTGGGTTTCACCGGGCTTGTGATGGCCGGCTTGATGGGGTGCGTCATGTCGCACATCGCGTCGATGCTTTCCGCCAGCTCGTCGATCCTCACCTTTGATATCTATAAGAATTATATCAACAAGAAGGCGGACAACCATTCCCTGATCCGGTTCGGCCGTATTACCACGGTGCTGGTCCTGATCGCCGCGACCCTCATCGGTTATTACCTGCGCGACCTCAAGGCCATTTTCATCTACATCCAGAAATACTGGGCCATCGCCTACCCCTCGGTCTGCGCCCTTTTCCTGGCCGGTTTCTTCTACAAGCGGGCCACGGCAAAAGGTGCGCTCATCGCGATCCTTGCCGGCCCCTTCTGGGCGCTCTCCTTCACCCTGGCGGAAAACGCAGGCTGGGTGCCGTCCATCCCCTTCCTGACCCGCGCGGTCATTGACTTTGCCGTGGCGCTTCTCATCCTGTATATCTACCGCCATCGGGGGGCCGACATTCCAGCCCAGGCCACCATTGATCGCACCATGCCCCCGGACATCGCGGCCGAACTGGCAGCTTTCCCCTGGTACAAATCGTTCAATTTCTGGAGTTGTATTCTGGTGGGCTGTGTCGTGGCGTTATATGTGCGGTTTTTCTGATGAGGTAGATACGATGAGCAAGCGTGATGTGATGCGGCAGGTTTTCTCGGGGAAGCACCCCAACTATGTTCCCTGGCATTATCAGTTCACCCACGAACCATGGGAAATGCTGAAGAACCACTTCGGCAGTGAGGATGCCGCTGAAGTGGCCATCGGCAACCATATCCTCGAACTGGGTTCGGCCATCGGATTCTTCGACGCCCTGCCAAATAACCGCCACCGGGATTTCTTCGGCGTCATGTGGGATCGTAGTGTGGACAAGGATATCGGGATTGTCGAAGGCTGCGTGTTACCGGAACCCACCTTGAAGGGCTACACGTTCCCCAATCCGATCGACCCCCGGTTCTTTGCAGATATTCCATCCAAGATCGCCCGATCTCCTGATCGCTTCCGGGTGTTCTATCTCGGCTTTTCCCTCTTTGAACGCGCCTGGACCCTGCGCGGGATGGAAAACCTCATGTACGACTTCATCGACCATCCCGAGTTCGTCCATGAGTTGTTTGCCGCCATTGCCGACTACAACATCGCGCAAGTGCGGGAAGCGCTCAAGTATGACATCGATGCCGTCTATTTCGGTGACGACTGGGGACAACAGCACGGACTGATCATGGGAAAGCCATTCTGGGATGAGTACATCAAGCCCCAGCTCAAACGCATGTACGGTTTTGTGCGTGATGCCGGAAAGTTCCAGATGATCCATTCCTGCGGCGATGTAGACGAACTGTTCGACGACCTGGTCGGACTGGGCCTCAACTGCTTCAATCCATTCCAACCGGAAGTGATGGACACCACCGCCCTGCTCCAACAGTACCGGGGGCGACTGGCCTTTCATGGGGGGCTCTCCACTCAGAAGATTCTCCCTTACGGAACCGAAACCGAAGTGCGGCGGGAAAGTTGTCGACTTCTGGACCTCGGGCGGGAAGGCAGTTACATCTTCGCACCCTCACACGCCGTGGAAAGCGATGTGCCATTGGCCAATATCCTCGCATTCATCGAGGAAGCACACAAGCAAACGGCCCCTATTTCTGCAACCGTATAACGGTGTCGAGCTTGTCCCAGGCAACGTCTTCCAGCAGGGTAATCAGGTAACCAGCCTCGTCGGCCTTGAGGCCGAGCGGCTTGCCTGAGACCAAAAGCGACGCCCCTGTAAATACCGAGCCATCGGCGGCTTTCCCGATTTTCAGCGTCTTGCCAGCTGGCGCCTTGAGGACATGCAGGAAGGTCGCCGTTCCGTCGGCAGCATCGGTCGCGACACCCCACTGGATGGTGGCCAGCGTCATCCCCTCAGGGATCGGGTAAGCCTGGCTAGCAGTGACGCCCTTAATCGAATCGCGCCCGTTTCCACACCGCCTAGCCTAAGGTCGCAAGTTGGGCGGTTATTAAAGTCGCAAGTCGTGGAAATCAACAAAAGGCCCCCGAAAACCTGGAATTATGGTCCACTCGTTTCAATTTCATGCCGCTGATTCTCAAGTGCCGTGATTTCCTGACGCCAGAAGTCCTGGCTCCCCCACCCCGGCGACAGCCGGGCGAACCCGCCATCGGTCTTTTGTCGCGCGCACCAGGCCGTGAAATGAATGAAATGCATCGCCCGCAACGGCTCAATCAGCCGCAAGGTGTCATAGGGGAATTCCAGAAACGTCTCGTAACCATCCAGAAGCAAGTCCAACTCGGGCCGCGCCTTGGGTAAACGGTCGGGCAGAATCATCCACAAATCCTGAACCGCAGGTCCCACCGCCATGTCATCAAAATCAAGCAAATGATACCCCTCGCCGGGCCGGAACAGGATATTGCCGCGATGACAATCCCCATGCAGCCGGAAGGTGTCAATTCCCTCGAACAGAGGCTCAATGTGCTCGACGATGTCCATCACGGTATCTTCATAGAGATCGATGAGCGATTCCGGCACCGTCCCGGAATCCAGGATATAGTCGAGATGGGCCAGGGTGGAGTGGCGGGGATGAAGATGAATCCGGTCACGGGGAGCCCGCCCTGAACCGATGACATGCATCCGGGCAATCAGGCGGCCCAGTTGAGTCCAATCCTCCGGAGTGGGCTCATCCAGAGGACGCCCCCCCTTCTTCGGAAACACCGCGAACCACGTTCCCCCCAACTGGTGAAGCAGCGCTCCCTCTAACCCGGGCACAGGCGGCACGACGGGCACCTCGGCCGCGCTCAACTCGCTGAGAAAATCCAGTTCGTCCTGCAACGCATCCCGGCTCCAGCGACCGGGCCGGTAAAACTTGGCAATCACATGACCGCCTGCGGTGAGCCCCACCTCATATACCCGGTTGATATAACTGTTCAGTGGCCGGCACAGGTTGCTGCAACGCACCCCAAGCACCTCTTCGACGGCATTAATCACCGTATCTGGCATCAAGTGGCTGAAATCTGCAATGGTGTCGGTCGGCGTCGAATTCATTTGGCGAAGACTATAATGGCTCACCCGCGATGCAAGCTCATTCGTTCCGAAGCGCTTCGACCGGATCCATGTTGGCGGCGCGGACGGCTGGATAGATTCCGAAAATGACGCCCACCAACGCCGAGATACTGAACGCCAGCAGCGGAGACCAGAGCGTGATGATGGTTTTCATACCAGCGACGTGGGAGACAATAAGGGGGATGGTGATGCCCAGCAGCACTCCCATGATGCCCCCAATACCGGAGAGCAACACGGTTTCAACAAGAAACTGGACAACAATGTCCCGCCGCCGGGCGCCCAGGGCACGCCGAATGCCGATTTCACGCGTCCGTTCGGTAACACTGGCGAGCATGATGTTCATAATGCCGATACCCCCGACCAGGAGCGAAATGGCGGCAATGGAGCCCAACACAATATTGAAGATGTCCTTGGTTCGTTCCGCGCGACGGAGCATTTCCAGGGGAACATCAATCTGGTAATCCTTGTTCTTGTGGTTACGCTCCATAACGGCCCGGATCGCTCCTGCGACATTAATAACCTCATCCAGCGAGGCCACCTTGACCGTCAGCTCATGAAGTTGAACACGCTCGGCCTCAAAACTGCCGCTCCGGCGGCGCATCAAAACCTCGCCATATCGGAGCTTGACGGTCTCCAGCGGGATGAACATACGGCAGGCAGCGGATTTGTCTTTCTGTTCCGCGCCCCCCTCAGTCTCACCCGCCCCCCCGCGTGCTTCCATAACGCCTATCACCTGATAATAGTCGCCGGCAACACGAACATGCCTGCCCAAGGGGGATTTTATCGGAAACAGCCGCGGCACCATTTCAGCACCCAGAACACAGACACTGGCCTGGCGCTCCATTTCATCCTGGGTAAAAAACCGACCGCTGACGACACGGTGATTGCGCATGGCGGGATACCACGGAACCGTCCCGATCATTTCACAATCCACACGACGGGTGATGTTCCAGACATAATCCCGAATGTTCCGCGCAGGCAAAATGACCGTGACCCCGGGAATGGTGGCGCGAATGCGTCCTACATCGGCATAAGTGATGCCGTATTGAAGCACATAACTCTGCCTTCCCTGATTGGAAACTTTCTCACTGTCGGGGGGCTTGACGCTACGAAGAATGATGTTCTGGCTGCCCAGGCTCTTAATCTGTTCCTGCGCTTCGTAACTGGCTCCTTCGCCGATGGCAAGCATCGAGATCACCGAACACACGCCAAAGACGATCCCCAGCACGGTGAGCAGCGAGCGCAAACGATGCAACCAGAGGCTTCGAATCCCCAGGCGGACGGCACGCCGGAGCCTTGCGACCGAGAGGCCGCCAGGAAGGCGTATCCCATGGATATGACGGTTAGTGACGGACATCGTGTTCAATCTCACCGTCGCGAAGACGAAGGGTGCGGCGGGCACGTTTTCCCACAGCGGCATCATGCGTGACCAGAATCAGCGTTTTTCCCTGCGCGTTGAGCTCATCAAAAATCTCCAGGATCTCCACGCCGGAGGCGGAATCGAGATTCCCGGTGGGCTCATCGGCCAGAATAACCAGCGGATCGTTCACAAGCGCACGAGCGATAGCAACGCGCTGTTGCTGCCCACCAGACAACTCAAACGGTTTGTGACCCAGCCGATGAGACAACCCGACACGCGCCGCCAATTTGCTGGCAAGCTCCCGACACTCCGCCTCAGGCCGATCCTGATAATAGAGGGGAATTTCAATATTCTCCAACACCGTGAGTTGTTGAATGAGGTTGTAGGATTGAAAAATGAACCCCAATCGGGAACCCCGGATCGCCGAGAGACTGTCGTCATCCATGCCCGAAACATCCTGACCGCCAAGCAGATAGTGCCCGACGGTAGGCCGATCCAAACACCCAAGAAGATTAAGCAGCGTGGATTTTCCACAGCCGGACGGCCCCATGATACTGATGTATTCGCCTGCTGAAATTTCAAATGATACGCCACGCAAGGCCTCGACCTTGACCGACCCCATGTGAAAGGTCTTGTGAACGTTCCTGATCTGGACAATCGGTAATGTCATGGCAATCACTGAAGAAAAGTTCAGACTTTTTTTGCTGGTGTAGCGGCCTTGGTCTTGGCGGGGGGAGCCGCTTTTTTCGAGTCACCCGGCTTCGCCTCCCCGGATCGGCTACCGTTTTCCGGACTCCCCGTTTCAATACCATCCGGCAGCCGGAGCAGGACACGCTCGCCTTCCTTAAGTCCTTTTTTGATTTCGATGAATTCGTCGTTAAAATCACCGGCTTCAACCTCGCGTCGCTCCGGCTTAAAGGCACCCGCAACATAACAAACCAGTTTCCCGTCGTCCGGCGATACCGCCTGCACCGGGATGTAAACCACATCGTTTAATTTATTAACAAGAATTTCGACTTTGGCGCTCATGCCGGGCTTGACCCAATCGTAGGAGCTATTAATGGTAATCGTCGTGAGATAAACCATCATGTCCGGATTCATCCACCGGTTTTGAGAATCCGGCAAAACCCCCATCTTGGACACTTCACCGTCAAGAATGATATCAGGAAACGCATCCACGGTGATGCGGACTTTCTGGCCGATTTTGATCTTGTTGATGTAACTCTCGTGGATTTTGACGTTCACCGACATGCGCGTCAGATCCGGTATGGTAATGATAGCCTGCCGCTCGCGGACTGTGGCACCTTCCCGGATGGGCTCCTGATTCCCGTAATAATTCTCCCCACCACCACTGCCATAAACGACAAGTCCGGTTTTTTTCGCGACCAGAGTGCATTTTTCGAGTTGTTCAGTAATATCCTTGCGCTGTTGAACCTGCACTTCATACTGCCCCTGGGCGGACTTGAGCTTGGCGTATGCCTGGGCCATTTTGGAGACGGCCATGCGCCGGGCCTTATCCAATTCACGCACCGCATCGGTGTAAGCGGAAAGCGATTGTTCGGCGGTTTTTGAAAAATCGTATTTCAGGAACAACGCACTTGCCGTCTCCGCCGTTTTCACCTTCAACTCGGCGCTATCCTGGGCTAATTGATCCCGAACCAGTTCCGTCTTCGCAACAAACTGTTTCTCGAAAAGCCGCCGCGTCCCGTCCAAGGTGGCTTTGGCCTGACCGAGCTCCTTCTGTGCCGCCTGTAAATCGTCCTCAAACTTACGCAACTTCTGCTTGGCTTCACCATCCCCCAATTCCTTAATACTGGCATATCGGGAGAAATCAATAGCACGCGTCACACTAGGCATCTGATTTGACTCACTGACTTCCGTTAGAGGTGTGATTTCCTCAATACTGTTGGTGCCGGCTTCAATCAGGATCTTATCGAGACCATGCTCCTTGATAATCCGGGCGGTAACGGTGTCACCCAGAAATTTGTCGAAATCCATCCGTGCAAAGCGGGCTTTCTGCTCAGCAGTCTTGATATCGCTTTGGTTCTGATTCACCTGAATTTCGTAGTTTTGTTGAGCATCCGTCAGGTTGGCGGCCGCCTGCTGATACTGAATTTCCTGCTGGGCGATCTGCTTTTGCAGTTCAGACGAATCCAGTTCGACCAGAACCTTGCTGCTATTCACATCCGTTTCAGTGACGAGATACCCTTCCTCGACAATCTTCAAAATCTTCGTGCCCTGATGGCCCACGCGGACTTCGCATTTAATTTCCTGAGATTCAAGTGCCTTCAGGCTGCCCCCTTCGAGCACATTGATCTCCAGCGTCCCGCGCCGCGCGGCGAAGGCAAGCTCCTTCACCACAGATCCATCGCGACCCGGCCACCCCCACCAACCGACCAGAACAAGAGCGGCGGCCGCTGCGGCCATTTTTCGCCAGCGCGGCTGGCGCCGGATGAAATTTAGAATTTTATCTGGTTTTAACATCCTTCAAATCCTCCCACTGCCCATTGTTCTTGATGTAAAGAATTCCCATGTTGTTCCAAAATTGCAGCCGCGCAATCGTATGCGTCACGAGCGCTTTCGTCCGCTGGTTCTTTGAATCAATCAAGGCGTTTTGCGCATCCACCTGATCCTGCGCCTTGGAACGACCCCATTCCGCCAGAAGCCCCTGTTCCTCGACGCGCCGTTCGGCGAGCCGCACGCCGATTTCGCTGATTTCGAAACTGCGCTTGGCTTGATCAAGCGTCCGCCAACTTTCCCGCACCTCGAGCTTGATCTGGTCTTCCTGCTCCTCAAGCGTACGGGCGGTTTTGTTCCGGGCAATCAGGGCAGCCCGGTACGAATTACGCGCTGCGGTTCGATCCAACCCGGGATCAACATCCAATCCGGCACTCCACGAATAACGCCGGTCGTCGGGCATGGAAAAATGCTCCCTCGTGCCACTGCTGATACTTGCGTCAGCGGAAAGGGTCATATCCGCCCTGAGACCATCCTGCGCCAGTAGCACCTTGCGCTCGGCATCCTCGAGGCGATCCTTGATACTCATGAAATCCAGCCGCGCGGCCAATGCCAACCGCGTGGAATCATCCACACTGATATCAGGATGGTGAATCTGCAACGCGACCAATTCACGGTCATCCAGCACGAGATGGGCGTCCACCTTGAGGCCGAGCTGTATTTTAAAATTATCAAGCGCCTGCCTGTAGCTGCGGATCGCATTGATCCACGTGCCTTCGGCGGACAACTCCTGTTGTTCCTGCCGTCCAAGATCCGTCCCCGCCACCCGACCTTCCTGGGCCAGCGCACGCGTTCGATCGGCATTCTTGCGGGAGGACTGCAGGTTCAGATAACTGTTGCGCACCGCATCACGATTGCTCAACACATCATAATAGGACGTTGCGATCCTGACGCTGAAATCCTTTCGGAACTGGGTGAAATCCCTCAGCTCATAGAGCAAATCACGCTCGGCCTGCAGAAGATTTTCCATATCCTGCTTGAATCCGGCGTTGCGCAACAACGGCCGGACGAACGTGGCACTCAGTTTCGACGACGTCGCCAGGCGCGGATCTCCGCTCACAAAGCGGAGAAAGTCCGTCGTAAACGCCGTCGTGATCCTGCCCAGGTCGCGAACCAGCCAGTCCGCACCCACCGAGCCACTGGAACTGACCTTACGCTCCTCAACAAAATTGTCGCTTAAAGCCGGGGTTTCGACGGCTTCCGCAGAATAGGCCCCCTGTGCACCTGCCGAAAAAATCGGCGTGTATTGATGACGGGCCAGAGTCAGCGCCAGGGCCGAAAGGTAGAGTTGCTCCTTTCGCGATTGATAGTTGCGACTGTGGTGAATGGCAATCCCCAGCGCGTCTTCCAACCGAAGGATGCGAGCTCCCCGCTCCGTCACACCGTCCGACCCAAAGAAGTCCACAACATTCGTGAACCCAGTCAGATTGCTTAAAGAGAGAGCATTAGTCTGCTCGATGCTGAAGCCCGCATCCATGTTCTTCACCAGCGGGGTTTTCTCCCGGATCACGCCATAGGCCGCCTTGTCAGCGGATTTCCGGTAATGACTGGACGTGCATCCCGCCATGGCAACAAGCACCACAAGAAACGGAATTGACTCTCTTAATGATCTGGTCGTTTTGACTGACAT
>CAMDCX010000047.1 GCA_945890715.1 PVC group bacterium | reverse complement strand
CGTGGGAGGGCGGAAAGAAGATTGGCGAATTATCGAATGTCGCGACGCTCTTTACGAACATCCCATTGAGTTGCCGCAATTGTGGCAGCGGTAGCAGGCGCCGTTGCGGGTTGTGATATGGCCGCACTGGTCGCAGACAGGGGCGTCTTCCTGGTTCTGGATCTGGCTCAGCTGTTTTTCCGCGTCCGTTTCCGGCTTGGGCGCAACGGTCGCGACTTTCACGGGGGTGGCAATTTGCTCTGTGGCGCCGTTGGGGAAGGTGATGTCCAACCAGCGGAAGATATAATCCACGAGCGATTTCGCGATCGGGATATCCGGGTTGTTGGTATAGCCGCTCGGCTCGAACCGGCTGTGTGAGAACTTGCTCACGAGGGCGTGGAGCGGCACGCCGTACTGGAGGCACAGGGAGATGGCGGTGCCGAAGGCGTTCATGATGCCGCCGACGGTGCTGCCTTCCTTGGCCATGGTGATAAAGAGCTCGCCCGGCCGTCCGTCGTCGTAGAGTCCGACGGTCATATACCCCTCATGCCCGGCGATCTGGAACTTATGAGTGATCGAGTGGCGGGTGGCAGGCATCCGGGCGCGGAAAGTCTGGGGCGCGCCTTCGGACGCCGCCGCCGCAACGCTCCGGCTTTCGGTGCCATTCATATCCACCCGGCTGGTGTTCAGTGGCTGGGTGCGCTTGGAGCCGTCGCGGTAGATGGCGATGGCCTTGAGCCCGTGCTTCCAGCCGTCCATGTAGGCCTGGACGATGTCCTCAACCGTGGCTTCCTTGGGCATGTTGATGGTCTTGCTGATGGCGCCCGAGAGGAACGGCTGAACGGCGGCCATCATTTTCAGATGGGCCTGGTAGGAGATGCAGCGCGTTCCCTTCTTGGCTTTGAAGGCGCAGTCGAAGACCTGAAGATGCTCGTCCTTCAGCCCCGGCGCCCCCTCGATGGTTTCCTGCTCGTCCACATATTTCAGGATGCTGGCGACATTCCCGTTATATCCCAGTTTCCGCAACCCGGCTTCCATCGTCTGGTTGATGAGCTTGATGAGGCCGCCGCCCGCCAGTTGCTTGTACTTGATGAGGGCGATGTCGGGCTCGATGCCGGTGGTGTCGCAATCCATCATGAATCCAATGGTGCCCGTGGGCGCCAGCAGGGTGACCTGGGCGTTTCGGAACCCCTGTTTCTCGCCGCTGGTCAGAACCTGGCTCCAGATGGAGCCGGCGGCCTTGTAGAGCGAGGGCGGGCAGAGTTTGCTGTCCACATCGAGCAGGGCGTTGGCATGCATACGAATGACGTTGAGCATGGGCTCGCGGTTCTTGTCGTATTCCGAAAAGGTTCCCCGGACGATCGCCAGTTCCGAGGAGGTCTCGTAGGCGTAGCCGGTCATGATGGAGGTGACGACGGCGGCGAAGGCGCGTCCCTCGTCGCTGTCATAGGGAAGGCCGAGACTCATCAGGACGGCGCCGAGATTGGCGTAGCCCAGGCCGAGCGGCCGGAAGAGGTGCGAATTGGTGGCGATTTCTTCGGTTGGATAGCTGGCGCTACCGACGAGGATTTCCTGGGCGATGATGAAGATCCGGACGGCGTGGCTGAACCGCGCGACATCCAGGTTGCCATCGGCGTCCATGAACTTCATTACGTTCAGCGAGGCCAGGTTGCAGGCGCTGTTGTCGAGGAACATATATTCCGAGCAGGGATTGCTGGCGTTGATGCGGCCGCTGTTGATGCAGGTGTTCCAGCGGTTAATGGTGCTGTCGTATTGCATGCCGGGATCGCCGCACAGGTGCGTGCCCTCGGCGATCATGCCCATCAGATCCGTTGCGGAATGGGTTTCCACAACCTCGCCGGAGGTCACGGCACGGGTGTGCCAGTCGCCCTCGTTTTCCACCGCCTTCATGAAGTCGTCGGTCACGCGGATCGACAGGTTGGCGTTCTGGAACATGACGGAGGAATAGGCTTCGCCGCCGAAGGATCCGTCGTACCCCTGATCGATCAGGGCCCAGGCCTTTTTCTCCTCGTTGGTCTTGCAGGTGATGAAGTCGACGATGTCGGGATGGGAAATCTTGAGGCTCTGCATTTTGGCGGCGCGCCGGGTTTTGCCGCCGGACTTGATGACGGCCGCGACCTGGTCAAAGACCCGCATGAAGCTCAGGGGGCCGGAGGGGGTTCCGCCGCCTGAGAGTTTCTCGCGACTGCTTCGCAGGGTGCTCAGGTCGGTTCCGGTGCCCGAGCCATATTTGAAGAGCATGGCCTCGGTGCCGGCCAGGCGCATGATGTCCTCCATGGTATCCTTTACCGCCTGGATGAAGCAGGCGGAGGCCTGGGGATGCTTGTAGTTGTCGCGGGACGATTCGATTTTTCCGGTGTCGGGATTGAAGTAATAGCTGGACCGGTTATCAGAGGTGGCGCCGTACGCTTCGTGCAAGCCCACGTTGAACCAGACCGGGCTGTTGAAGGAGCCGTACTGGTTGATGCACAGCCAGGCGAGTTCGGTATAGAAGCTCTCGGCATCCGCCTCGGTGGCGAAAAGGCCGTCCTTCTTGCCCCAGTCTGCGATGGCGCGCGCCACGCGATGAACCAGTTGGCGGACGGAGGTTTCGCGAATCTTGGTTTTCAGGCCGCCGTAGAAATATTTCGAGGCCACGATATTGGTGGCCAGCATGGACCAGCTTTTGGGAACTTCAATGTTCTCCTGGACGAAAATCACGTTTCCCTTGTCGTCGGTAATGGACGCCTTGCGAAGATCCCAGTCAATGCCGTCAAAGGGGTCGGTTCCGGGCTTGGTGAACACGCGATTCAGAGTGAGCCCCTTGCGGCCAGAGTGTCCGGGGTTTCGCTTGGTTCCGTTTTTAGGGTTCGGGCTGACAATCTTCTTCGGGGCTTCTGCGGTCTCGATAATATCCAACATGGGGCGATCTCCTTAATTCACAAAATATGGGGCTTCCGTATGCAACTCAGTCATCGTTACCACTACCCCTAGTGGTGAGCAATGAGAAAAGTCGAAAATTGTGATCTTTTTTTCATAGATTTATTGTATTACGTAACGCTTTGGTTGATAACGAGTTATAGCGTTTAATGAAGAAAGGAGGCGCGCTGAAACAGGCATTTTTATTGGGGTTCTGTGCATGTCAAGCCCCTATATATTGTGGATATAAATAATCCAGACCCCAATGGGTAGATTACTTCTTTTTAGCCACAAACGTGGCGCGGGATCGTTCTTTGGGGATCAGAACGACGGGGGCGCCGTCCAGGCCGAAGGCTTTGCGGAGTGATTTGATGAGGTAATCCCGATAGGCGGTGGGCAGTCGTTTGGGATCATTCACGAACAGGCCGATCCGGAGGGGCTTGGTTCCCATCTGGGTGGCATAATAGATTTTGAAGCGCTTGCCCTTGATGACGGGAGGCTGAACGCGGTCGTAAGCATCCATGATGGTGCGGTTGAGGATGCCGGTGGGCAGATGGGTCACAATCTGTTCGGCCGTGTGGTCAATGGTATCGAGGCATTGCCGGATATTGTATCCGTCTTTTGCGGAGACAAATACGATGGGAACCCAGTTCATGAAGGGGAGTTCGCGGGAGAGGGCATCCAGATACTGCTTTTGGGTGGAGTGCCCCATGAGATCCCATTTATTGACAATCAGGACGCAGCCTTTTTCGGCCTTTTCAATCAGGCTGGCGATTGTTTTATCATGACTGGTCGGGCCCTGGGCGGCGTCCAGGATCAGGACCACAACATCGGCCCGCTCAATGCTGCTTTCGGCGCGGAACACGCTGTAGCGCTCGACGGCGCCATCCACTTTCCCCATCCTCCTCATGCCGGCGGTATCGGTGAGCAGGTAATGCCGTGCAGTGGGGCCGCTACCGATGGTGAAGGGAACATCGATGCTGTCCCGGGTTGTTCCGGGAATATCCGAAACGATGACGCGCTGGCGCCGGATGATGCGGTTGATGAAGGATGATTTTCCGACATTGGGCCGACCCACGACGGTGATTTTCAGCGGTTCCATGGGGGGGGTGGCCGTTGTGGAAGGCAGTGCTTCCGTCAAATGGTCGAGCAATTCCTGAAGGCCCCGGTTATGAAGGGCGGAGACGCAAAAAACGGGGAAGCCGAGGTGCTCGAAGGAGCTGGCGAGCGCATCGCGTTCAGGATTGTCGCATTTGTTCACGGCGATGACGGCGGGGATGCCTTTGCGACGGGTGAGCCGGGCCACCTCCTCGTCGAGGGGGGTGAGCCCGGTTTCGACGTTCACCACGAGCACCACCAGGGTGGCGTCCTCTATGGCGGCCTCGGATTGCTGCCGGGTTTCGGAGGCGATGACATCGCGGTTGGTGGCCCGGTTGAATTCAGTGAGTCCGCCGGTATCCACCAGGTCAAAGGCTTTTCCCTCCCATTCGGCGCGGGCGATCAGGCGATCCCGCGTTACGCCGCATTCCTCGTGAACGATGGCGAGGCGGCGGTTCAGGATGCGGTTGAAGAGCGCGGATTTTCCAACATTCGGGCGCCCGACAATGGCAATAACCGGAGTGGTGGTGGCGGGGAGCGTTGAATCAGGAGTGTTTTTCGTGGGCATGGGTTTTCTCGAGTTGATGGATTCCGTCTGAAAGATATTGGAATGCGGAGAAGAGGGTGAAGCTGGCGGCCGCCCACAGGATCCAGGGGAATCCGCCGACGGGGGCCTGTCCCAGCACCCATAAGATCAGGCCCATCTGGAAGAAGGTGGCGATTTTCCCGGAAATCCGGGGTTTGACTTCGGTGTGCCCGACGGCGACATGGATCAGGAGAGCGCCGATGACCAGCACGAGATCACGGCTGATGACCAGGGCGACATACCAGAGCGGCAGGTGGGGATTGAAGCATTGTCCCCAGGGGCCGCTCAGGAGAATCAGGGCCGAGAGGAGCAGGGTTTTGTCGGCCAGCGGGTCGAGCAGGGTTCCCAGCCGGGTCCGTTCATTACGGGATCGGGCGAAGTAGCCGTCGAGGGCATCAGTCAGGCAGGTGATCAAATACATCATAAGTGCGGCCCAGCGAAGCCACTCATTGGGCTGTTTTTCGGCAACGCTTTGGATGAAGTAGAGGGTGAGCAGAACAAAAACGGGAATGAGGAGGAATCGCCCGATGGTGATTCGATTGGCGAGGGTCAGGTTGGCGGTTATCAGGTTCTTGATCATGATGGTGTTGAGTTGCCTGAACATTACCCCAGTTATCGAAGTAATGCAATGCGGGAGGAACGCTCTGCCGAATAGGCTGGATAATAAGGTTATCAGCGGGTAGAGTGGGGCACATTATTTGTCTCGGGGGGGTGGAAGATGTTAATTCAGAAAAGACATCGTGATTCGATTCGTGCGGCAACCTGGTCGACCCGGGAGTGGCGAATTCTGGCTTTGTCGTTGATCACCTCGTTTATGGCCGCGCTGATCGGCGTGGCGATTAATTTCAATCATTCCGTGGCGCTATTTTTTCGCCCGCATGCCGATCAACCCCTCGTTCAGTTTCTGGTGAATTTCCTGGTGGTGTGGCTGGTGGTGCTCCTGTTGGCGTCGTATTTTCGGTGGAGGAAAGCGGCCATCAAAAACGAGGAGTTGGAAGATATCGTGGACAGTATCAGTCCCGATGTGATGATTGTGGTGGATTCCCAGCGCAATATCCTTATGACCAGCGCCTCCGTGCTTCGCATGTTCGGGCATGATCCGGATGAGGTTCTGGGGCGGAAGACGGAACTTCTCTACTGTGACCGTCGATCCTTTTCCAATGACCGGCATGAAATCTATGACGCCCTGGAGAAGGAGGGGTTTCATATCGGTCTGGCAAAGGGAATCCGCAAGGATGGGCGAACGTTTCCCCTGGAGATCATCAGCGGGATATTGAAGGTGCATGGGGGGAGCGTCTTGCTGTTACGCGATATCACCGAGCGAAAGCATGCGGAGGAATTGTTGTTGAGTCGGGAGGTTCAGCTCCGGCAGTCGCAAAAGATGGAAGCGCTGGGACTTTTGGCTGGCGGAGTGGCGCATGATTTCAACAACCTGTTGACCTCCATTCTGGGGTTCGGAACTCTGGCCCTTGAATCCCTTCCTGCAGAGCACCCGGCCCACGCGGATATGAAGGAAGTACTTCATAGCGCCGAACGGGCGACGAAATTAACGACCCAGCTTCTGGCCGTTGGACGCAAGCAAAAGCTGGAAATGACCCCTCTGAATTTGAATGCTGTTGTGGAAGGGATGGTTTTGTTACTCAAGCGAACCTTGAGGGAGGATATCATCCTGGATGTTCAGCTCGATCCGCAGACGGGGATTGTGGAGGCGGATTCAGGGGGAGTGGAGCAAGTGCTTCTGAACTTGGCGGTTAATGCGCGTGATGCCATGCCCCAGGGTGGCAGCTTGTTGATTCAGACACGGCCCATAACCCTTGATGATCACTATTGCCAAACCCATGTGGCGGTCGAGCCGGGCACCTACGGAATGTTGGTGGTGCGTGATTCGGGTATCGGAATGTCGCAGGAGGTCAAAGATCATATTTTTGAACCTTTCTTCACCACCAAGGGAATGGGGAAGGGAACCGGGCTCGGACTGTCCCTGGTCTATGGGATTGTCCGGCAATGTGGCGGCTATGTTGAGGTGGATAGCCATCCGGGATCCGGAACTGAATTCAGGATATTTTTCCGAACGATGAAAAAAGAGGACATGAATTCTGTTTCCGTGGGTGCCGTTCCTTCCCGGAATGGGACGGAACGGATTCTGATTGTGGAGGACGACAACGCGGTCCGGGGATTTTTGGTCCGAATTTTATCAGGACTTGGCTACCAGGTTATTGAAGCTCAATCCCCCGGTGAAGCCTTGCAGTATGGCCGTGATCGTCAGGGCGGGATTGACCTGATTCTGGCGGATGTGGTGCTTCCGGGAATGAGTGGCTCAGAGTTGGTGAATCGGATGCATGAGTTTTTTCCGGCCGTCAGGGTGTTGTATGTGACCGGATTCGATTCCGCTCAGGTAATTCAGCACGGGGTGGATCCGGCGCGTGATGTGGTCGTCATGAAGCCTTTTACCCAGGAGTTTCTTGCCTCGAAAGTCCGGCAGGTTTTGGATGTCGAGGGAGTGTCGGGGGGTGCCTCATGATTGAAAAAAAAGCCATAATCAGAAATGGGCAGGGAATTCATTGCAGGCCATCCGCCCGGATTGTGACGGAAGCCATCCGTTATTCAGGTGAAATCCGGGTTGTTTCAGAGGCAGGGGAGGCGGATTTGCGGTCTTTGTTGTCGCTCGTTTCACTGGGGTTGCAGGAAGGCTCCGTTGTCCGTGTTCGGGTGGAAGGCGAGAATGAAGAGGCGATTTGCGAAAAGTTTGTTGCCTTGATGGAAGCCCATTTTGATTTTCCCGCCCTGAGTCCGGAAGGACGCGATGGGATGCTGGGCACCCTGATTTCCAAGTGATCAACGGATGTCTATCTGGTTGGAGAGGGCCAATCCCGCCGCGCCCAGAAGAATCAGGACGATTCCGAGAGGAAAGCCAATGGGGTATAAGCCCGGCTTGAGGAAGAGCACGATCACCAGCGTCAGAAGTCCCAGGCCGATCAGGCATCCTGATGCAACCTTGGGTCCCGATGATCGGGCCCAGTGTCTGAAGCGTGGTGTTGTCACGGGTTCGTTTCTTTCTTTGAACCCCACAGTACCAGATCACAGAACATGCTGACAAGAAACGGAATGATTCTCCTGTTGGCAATTTCAGAAGGATCGTTTATGGTGCCGCCTTCTTTTGTGCGCCTGTAGCCTAATGGACAAGGCATCTGACTTCGAATCAGAAGATTACAGGTTCGACCCCTGTCAGGCGCGCCATCCTTCGCTCTACGCCCTGAGGGGCTTGAGCTACGGATGGTCTGCGACCCGTTTAAGGAGAGATGAGAATGCCCCCACAATTTGTATTTCAGACGCAAGCTTTAACGAAAATCTATAACGAGAAGACGGTGTTTGAAAATATCAGCCTGTCGTTCTACTACGGCGCCAAGATCGGGATTGTCGGCGAAAACGGGTCCGGCAAGACCACCTTGCTACGCATCATGGCCGGCTTGGATTCGGAATACATGGGCACCGCCACGTTGACCAAGGGGATGCGGATCGGCTATGTCCCTCAGGAACCGCGCCTGAATCTCGAGAAGACCGTTCGTGGCAATCTCGAGGAAGCCCTGGAGCCGGTTCATGCCCTGATCCGGAGATATGATGAAGTGGCCGATAAAATGGGCGAGAAACTGCCCAAGGATCAGATGGATAAGCTCATGGATGAGATGGGTCGCCTGCAGGATCAGATTGACGCCATGGATGCCTGGGAGGTTGACCGCATGCTGGATGTGGCGTCCGATGCCCTGGTTCTGCCCCCGGATGACTCCGATGTCTCCAAGCTCTCAGGCGGGGAACGCCGCCGCGTTGCCTTGTGCAAGGTGCTCCTGGAGAAGCCCGATATCCTGCTGCTGGACGAGCCCACCAACCATCTCGATGCCGAAACCGTGTCGTGGCTGGAGAAGACGTTGCGCGATTATCACGGGACGGTGATCATCGTGACCCATGACCGGTATTTTTTGGATCATATCACCAAGTGGATCCTGGAATTGGACAATGGCCGGGGAATTCCCTTTGAGGGGAATTATTCCTCCTGGTTGAAGCAGAAGTCCGACCTCTTGCGGCAGGTGGAGAAGAAGGAAAGCCAGCGCCAAAAAATCCTGGCACATGAACTGGAGTGGATCAGTAGTTCGCCGGAAGGCCGCCGCAAGAAGAGCCAGGCCCGAATCACCCGGTATGAGGAACTTTCCGGACAGCGGTTTGAGGCGGAAAAGGATGATGTCCTGATCCAGATCCCGCCGGGGCCGCATCTGGGGAATAAAGTTCTGGTGTTGGATGAGGTCACCAAGGGCTATTCCGGCGCGATGCTTCTGGATCATGCATCATTCAATCTGCCCCGCGGCGGCGTGGTGGGCGTTCTGGGCCCGAACGGTTGCGGCAAGACCACGCTGTTCCGCATGGTGGTCGGCGAGGAGAAGCCGGATTCGGGAACCCTGACGGTGGGTGAGAGCGTGGTGTTGTCCTATGTGGATCAGCATCGTGACGCCTTGAGTGATGACAAAACGGTTTTTGAGGAGATTACCGGCGGGAAGGATGAGGTTGAACTCGGGGATCGCACCATGAATTCCCGGGCCTATCTATCGCGGTTCAATTTCCGGGGAGCCCAGCAGCAGAAGAAAGTCGGCAAGTTGTCCGGCGGTGAACGCAACCGGGTTCATCTGGCCAAATTACTAAAGCGGGGCGGCAATGTGCTGTTGCTCGACGAGCCGACCAACGACCTGGATGTGAACACGATGCGGGTGCTGGAAGAGGCCATCAACCAGTTTACCGGGTGCGTCATGGTGATCAGCCATGACCGGTATTTCCTGGATCGGATCTGCACGCATCTCCTGATTTTTGAGGGTGACGGCAAACTCCGCTGGTTCGAAGGCAACTTCGCCGACTACGAGGAGAAGGTGCTGGCCGGCAACGCTGAACGCCTGCTCCACCGCCGCGGGAAATACAAGAAGCTGGCGCTGCGGTAGGAAGGGGAAGGGGGCGGTAGGGGTTTAGGGATTAAGGGGTTAAGGTAATGAAAACCCGGAATGCATCTCTTTAACCCTTAACCCCTTTAACCCTTAACCCCTTTAACCCTTAACCCCTTTAACCCTTAACCCCTTTAACCCTTAACCCCTTTAACCCTTAACCCCTTTAACCCTTAACCCCTTTAACCCTTAACCCCTTCCATCCCCCTTTTCCTCCGGAACCAGGCATTTCGCTCCCCGCCCGATGAGATCTTCCCGCCCGGCCGCCCGCAGGGCCTCGCGTGCCTTGCGGTGGAATTTCGGGTCATGGAAAAGCAGCAGGGCGCGCTGCATGGCTTTCTCGTTATCCGTGCGCGCCACATAAACTGGTTTTCCCGTCATCGGATCTTTTCCAGTATGGAACATGGCGGCAGCGAGGGTCAGGGGCGCGGGGTAGAAATCCTGGACCTGCTCGGCCTGGATGTTTTCGCGCTTGAGATACAGCGCCAGTTCAATCATATCGGCCAGCGTGCAACCGGGATGGCCGCTGATGAAATATTCCACGATCTGCTGGGGCTTACCCGCCTGGGCAGAGGCCTCCTTGAATCGGCGGACAAATTGCCGGTATGCGGTGGCGGTGGGCTTTCCCATCAAGCGCAGGACATTTTCAGCGATATGCTCGGGGGCGATTTTCAGCCGTCCGCACACATGGTGTTGTGCCAGTTCCTCGATCACTCCCCGCGGCTCCTGCGCCAGGGCAAGATCGAACCGGATTCCGCTGGTGACAAAGACATGGTTCACCCTGGGGAGTTTTCGCGCCGCCCGAAGAAGGTCGAGTTGCGGGCCGGCATCCGTTTCCAGAGTGGGGCAAATTTCCGGGGCCAGGCAGCTGGGCCGCTGGCAGTGGGCGCCCTGGCGCTTGCACCGGGTTCCATACATATTTGCCGTTGGGCCGCCCAGATCGCTCACGGTTCCATGAAAATCGGGCGTGCTGGCCAGGGTTCTGATCTCGGCGAGAATATTGTCCCGGCTGCGCGATACGATGGTTTTTCCCTGATGGGTGGCAATGGCGCAAAAGGCGCAGGATCCATAGCACCCCCGGTGGGTGGTAATGGAGTCCTTGATCATGTCGTAGGCCGCAATTTTTGCCTTGCCGTAAACGGGATGCGGACGCCGGGTGAAGGGAAGCGAGTAGAGCTCGTCGAGCAGGGCGGGGGCGAGAGGCGGGGCTGGCGGATGAACCACCAGAAGCCGGTCGCCATGCGGCTGAATGAGTGTGACGGGCTTGTCACTGGCGGCATTGAGGAGGATCTCGCGGGTCATGAGAGCGAAGGCGTCCTTGTTGGTGGAGACGTCCTCGAAGGATTTGAGATTTGGGATTTCAAGTTTCAGACTTCTGATTTCCGCTGTTCCTGGAATGCCTGACAAGGGCTCTTGATGATCCAGTCGCCGCGCCACCTCGGCGATGGCTGTTTCGCCCATTCCATACACCAGCAAATCGGCCTTGGAGTCGAAAAGAATCGAACGCTTCACGCTGTCGGTCCAGTAATCGTAGTAGGGAAACCGCCGAAGCGATGCCTCAATGCCACCAATGATGACGGGAATCTGAGATTTCAAATTTGAGATTTGAGATTTAAATGCCTGCCGGACTTTGGTGACGTAGACGATGGTGGCGTTGGGGGGGCGCAGGTCGCCCTGGCCCTCGGGCAGATAAGGATCGTCCCGGCGCCGTTTCCGCATGACTGTCAGGCGGGCGAGTTGGCTGTCGAGATTACCTGCGGTGACGCCCCAGAAGAGGCGGGGCGGGCCGAGGACGCGAAAGGCCTCGACATCGTTGGGATCGGGCGCGGCGATGAGGCCCACCCGGTACCCGTGCGACTCCAGCCACCGCCCGATCAGGGGCGCCCCGAAGGAGGGATGATCCACATACGCATCGCCGGTAACCAGAATGACATCGCACTGATCCCAGCCACGCGCTTCCATCTCGCTTCGACAAAGGGGGAGGGGGTGGTTGTAAGGAGTTTTCATTTTTTCGTAATCTTAATCGTAATCGTAATCCATTCCGGGGCAGACGATTACGATTAAGAGAACTTATTCTTTTACCCGCCTTTTACGCGCCGAAAACTCCGGGGCCTCCTTGATGCAGGTGCCGAGGATGGACAGGGATTTTTTGAAAAGGTTCCAGCTGTCCTTCTTTAGGGTGAGGGGGTCCGCGCCGACATCGTCCCAGCCGCGCGCCGTCAGGTTATCCGGCGGGATGGCGACTTTATCCCAGTTGTGAAAGAGGCGTCCCCAGGGACTGTGCAGGATGTCGTGAACCAGTTTCTGATGGGTGGGGTACCAGAAGGAGTCATGATAGATCACACTGGCGATGTAGGCCCACGGGGCGAGGATGGTTTTCAGGGACCATTCAATCGGTTTGCGCAGGGGGCCCCAATAGATTTTATGCTGCATCTTGCTGGCAAAGGTCATTTTCTTAAAGGGGCCGACAAAGTTCCAGTTTTCCTTCAGGGCATCCGGATCGCCCACGATCTCAATGTCGCGCACATCGCCGCACCCGAGGCCCCGTTCGTGGGCCAGGCGGACAAACTTGATATCCTGAAGCGGGTCGAAGCCCATGAGCTTGGCGGCGACGGCGTCAATGGCGACTTGGTCGGATGAGGCCAGGATGACGTTCTTCACGTGGGGGATCATGCAACGGGGGCCCGGGCCGTCGCCGGCAAAGGTTCCATCCATGACGGCAAAGATGCCGGGATGGATCTTTTTCTGGATCATAAGGAGATCCACCAGGGTTTCGTGAATGACGGGATGGGTCCAGTGCCGGTGTTCATTCAGGAGTCCGCCAAACGCATTTTTCATGGCACCGGTGGTGGTGGTGAACACGTGGGTTTTCACGGTGGGCAGGTGAATGATGTTTTCGCCGATGAACCGCTTTGGAATCATAAACCCGTCCGGATAGACCTGGTTCAGGCAGAGAAACTTATCCGCAATGGAGCCCACGGCATCCCGGACATTGATCCAGGGCTCATTGCCTTCGTAGAGGTGGACGTTCCGGAGACCGTGAGCCTGAACGACGTTGATGTGCTTGTTTTCCCGCTCGCCGAGATGGGCGTCAATGACGACGGTCCGGTTGTGGCAGGCGTGGATGTTGGAGGAGGAGTAGCCATCGCGTTTCATGGCGCGGATGACGCCGTCCAGCTGCCAGGGAGTGGTGGAACTGGCGGGGTAGAAGAAGTGCCAGCTGATATTCACTTTGAGCGCGGTGTCGGCCTGTTTGGAGATCACATCCTGATAACCGGCCAGATTCATGAGCCGGTGAGTGTCTTCCAGGATCGTGGCGGGTGACGTGCGAAGAATGGCAACTTTTGATTTAGTCATCCTGAAACTATACAAAAACTGATCTTGAACGGCAAGTGATCCGCGCTCTTTTCGCTATTCTTCATCGGGCGTGGGTGCTAAAAGAAGTTCCCATTAACTCATTTGAAAGGTAAATCATGATGACAATGAAGACAGGATTGATGACGGCGGTGATGATGGGGGTGTTGACGAGCCAGGTTGAGGCGGGTTACCAGATTACGATCAAGTCCGTTTCAGAGGGTGATAAGAAGGGGCGGCATAGTCAGGCCCAGGGTGACAACAACACCATGGTCTTTGCCGCTCATGCCGAGAAGGCCCGGATCGACTTCACCGAAGGCAAGGCGCCCGGGGGTGGAAAGGATGGCTATTTGGTCACAAAGGATGCCGGGAAAACCTTCACCATGGTCTCGCCCAAGGACAAGACTTACATGAAGTGGGATATGGACGCCATGATGGGAATGGCCGGCGCCATGGGCAACATGATGAAGATGCAGATCTCGAACCCGAAGGTGGAAAAACTCCTCGACGAGGCCGGTGCGTCTCTCCTCGGATATCCTACCCGTCACTATAAGACCCGCACGGCTTATCATATGTCCATGACTGTGATGGGATTTAAAAACGAGATGGATATCGTCAAGGAGGATGAGACCTGGACCACGACCAAGCTGGATATCTCCACGCTGGGTGCCTGGTTCAACAAAATGCCCAAGACCCAGAATGAGGAATTGGACAAGCTGGTACAGGCGGAAAAGGGGAAAATGACGGGAATGCCGCTGAAGATGCTTTCGGTGCAGACGTCCACGGATAGTCAGGGCAAGGCCTCCGTCACCCGGTCTTCCATGCTTGTGACGGATATCAAGACGATCGGGGCCACCGAGGTTTCGGTTGAAATTCCCGAGGATTACAAGGAGCTGGATTTGTTTCAGGCCGCCGGCCAGGAGCCGGAACAGGGCGCCACTCGTAAAACTCGAAAAAACAAGGCTCCGGGTGGGCTGGATTTCAATAGCCTCATGAAGAAGGCCATGGAATCCGCAGAATAATGAAAGTTAGGAGTCAGAATTCAGAAGTCAGGAGGCAGAATTAATGAAGGCAGGGAGTTCAGGCATTCTGCCTTCTGACTTCTGACTTCTGGACTATACTTATGCTTCCTCAATGGATCATTGAAAAGAAGCGGAATGGGGAAACCCTTTCCGATGAAGAGGTGGGGCTCTTCATGGGGGGTTATGTGCGTGGGGAGATTCCCGACTACCAGATGGCCGCCCTGGCCATGGCCATCTATTTCAAGGGAATGACCCCGGGAGAAACCGCCACGCTGACCCGCGTGATGATGGAATCGGGTGAGGTCGTGGATACCTCCTCCATCCTGCTCCCCAAAGTGGACAAGCATTCCACGGGCGGGATCGGCGATAAACTGTCCATCCCGCTCGCCCCGCTTGTGGCCTGCTGCGGGGTGGCTGTTCCCATGATTTCGGGGCGCGGACTTGGAATCACGGGAGGAACCTTGGACAAACTGGAGTCCATTCCCGGCTACCGAACCGGCCTGAGCGTTCCGGAATTCATCCGGGTGCTTCAGGAGTGCGGGTGCTCGATGATCGGGCAGACCGACCGGATCGTGCCCGCCGACCGCAAACTCTACGCCCTGCGCGATGTGACCGCCACGGTGCCCTCCATTCCCCTGATTGTCTCCAGTATCATGAGCAAGAAGCTGGCCGAGGGGATTGACGGTCTGGTTCTGGATGTGAAGTGCGGACGCGGTGCCTTTATGAAAACCCAGGCAGAGGCACGAGCGCTTGCCGAGGGACTGGTCGGAGTGGGGCGCGCCATGGGCAAGACGGTCACGGCGCTGATTACCGCCATGGATCAGCCGCTGGGTCGCTCGGTGGGAAATGCTCTGGAGATGATTGAATCCGTGGATATTTTGCGCGGGAAGGGGCCGGCAGACAGTACGGAGCTGACCCTGGTGCTGGGCGCTGAAATGCTGGTTCTGGCGGGGGTGGCTCCGACGGTCGAGGCGGCATTGCCGGTATTGAGGAGCAAGCTGGAATCGGGCGAGGCGCTGGAACGGTTTAAGAACATGGTTCGCGGTCATGGCGGGGATCCTGCGGTGATTGATGATCCCGGCCGGTTCCCAGTGGCGGCGGCTCGCGTTGATTTTTTGGCCCCCGGTTCGGGGGTGGTGCAGGAGGCGGATGCCGATAAAATCGGGCGGGCCAGTCTGGTGTTGGGCGCGGGCAGGGCCAGGACGACTGATGTGATTGATTCTGCGGCCGGGTTGTCGGGATTGGTCAAGATTGGCGAGCAGGTTGAGGCCGGTCAGCCACTGGCGACGTTACATGCCGCAACCCGGGAACGGATCGAGGCCGCCCTGCCCTGGGTCAAACAGGCCTTTGTGATTGGAGATCAACCGGTG
>CAMDCX010000046.1 GCA_945890715.1 PVC group bacterium | reverse complement strand
ACAGGATGTGCTGGGGCGGATCATGCACCACACCAATCATAACCTGGAAGAACTCCTTCCGGGAAACTGGAAGCCGTTGCAAACCTGATATCTCGAAAAAATCCCGGCCCTGCGGAAAAGCGGGGGACGGGGTTGGCCGGACGCTTACGCCGCTGGCGCCAGAGGTTCAAGGCCAGCATGATCAGCACAATGCCCCCGATCAGCGGCCGGATCTGGGCGTTGTCAAGCCAGCCCAATGCCTGCCAGCCCACCAGCACGCCCGCCATGGTCCAGGGAAATAGTTTCCACAGGAATTTCCATTGCGCATGCTGCCGAAACAGGGCGACGCCAATGATGTCGCCAATGACCAGTATGGGCAGAATAAGTCCGGTGGACTCCTTGGCCGGGACAACGGAAGCGAATAGTGGAATCGCCAGGATTCCAAGGCCAGGCAGCCCCGCTTTGGCGAGGCCGATCAGACAAGCGCCGACGGCCATGAGGAGCCACTGGAAAGTGGTATGGTCAGTCACACAGTCTCCTTGCCGCAGCGATCAACATAGGGGCGAGATCAGTCGGGGCCTCATCCGACACGTCAATATTACGGCACACGCCCTTCCCGGTGATGCCCAGCAGAATCAACTTGAACGCAGCGGCATGTGCCGCCGTTGTGACAAAACGCGGGTTCCGAAGGGGCGGGGACCCGCTCGGGGTGGAGAGGGCTTCCCGGTATACGGCAAGCTGCAGGGAATAGCGCGTTTTAAGGGTGTCTGCCTCATGATCCGAGAACTTGTAGTCCACGATATGCCAGATGCCGTCCTTGATAAACAACAGGTCCACCTTCCCGTCAACGATGAGTTCGGCGCCGTCATGGTTGAACCGCGCGGCAAACGGCAGTTCGCGGATGAGATTTTCCGGGGCCACGCCCACCATCATGGTGGAGAGGGTCAGGACAGCGGATTCAATCTGGGGCCGCATGAGTGTTCGTTCAGCCGCGGTGGCGTCACCCCAGTCCGGTGACTGCTCGATCTGGGTGCCCAGCGGAACGGAGGAGGCAAAGTCCACTATTTCCAGAATCCGGTGCGCCAGGGTGCCCCGCTGCGACTGATCCAATACCGGCTCGGAAACTTCCCCCTCTTCCCGCCCGGATGGCGCGACGGTGAGTGAAGCAAGCGACAGACGGGACGGTGCGTCTGGACTGGAATGAATCAAAGCGGTGACCGGGTACCGGTAGCGCTCCCCGGTTGGCATGACGGGTTTCTCCGCGCGGACGGCCATGAAATCACGGGGCGCCGGGATTTCCCGATCCAGACCCGGCGTGGCGATTTTTCGCCAGGCTTTTTCAACCTCGCCATAGGGGCGTAGCCTTATAAGCGCGGTGTCGAAATTGCAGTGAAGCAGATGCTGGTTGATCCAGGAACGCCAGGCGTCCTTGCTTCCATTGCCGGGATTTTCGCCTGAGAGCACCAGTAGATCCCGGGCGCGGGTGCAGGCGACATAAAACAGGCGTCGTGATTCCTGGTCGCGGGCTTCCTTATTATCCTCCGAGGCCGCCGGATAGAGAGCACTTTCAATATCCCCGGCGTCATCATCGGCATACACCTTCACTTTTCCCGCCACTCCCCGGGCGTCGCCGTGTTCATCACGGGTGACCAGAACCCAGTCGCGATCAGATTGAGGTACGCGGCGTAGATCCGGAAGAATGACAACCGGGCTGGAGAGTCCCTTGGCGGCATGAACCGTGTTGATGCGAACGGAATCATCGTCCGGATCCAGTACGGCGGCGTCGGGGGCTTCACGACCCCGGGCGATTTCTTCTGCCAGACGTCTGGCGGTTTGCTGCAGGTTCAGCGTTTCGTCCCGCTCACGGGTCTGGATCCAACTGAGCAGTTTCTGGAGATTGGCCAGGCGCTGAACGCCGTGGAATGTGCCGGCCAGGATGGCGTCATAGCCGGTCAACCGGATCGCCTCCCGTACGAGATCAACGGCACTGATGCGTCCCGCCAGGGCACGAAGCCGTGACAGGAAGGGGTCTGAAATTTCAAATTTCAGATCTTGGAGGTTGGCTCCCAGGGTGGCGACGTCATTGTCGGACAGTGCGACAAACGGGGATCTGAGCACGCCGAGTAAGGCGAGACGGTCGTTTGGAAAGGCGAGCCAGGAGAGCAGGTTTGCAATATCCAGTGTTTCCTGTCGCGCGAAAAATCCGCGGCCCTTTCCGTCGGTGGTGAAGGGGATGCCTTCTTCCTGGAGTGCCTGTTCATAGAGTTCCTGCCGGGTACTCGCGCGCAGTAGGATCAGGATGTCGCGGAACTGATAAGGTTTGGCGGGCGCCGCGATCCATTCGCCGCGATCCGGATTCCAGACCTGGGCGGGATGCCATGTCGGCCCTGCGCCGGGAGTGGTGAGGAGCCTGATGCGGCGCGCCACGGCGCGGGCTTCCATCGCGACGGCTTGATCTGTCTGTTCCGCTGCGGTCTGCCAGACAGGATCGCCGGGATTGTCCTTGGCTAGGGCGCGTACCTCCCGGGGTGTCAGGGTTAGTCGCAATTTGGGTTCCTTTTTTCCTGTTGCAATGGGATCTTCAGGCTTCGGGCCCCATTCCCATTCGGGCAGGAGAAGTTCCACGGACGGACCGTCCAGAGCCCGGGCACGAGGGCAGGGAGAGAGGGTTTCATTCTCGCCATAACGATCCACGCCGAGAACGACGCCGGCAAAGATATCATTGATCCAGTCCAGAATGCCCTTCTGGCTCCGGTAACTGGTACGGAGCGGAATGGCATCAAGGCGCAGACTTTCGGAAAATCGGGAAAGCCCCTCGGCATCTGCTCCGCGCCAGCCGTATATGGTTTGCTTGGTGTCTCCACACATCACCATGCTGGCACCGGAAGCCGCCTGAACAAGGCGGATCAGCTCGTTTTGAAGGCGGGAGTTATCCTGGGCCTCGTCCACAATAATGACTTCAAATCCAGGGACGCAGGCGGGCCGTGTCTGGATGAGGTCGCGGGTCGTGAACAGGAGGTCGTCAAAATCCAAAACACCTTGGCCGCGCTTGCGGGCCTGGATCTGACGGGCGCAATCCCGTGCCAGAGTGAGGAAGGAAATCAGCAGGCGAGTAGCCTGGACACGCTCCGGATATGCGGCCAGAGAGTCGAGGGCGGTTTCAACCTCTATTTTCAAGGCTTTGATATCGTCTTTTTGCCCCCAGTTTCCCTTGCTGATCTGACGGATTTTAGCGGCCTCTCCCGGGATGAGCGTGCTGTCGTGGATCCGTCTGATGGAATCCTTGAGCGCATCAAGAACCTCGTGCAATTTTTTGCTTTTTTGCCAGGAGGCGGATTCAACTTTTTTCAATAGGGAAACCAGGTCTTCGGGGCAGGGTGGGTTTGGTGGCGTCACAAGGGAGGAGGGGGTGGACTGTACAAGATCCAGTCCCCAGGCGGCACCCAGTCGGAGAAGTCTGACAATGCCCTCCTCCATTCCCGGGAAGCCGCGGCCGTCGCACAGGCATTCGATATCGCTGGCGTAAGGGGCATCGGAGCCGGTCAGGGCGGCCTTCAAGCTAGCCTTGATGATGTCCATGCGGAGATCCTCCGCATCCGACTCCTCCAGGATGGTCAGATCCGGCGAAAGGCCGAGTAGCAGGGTGTTGGACGACAGGAGTTGCTGGGCAAAGGAATGGATGGTCGAGAGAGTGGCATTGGAAAGCTGGCGTAGCAGGCTCCAGCAAAAGGCTTCTGTCTCGGGATTACCGGTGGCCAGCTCATGTTCGATGGCTTCGGTAACGCGGGATCGCATTTCGGCGGCGGCATTTTTCGTGAAGGTCAGCATGAGGATCCGGTCAGGCGGCAGGCGGGTTGCGCCGTCGAAAATGGAGCCAGCCTTGACTCCGGGAAGCGCCTGATCATCGGCAGGGTAGGGACGTCCGAAAAGCAGCGCCTGGTAGAGGCTCACTACCTGATGGGTTTTCCCGGTTCCGGCTGAGGCGATAAAACGAATGTTGCGACAGGGGCTCATGAGTCTTCCCCTCTTTCCGGGGCTTCCGTTGAAAGCAGGCTGACGGCGTGGCGGCAGCAGGCGTTCAGGGTGCAAAACTCGCAGGCCGTTGGTGCTACGGCAAAATCGCCGCGCTCATAGCGGTTTAACGCGGCGAAGGCGCTGGCGGTGAATGCGGCGACGAGGTCGCATGCCTCGCCGGGGTTTCCGTCCAGACCGATCCATTGTTTTTGGCACTGCTTCACCATGTCGGAGGGCGGCAGGGTGTAAGAAAGGTAGTGCATGAGGATGGGTATCTCAGATCTGGAATCTGAGATTTGAGATGGGCTGAAGGCCTTTTTTGCAGCCAGAGCGTAAGCGGGAAGTTGGCAGTCGGTGGCGGTGCTGATGCCTTCGGACAGATCTCCGGTTTTGAGATTGGCCTTTCCCGAGCCCTTGTAATCCACAACAATGACGGCGCGGAGGCGACGATCCGGATCGAAGACGAGATCGACCCGGTCGATTTTTCCGTGCAGGCGGAACCGGTGGTTCGGATCGGCCGGGTCGGTAATTTCAATGGAGGGGACGGCATCCGTACGGGCAGTGTTGAAGGTGTGTTCCAGAAGGGCGGGGTAGCGTCGGCAGGTCTCCAGGCCACTTTTTTCAGGCAAAGCTTCCGGGTTGAGCGCGGTACGCACGAGGTTCCGGACGGCCCTGCTGATCCGGAGGCGTTGGACATTCAACTGTTCCGGTGCGCCCAGCATCCAAAGGGCATTGCCGCTGGTCGCCCAGTCGAGAATGGCTTCGGTCAGGTCATCAAAGAAGGCCAGAATCGCTTTTTCGTCCGGGGGGAAATTAACCAGCGGCAGGGCGTCATCTGAGGGTCTTCCCTCGGTTTCCTGGAGATGCCAGTTGCCGTGCGGGTCGCGGACCGCCCAGACTGGAGCAAAGAGACGGTGATGGGTTTCTGCGAGTGAGGTTAGTTTCGGGATCGAATGGCTGGGGGAGTATCCCTGCAACAGTCTGAATCCCTCAAACAGAATGGTATGGATTGCGGTACCGAAGTCCATCGTGCTGGGCTCAAGCTCGTTGGGTTCGATGGCTTTCACCTTGAGAACATACTGGAGATAGTATTGATACGGGCAGGCGACGAGGCGTTCGAGTTGGGTCGGACTGAAATCCTGGATGGTTTCCGCCGGGGTTGGGCGGAGGGACTTCCAGAGGGCGGGGTCGAGCACTCCCGCATACTCATGACCTGGTTCCCGCGAAAGGTCGACGGGTGTTTCCGGAGTCTCCTGGTTCTGTCGCGCAAAAAACGCCTGACGTTGCCGCTCAATCTGAATCCCATGCGAAATATGCTCCGCCAGCCTATCTTCATCTCCTAAACCCCTGAACCCCTGAACCCCTGAACCCCTTCTCTTCTCCCCCTGTCCTGCCAGTCGCTGCCGCCGTTCGTCATTCGCCCGGCACAGGGCGAGCGGGACGGTGCCCAGATAGGATTCCCCGGGAAAGGGGCGCCGTTTGAAGGAGGCGATGGCGGCTTGCTGGTGTCGATTCCAATGGGTTTGGAGGTGGATGGCTCCCGTCGAAAGACGCCAACCATCGTAGGGATCCGGCGGGGCCGCTGGGAGAATAGGCCAGGCGGGCCAACCGACTAGGCGCCAGAGGGTGCTGTAAAATACGGATGGGGTGAGTTCCTGACCGGTCTCGTCATGGCTGGCGTAGGAGAAGACCATCCGTTCCCGGGAGGCGGCGAGGGTGGTGAGAAAGAGCAGGTTCTCCTGGCTGTTCCGCGCTCGGGAGGCGGCTAGTGCGGCCACCGGAAGCGGGCCATTTTTCTGGAGGCGTTCGCGAAAAGCGAGGAGTTCGGAGTCCGGGAAAAGCGGACTTTGGGTTGGCGATTTCGGGAAGGTACCGGCATTGAGCCCGGCAACGAGAACCACCTTGAAGTTCAGGCCGGCGACATCGAAGGGGTTCAAGATCCAGACCCCGCCTTCATCCGGAGGCGTGGATGAAATGGTTAGGTTTCCCAGTGCGCGGTTCAGGAGATCGACAATATCGGCCCAGGCAATGGACTGGCCATTGTTCTCGCTGATCAGCTTATGGCCCCGGAGAGTGGTGAACATTTCGGAGGCCGTTTCCCAGGCCTTGGCGTTGAGAAGCTGGGCGTGGCGGGCGAGTTCGTCGTCAGGCTCGATATCTTGCGCAACCGATATTCTAAAGCTTGCGCAACGTGTCACGAGATCTGAGAGACCGGCGTTAAATGACTTCACCGTGGGGCTGCCCAGGGCGAGGCGAAGGGCTTGAATGGCGGAAGCGGCATAGGCGTCGGCGTGCGCCCGTTCGGTAACCCGGCGTTGTTTTAGGACGTAGGTAGCGAGGCGGCGGGAAATCCGGTCGGGTGTATCCAGGACCGGCTCGACGCCGGATCGGAGCAGGTCATCGGCGAGTTGGGCCGGGTTGGCGAGATGCGGGCTCCAGTCGATCCAGGGACTTTGGAGCAGGGCGCAGAAGGTATCGCGTTCACGGGTGGCGGAGAAGCGGGCGAGGGAGAGAACCGTTTTGATGATGGGGACGGCGAGGATCGGGATGCCGCGCCGGAAATAGTAGGGGATATTGAATCGGGCAAAGACATCCATAATGGCGTCCGAGGCGGCGCCGAGGTTGCGGGAGACGAGGCAGATATCTTCCGGTCGGACAGGATCCGGGCGGTCGTGAATTTCCCAGGCGATGCGGCGGGCGAGGTCCTCGATTTCGCCATAGGTGCCGACGGAGCAGGAGAAGCCAACGCGGGTGCGGGCCTGCTCGGCGAGGGCACGGTCCTGCATGGCGTAGCCTTCGCGGAGGCTGGTAAGGTGCTCAATGGCGGAGCGTGTCGCGTCCGACTGAAACTCGCATTCACTAGCCCGGGTTTGGGCATCACCGAAGAGGAGGCGACCGGTGTCGGTCAGCAGACTCTCGCCCCACCAGTCCTGTTCGTAGTCGGCGAGGATGTGACGCACGCTCACCTGGTCGCGGCCGAGCTGGGTGCCTAGGGCGTGGATCACGGATTCCTGGAAGGGGGCCACCCAGCGGACGGCGAGAAAGGCGATGGTGCTGACCTGGCGGAGGACGGGTGGCCATTGGGTGCGGTCGCCGCGCAGGAGAGTCAGGATGGCGGCATTGAGAGTGGCCTCGTCGGCAACGCCCAGGGCGGTGCAGGCCTCAATGAACGCGGCGTAGAGGGCGGCCAGTTCGGGGTTCTTGGGCGTGGTCCGGTCGGCGGACAGGAGGGCAAGAAAGTCATTTGCGCGGTCGGCAAGCGGCGCGACGGTATCGATTAATTGGGAGAGCGTTTCCTCCAGAGCGGAAGGGGCGAGGGATCGCACTCCCTCTCCCTTCAGGGGAGAGGGCTGGGGTGAGGGTCTCATTTTTCGGAATTTGTTGACCGCCTCAACGATTGCCAACTCCCGATCCAAGTCAGAAATCGGCCGGAGTTTCCGGCTCTTCAGGGCGACTGTGGCGCATTCACGGAGAAGCGAGGAAAGTGTGATATGCCCGCGCCCGTCGAAAAAGGCCTCCCGTTCCAGGGCTCGCCGCTGAGCCTGCCGCAGGGCAACGGCGGTCGGGTAGACAAGGAGGGTGGCGCTGTGGGTTTCCGGTTTGTTGATCATGGCGATTGCGGAGGAGTGTAGTGGGTTGGGAAAAGGACTTCAAGGACGACAAGGACAAACCCGGTAGACAGATTGCCGTCATCCGATATAATCAGCCGCATCGAAAGGATTACTGGTTATGTTGACACTTCTAATATCGCTGGCAAGTATGGCGGCTTTGTGGGCCGGGTTGCATTACGGGTTTCATTGGTGGGCGTGGAGCGTGGTGCTTGCGCTTCTGGCGGGATTGGGTATTCAGGTGGGGGTCACCTTCTTCATCCGCCGCAAGATCACGGCTCTCATGACGGGGATCCAGACCCGCATTACGGAGCGAACCACGGTGCTCCGGCGGAAGTATGAGCAGCTTGGCAGTCGCGGCGGGAACATGAAATGGATCATGGATCAGGCGCGCAAGGATCAGGATGTCATGATGACCGAGGCGCTTGAATCCACACGCCAGATGGAGCCTTATTGCAAATGGAGTTTCCTGCTGGATCGCCAGATCAACGCCATCCGGTTGCAATTTCTATTCCAATTGAAGAAGTTCGAGGAGGTGGATCGTATTCTTCCCAAGACAATGCTGGGTGATCCCGTTCTGGTGTGTATGAAAATGTGCCGCCAGTACAAGCTGGGCCAGGAGGCGGAACTCAAGAAGACTTACGAGAAGTACCGAAAAAAATTCAAGCATGACGGCGCCTTGATTTACGCCACCTATTCCTGGATGCTGTTGCGCAAGAAACAGACCGAGGAGGCCATTAAGGTGCTGGTGGACGGCAAGACGGCCACGGACGATGAGGTTCTGGAGGCCAACTGGGAGCATGTAGCCAACGGCCGGGTGGGGCAGTTTTCCAATGCCGCGCTGGGTGAAACCTGGTATGCCCTGCTGCTGGAAGAGCCCAAGCAGCCGAAGCCCACCATGGTTCGGCAGTCGCGTTCTGGCGGTGCCCAGTGGCATCGCCGGTAGTGGGGTGATTAGTCTTTGGATTCACCAAACTGGTGGACGCCGACCTCCGGGCGGCGTCAGACCGCGCCCGGATGTCGCGGTCCACCTGGAGAATGTCCAGTCTATAAGGAGAATGACGATGAAACTTGTTCAGGCGATATCAGGCATAATGGTAATGATGGTGTGCAGTCTCTCCTGGGCGGTGGGTCTCCCTCCTCTTCCTTACACGGAGAATGCCCTGGAGCCGGTGATCTCGGCGAAAACCGTGGGGTTTCATTATGGCAAGCACCACAAGACCTATGTGGATAACCTCAACAAATTGATCGCGGTCTCAGAACTCGAGTCCCTGCCCCTCGAGGAAATCATTAACGTAACGGCGAAGGCAAAGGACAAGGATGGCCTGGCGATTTTCAATAATGCCGCCCAGACTTGGAACCACACCTTCTTCTGGGCCAGCATGAAGCCGAAAGGCGGCGGGAAGCCGGAGGGCGTGCTACTTGAGAAAATCAACCAATCCTTTGGAAGCTACGATCAGTTCAGGCAAGCTTTCGTGGACGCCGCCGTCGGGCAGTTTGGAAGCGGGTGGGTCTGGTTGGTATCCGATGCGGGTGGCCTGAAAGTGGTCAAGACGGCCAATGCCGACACTCCCATCGCGCATGGGCAGAAGGCTCTGATCACCTGTGATGTGTGGGAACACGCCTATTATCTGGATTACCAGAACCGGCGGAAAGATTTCGTGGCGGCCTTCCTGGATTCCCTGGTGAACTGGGAGTTTGCCGCCGCCCAGCTTGCGAAATAACCGACTTTGTTTTGTCGTGCTTGCCTCCGGTATGGGGGTGTGATATCTCTCTTTTCATGGGGCTCGAACCAACTATTCAGGTAAAACTGCAAGGCGTTTTCGGAAAGTATTCCGAAGTAGATGCCGTTTATTTATTCGGTTCAAGGGCAGCCGGAACGGCGCGTCCGGATAGCGACTATGATTTGGCAGTGGTGTCGACGCTCGGACAGCAAGCCCGCGGGAGAAAACTGGACATTTTGGCGGATCTTGCAAGGGATGGATTCGAGAATGTTGACCTTACATTTCTCGACCACGACAATATGGTTCTCCAGCATGAAGCCGTCCGGCTTAATCAAATTGTTTTCCGCCGCCCGGAATTCGATCATGGATCCTTCTATTCCCGTGTCGTGCGTATGTATTTTGACGTCCTGCCGCACTTGGCTATCCAGCGGCAGGCTCTCAAGGAAAGGATCCTCCATGGTGCGGCCTGACGTCATTCACAAACGACTCGGGAAAATCGAGGAATACCTGGTGATCTTGAAGGCGATCCAGCGATACCCCAAGGAACAATTTCTGGCCGATCCTGAGAAATACGGTAGTGCGGAACGTTTCCTGCAACTCACGATTGAAGCGTTAAACGATATCGGCGGACATCTCGTGGCAGACTTGAACCTGGGAGTGGTTGATTCTGCCAGCGACATTCCTCGCCTTCTTTGCGAAAAAGGGTACCTTGGCGAGGAACTTCGGGAAACTTGGATTCGCATGATCGGCTTCCGAAATGTGCTCGTGCATGATTATCTGGACGTTGATCGTGTGGTGGTTCATCAAGTTTTGAGTGACAATCTTCATGATGTCCAGGCTTTGATGCGCATCTTTGCCCAATTTCTTTGATCCACAGAAGACTTGCAGGACTTCCGTTTCTCAATTCGTGCGGGGGTGTTGCGTCGGATTGAGTCACGCGGTTTGGAAAGAAAAACATGATACCGGAATGTAGAGTCAGGTTTCCTGTTTTGTTGCCGAGTCCACGATCCATGATTCTGTGCGAGGGAAGCCTTGCGAAGTTGGGGATTCGGCGGGTGATTATTTTGGAGGATTCGGCGGGGGTAACCGGGATTGCCGAGCGGCTTCGGCAGGCGGCGCGGCAGTACGGTGGCGTCAAATGGCCTGTGGAGACAGGCGGGTCTGAACCTCTTTCGGGGGTTGCTAACGTTCCTGAAAAAATCTGGACATCCTCCAAGGTGGATCGCGACCTTCCCGCCACGGCGGGATCAGACGCCGCCCGGAGGTCGGCGTCCACCAGTGGATCTCTGGATTATTGTGAGAATATTGATATTTCATTGAGAATTGAGCCGGAAACCGTTGTTCATGCGCAAGGATATTGTTTGTCGATTGAAGGTGATGGTGTGCGGTTGACGGCTCATGATCATGCCGGTCTTTTTTATGGCGTCATGACGCTGATTCAGCTCCTGCGCCAAGGGGGCGATTCCCTGCCGCTGGGAGTGATTGAGGATCATCCGGATTTCCCGGTTCGCGGGGTGATGCTGGATATCAGTCGTGACAAGGTTCCGACGATGGCGACCCTGTTTGCGCTGATTGATCGTTTTGCGGAATGGAAAATCAATCACCTGGAGCTCTATACCGAGCACACGTTTGCCTATTCCCGGCATCCGGAGGTCTGGGCTGAGGCCAGTCCGATGACGGGCGCTGAGATCCGCGAACTCGATGCCTATTGCCGGGAACGGTTCATTGAGTTGGTTCCCAACCAGAACTCCTTCGGGCATCTGGCCCGCTGGCTGAAACATCCTGCCTATCGCGATCTGGCGGAGTGCCCGGACGGATATGACACGCCCTGGGGAACGCATTCGACGCTCCCGAACAGTTTAAACCCCGCGGATCCGCGGAGTATGGAGTTGATCGCGGGGCTTTATCAGGAGCTTCTGCCTAATTTCTCAAGCCGGAAATTCAATGTCGGCTGCGATGAAACCTGGGATCTGGGACAGGGGAAGTGTCGTGACCTGTGCGAGCAGCGGGGGAAGGGGCGTGTCTACCTTGATTTTCTGCTAAAGATCCATGAGCAGGTTCGGAAGCAGGGTCGAACCATGCACTTCTGGGGCGATATCATTATCAAGCATCCGGAACTTGTAGCGGAAGTTCCCCGCGACGTGGTGGTTCTGGAATGGGGCTATGAGGCGGACCATCCCTTCGCCGAACATGGCGCCCTGTTTGCCGCCTCGGGACTTCCTTTCTATGTCTGCCCGGGAACCTCCTCCTGGAACAGCATTGCCGGGCGCACGGAGAACGCGCTCGCCAATTTGAAGGCTGCGGCGGAGAGCGGACTGAAGCACGGCGCGGTAGGGTATCTCATTACCGACTGGGGCGATAATGGCCACTGGCAGCCGCTACCCGTCAGTTATCTTGGCTTTGCGGCGGGCGCGGCGCTGGCGTGGAATGCCGCTGGAAACAAGGATCGGGATTGGCGTAAGGTTTTGGATGTGCATGTTTTTCAGGATGCCGCTGGATTCATGGGTGGGGTGGCGATGGATCTGGGGAATGCCTACCTGAAATGTGGACACCCAATCGCCAATGCGTCAGTGCTGTTCCGGCTCTTGAACGAGAAGCCCGATTGGCCGGTTCCGGAGACGGTGACGCGGGAGACCCTGGGGCAGACGCGGGACTTCGTTGCCGCCATCATGGAGCGGATACCGCGTGCCAGAATGAGCTGTCCCGATGCCGCTCTGGTGGCGGATGAATTCATGAATGCCGGGCGGATGCTGTTGGCGGCGTGTGACATGAAGATGCCGCCGAGGACGGCGGCTACTACAGAATTGCAGATGAACACGATTATTGTTGAACACCGGCGGCTTTGGTTGGCGCGAAACAGGCCCGGTGGGCTGGTTGACAGCCTTGTTAATTTGGAGCAGAGACGAAAGGAGTTGTTGCGATGATCAAGCATGAGGTCCTGACGTTTCTCGAGGAGCCGGATGGCGAATTCATGGCCGTGATTCCGGTGGGGTATCCCTCCCGGGTATCCGAAGGCCCCAAAAAGCGCCCTCTGGCGGTGTCGATCCGGTATCTGGATTGAATCCCTGCAACTCGCAAGCCTCGGCCGGGCGCTGCCCAATCCTCTTGAATTGTTGTAAACAGGCCGCATAATAGCACGCAACGAATCAAAAAGGAGAGTTGAACCATGGGATCACCGATGTTGGATGCGTTGTTGGCAGATATCAAGACCGCTATGAAAGCACAGGCCCCGGACACGCTGACCGCGCTCCGGATGTTGAATGCCCAGATCAAGGATGCCACGGTGAATGCCGGGAAGGATCCGACGGACGAGGCGGTCGCAACCATTGTGGCCAAGGCGATCAAGCAGCGGCAGGATTCCGTGGAGCAATTCAAGGCGGCCGGGCGGAATGATCTGGCGGACAAGGAGCAGCGGGAAATCGAACTGTTTCGCGCTTACCAGCCCCAGCAACTCGGCGCGGCTGAGATTGAAACGCTGGTTCGAAAAGTCATCGCCGAGACCGGGGCCGCAGGAAAAAAAGACCTGGGTAAAGTAATGCAGGCGTTGATGCCGCAGGTGAAGGGAAAGTCGGACGGGAAACTGGTTAATCAGATTGTGATGACGCAGTTGGGCGGGTGACAGACGGTCCTGTCTCCAGGAGGGATTCTGTGAAAACGGTTTTCATTTTTCTGTCGGGCGTCGTGATCCTGATGCAGGTGTTTCCCGTCAGGGCAGCGGAAGCGCCTCCAGCCGTTGCGAATGGGGATACGATGGAGAGTATCGTGCACAAGCTTGGCAAGCCCAAGGGGATCGTCTCCGGCGGGTCGCGAACCACGTATTATTACGAGCAGGGCACGGTTAATTTTGTAACAGGCCGGGTCGTGAATGCCATGCTGGTGTCCAGTGAGGAAGCCCGTGAACGGACGGCTCGGCGGGACCTGGAAGAGAAAAATTTCCTGAAGCAGCGGGAGGCGGAGCGGATTCGTTTGGTCGAAGCGGGTGCGGCAGCGCTGGCGCGCACGGTGGCGGATAAAACCTTTTCGGCCCGGCCTGCCGCCGAACGGGCGGAATTTTGGGCACAATTTGCAAAGCAATACCCCGCCACGGATATTTCGGCTCAGGTGACCCAGACTGCGGAAGCGGCTGTGACGGAACAGCAGAATCGCGATCAAGCCGACGAACTGATCCGGTTAAATCAACGGGTAGGAGCCATTCAGGAGCGATTTATTGAATTGGATGCCGATTATGCGGCGTCGCTCGCCAACTGGAAACGGAATGAGATTGATGCCGAGCGGGCCAAGCTCAAGGATGAGCTCTCCACCATCGCAACCCGCGTTCATGAATTGTCCGGCACTCCGTAACGGTATCAGGCGGGTGAGGCGGCGAGGGCTTCCAGTGCTTCCCAGCGTTTGTAGGCGATTTCTAATTCCCTGGCGAGGGCTTCTGAGCGCTCTGTGGCGCGGGTAACTTCTGCCTTTGGCTTCTTGAAGAATGCCGGATCCGCAAGGCAAGCATGCCACTGGGTTTGCTCTTCCTCCATGGCCTCGATGCGACTGGGGAATTCCTCCAATTCACGGCGTTCCTTGAAGGAGAGTTTTCGACGGGGCGGTGGTTCCGGTTTAGCAGGCGGTGTTGGGCCTGAAACAGTCGGGTCTGGTGGAAGAACCCGGCGGGCAATCCAATCGTCATACCCCCCCACATAATCATTGATATACCAGCCCTCATCGGGTTTCAGCCAGGGATCCGTCTGATCGCCCGGGTGTTTTTCAAACACCAGAACGCTGGTGGCAATATTGTTAAGGAAGGCACGGTCATGGCTGACGACGAGCACCGTTCCGGTGTAGGCGTCCAACTGTTCCTCCAGAAGATCCAGCGTATCGAGATCCAGGTCGTTGGTTGGTTCATCCAGGACCATCACATTGGAGGGCTGGGCGAAGAGGCGCGCGAGCAGGAGCCGATTGCGCTCCCCGCCGGAGAGGACGGATACCGGTTGCCGGGCCCGATCCGGACTGAATAGGAAATCCTCAAGGTATCCGATGACGTGACGCTTGACCCCCTGCAACATGATGAATTCCTTGCCCTGCACGATGTTTTCGGCAAGGGACTTGGATTCGTCGAGTTGAGCGCGGAGCTGGTCGGAATAGGCAATCTGCAGGTTGGTGCCATGCTTGATGATGCCCGTTGGCAATTGCCCCGACATAAAGACGGTCGGCGAGGCCGCCGGCCCTCCCGAAATATTGAGAGGAAGAGATGATTTCAAATTGGGAGGGACGCCGGCCTCGGCGTCCGATAGTGTTTTTCGACTGTCAGGGGATTCCAGGAGAAGTTTGAGCAGGGTGGTTTTTCCGCAGCCGTTGGGCCCGATGATGCCGATCCGGTCGCCCCGGTTGATGACGGTTGAAAAGTTCCGGATCAAGGGGGTGGTCCCATAGCCGAAGGTAACCTTGTCGGCCTTGATGACAACCTGACCGGTGCGGTTCGCTTCCTGGATGGACATCTGGACCGTGCCAGTTCGCTGCCGGCGCTGACTGCGATCCGCGCGAAGTGCCTCGAGTGCGCGGAGTCGGCCCTGATTGCGAACGGTACGCGCCTTGACGCCCCGTCGCCGCCAGGCTTCTTCCTTCTCCAGAAGCTTATCCATCCGGTTCCACTGGAGGGACTCCGCCTGGAGGGATTCTTCCTTGCGGCGTAGAAAGGTATCGTAATCGCAATTCCAGTCGCTGAGGTGGCCCCGGTCCAGTTCCACAACACGCGAGGCAATCCGGCGCAGGAAGGCCCGGTCATGCGAGATGAACAGGAAGGTTTTGCAGCGGCGCAGGAGGTAGGCTTCCAGCCAGGCAATGGAATCCAGATCCAGATGATTCGTCGGTTCGTCCAGCAGTACGACGTCCGGCGCGCCCGCCAGAGCCTGGGCGAGAAGAACCCGTCGGCGTGTTCCTCCGGAGAGCGTCGAAAAATCGGCTTCCGGGTCGAGGTCGAGCCGACTGAGAATCTGCTGGGCCTCAAGCGCCTCTCGGGCCAGATCCGGGTTCTCGTGGTCGGGGCAGACGATATCCAGAACCCGGCCGCAGAGATGGGTGGGAACCTGTTGGGGAAGGCGGGTCACCCGGATGCCCGATGACCGGATAACCTGGCCGGAGTCGGG
>CAMDCX010000045.1 GCA_945890715.1 PVC group bacterium | reverse complement strand
CGGGGGATTTTTCTTAACTTTGGCTAGGGCCAGAAAAAGGGCGTCGATGACGGTATTGCCGGTCACTACGATGTTTTTTGATGGAATGTCTTCTTTAAGGAGATTTTTTCGATTGCTGGCTGTGGGCGCGAAATGGAGAGCCGCCATCCGGGTGGTCAAAACCCGATTAAGTTCCTCGGGCCAGGGGGATTGCAGATTCCCGGTGCGCAACCCCGCCTCGACATGGGCGACGGGGATATGATGATAAAAGGCGGCGAGGGAGGCGGCAAAGACCGTGGTGGTATCACCCTGAACCATGACGAGATCCGGCTTTTCGTCGGCCAGATACCCATCCACCGCTGTGATCGCGCGGGCGGTGAAGCCGGCGAGGGTCTGGTTCTTCTTCATCAGATTCAGATCCACATCCGGGACAATGCCGAAGATGTTCAGCACCTGATCCAGCATATGACGGTGCTGAGCTGTGACACACACCCGGCATCGGAAACGCTTGTCTTTTTTGAGTGCCAGAATGACAGGAGCCAACTTGATGGCTTCCGGGCGGGTTCCAAAGATGATGGCAATGGTCTTTTTCATGAATTCATCCAGCATGACTGAAATCGCAGTCCGGCGTCAAGAACTCCGATTTCGGACCATCAGGGAAACTCTGATGGCTTCTGCAGTTTGGCCTTCGACTAGATTATTCTGTGTCGTCAGGCATGTGGAGTGCGGCGGCTTGACGCCGCTTTTCTCCGGCGCGGCTTGACGCGCCGCGTTGGGTCTGGTACCAGTGCCCGATGACTGATTGGCCCCATAGTCCGCCTCATTGGCTAACAGAACAAGGTGTCTACATGGTTACCTGCGGCACTTATCAAAAGACCCATTTCTTCAACACGCCAGCCAGACTTGATGCGTTCCGTCGCTTGTTTTTCTCCTGCATCACCGACGCTAAATGGGATTTGCATGCATGGGCAATCCATTCCAACCACTATCATTTCATTGCCTCCTCGCCCGAGGATCCGGGATCATTGCGAAGAATGCTTTCAAAACTACATACCCTTTCGGCTCGGGATATCAACGCACAAGACCGCCAGGCAGGACGTAAAGTCTGGTTCCAGTTCTTTGACTTGCACATTACTTTCACGAACTCATATCTGGCACGCCTGAAGTATGTTCATCATAATCCAGTCCATCATGGTGTAGCGGTGTGCGCTGAAGATTATCCGTGGTGTTCGGCCTCATGGTTCGCCCGGACGGCAAAGCCGGCATTTCATGCCACGATTGAAACGTTGAAAACAGATAACCTTTCTGTGGAGGATGATTTTGATCCAAGGGCTCCTGAACCTCCCCTGGCAACCTGCGTCGCATCAAGCTGCGCCGCGGAAAGCGGCGTCAAGCCGCCGCACTCCACATAGTTTCTCAGGCTTCGTGTTACGACTCCCTTTGGACACGAAGCCGGAGAAATGAAGCACATTGCCGAAAACAACTCTTTTTTCGCGCCTGAATTAGCAAGCCGGGCCAAACTACAGGAGCCATCAGGGAAACCCTGATGGCTTTATAAGTAGTATTCCTAGCTTGTGTTTTTCGGGAAAGGATGTAACAAAGTATCAGGTTTGAGAGACAATTCTGATGTTGTCATCACGTTTGGGGGCCCCTTACATGAAGTTGATTGAGGATCTGCTACAAGAAATGTGTGATCGAAAGGCCTCAGACCTTTTGATTACGGTGGGAGCGGTTCCCCAGTTAAGAATCAATGGAATTCTAGTTCCTGCCTCCAAACATCCCGTGATGGATGGCGCCATCATTGAACGGATGGCCTACCATATTTTGGGAGATCAGCGAATGGGGGTGCTTCAGGCCCGCAAAAGCGTTGATTTCTCAAAGGGATATGAAGGGCTAAGCCGCTTCCGGTTTAATTTTTATTACCAGCGTGATTCCATTGCCATTGCCATCCGGGTCATCCCGTTCAAAATTCCCCCTTTTGAGGACTTGGGGCTTCCTGAAGTGGTCAAAGATTTCGCCTTGCGGCCGCACGGGCTGGTGCTGATCACCGGCGCGGCGGGGAGCGGGAAGTCCACGACCCAGGCGGCCATGCTGGACTATATCAACGAGAACCGCCGGCTACACATGGTTTGCCTTGAGGATCCCATTGAATATCTTCACCATCATAAACTCAGCGTGATTGACCAACGGGAGATCGGGGAGGATGCCCATTCGTTTTCGGAAGCGTTGCACAGCGTGTTCCGCCAGTCGCCCGATGTGATCATGGTGGGCGAGATGCGGGATTTGGAAACCATCCAGCTCGTGCTGAGTCTGGCAGAGACCGGCCATCTGATCATGGGGACGTTGCATACTCAGGACACGACTCACGCCATTAACCGAATCGTGGATGTCTTTCCGCCCGCCCAGCAACAACAGATTTATACACAACTTTCCATGGTGTTGGTCGGGATTGTGTCGCAGCAATTGCTGATTACCCGCGATGGAACGCGACGGGTCATGGCCTGCGAAGTCATGAATGTGAACCAGGCGATCCGGAACATGATTCGCGAAATGCAGGTTCAGCAACTCTATTCGGCCGTTCAGACCGGACGGAGCGAGGGGATGATGACCATGAATGATTCCCTGAAGTCCCTGCTCGTCAAAGGGGTGATTGATTTGGGGACGGCCATGAGTCGTTCTCCGCGGCCCAAGGAGTTGGCGCGGATGATGGAATCAAAATAAGAGACATAGAAAGGAGTCGGAAAATGAAGGTGAATAAACAGGTGAGTGGTTGGGGTTTACGGAGTTTCCTGCTTTCCGGATTGTTGTTCGGGGTGACCGAGTCTTGGGTTTGTGGTCAGGATGTCCCCGTTGCAATGCCTCTTGTTCAGGGCACCAATGCCAATTTGGTCACCATAAATGTTGACAACGGTCCGATTACCCAGGTTCTGAATGCGTTTTCGCGGCAGACGGGCCGGAGCATTGTCATCGGTCCGGAAGTGACGGGGAACATTACCCTGCGGGTTACAAACATTCCCTGGCAGGAGGCCCTGGATGTGATCCTCAAGCCTTACGGCTACGGGTATTATCTGGTGGGCGATACCATTATCATCTGCGGATTGGACAAACTGCCAAAATCCATTATGGGTGGCACCCAAAGCGTGGCGGCTGCCTCTGCGGCGGTTCCCGCGCCAAAACAGGCTGAACCCCTGATGGTCAGGGTAATGACTCTGAAATATCTGGATGCCTCGGATGTCGATGAACTGATCCGCAACCAGTTGTCTCCCTCCGGGAAGCTCGGCAAACTGCTCATTCGAAGCCAGAGCTGGCAGGATCAGCAAGTTTACCAGGGGAATATGAACACCACGAGTTCGGAGAGTCTGGGACGCCTGAAACGCCTGACGGAAGAGTCGGCCCAGGTTCGGGGCAAGACGATTGTGGTGGTGGATACCCAAGAGGTGATTGACCGGGTAAAAGCCATTATTGACAAGGTCGATGTGGCGCCCATTCAGGTTCAAATCGAAGCCAAGTTTGTGGAAGTCCGTGCGGATTTACTTCGCGATATCGGGGTTGAATGGGGGTCCGGGTTGAATGGCGCCTCCTCTCCGGGAAGTTACCAGAATATCGGCACCAAGGGGGCGGGAGGCCTGTTTGCGGCGGGTGGGCAGCAAATCAGCGGAGCGGTGAAGCCGTCCAGTTTTAGTACACCCAGTGGATTGTCTCCCAAAAGCCCCTTTGATGGGGGGCTTACGCTGGCTTTTCAGAAATTGACGGATCTGCAGTTTGAGGTTCTGCTGCATCTGCTGCAGGAAGACGGCTCCTATAATATGCTGTCCTCTCCGAGTGTGTTGACGATGAACAATCAGGATGCGGTGATCATCGTGGGACAGAAGCTGCCGATCATCAAGTCCGACAGTTCCGGTGGATTGGGGACGACGACCATTTCAACTTCCCTGGAACGGTATGAGGATATTGGCATCAAGCTTAAAGTCATGCCCCAGGTTTGTGATCATGACCAGATCAATCTGATTGTACATCCGTCCGTCAGGGAACTTCTCGGGTATCAGTCAGGAAAGGTCGGCACTTCTGCTGGTACGACAACAGGGGGAAGTGTCTCCCTGACCGAATACCCGGTTGTGGCCACGCGTGAGGCTGAGACCCATGTTTTGGTCAGGAGCGGCCAGACGATTGTGATCGGGGGTATGTTGCGTGAGAAAAAGCAAACTACCCAGATCAAAGTTCCGTTCCTGGGCAGCATTCCCTTGATTGGCGTGCTATTCCGTCGCGAAACGGTGAATACCGAAAAGATTGAGCTTTTGATTTTCCTGACCGCAACGATCCGTAATACGACGGATGAAATGGCGGTGGTTGCACCTGATACCAAGCCGTTGATCACAGTAGAAAAGGTGAATACATCGGCGAAGCCGTGACTTAAGACGTAAATCAATGGAATTTTTGAAAGAACATTTTCGTAATCGTAATCTTAATCGTAATCGTAATCACCTCTGGTGTGCTATGCAGTGGGCTGAAGACGAAGGATTACGATTACGATTAGGATTACGATTAAGATTTGGGTAAGAGGGAGTTCGGAGACAGACCATGATTGAATCAAAACTAGGCAGGATTCTCCTCGAAAAGGGGCTCGTGAACGAGGCGCAGCTGGTGCAGGGCGTCAACCTGCAGCGCACTTCGGGACGAGTCCTTGGGGAGACGCTTGTCGAGTTGGGGTATGTTTCGCATGACGACATTGCCCGTGCGCTTGCGGCACAGTTGGGAATTCCCTTCTTTGAACTGGATGACGATTTCAAGATGGAGAAAGAAGACGTCAAACTGGTTCCCGAGAATGTCGCCCGTCGTTATTGCCTGATTCCCGTTCGGAAAGACACTGCACTCTCGATGATGCTGGTCATGAAGGATCCGCTTGATGTCGAGGCCATTGCCACCGTCCGCTCTCTGACCCGTCTAGAAATCCACAAGGCGGTCAGCTCCGAGGTGCGGATCCGCGCGATGATTGATAAGTTCTACAGGGTTGAAGCCCATATCGAGCGGGACATCAAGGATATCGTGGATGTGGAGGCCAGTGAGGGCATTGCCATCGCCGAACAGCAGGCCTCCGATTCGGAACAGTTGAAGATTCTTGCGAACGATGCGCCGGTGGTTAAGTTTGTGAACCTGATGCTGATGCAGGCGGTGCGGGATCGCGCGAGTGACATTCATTTCGAGCCCGGTGAGCATGTGGTGACGGTTCGGATCCGGGTGGATGGGGAGTTGCGCGAAGTAACCCCGCCGCCCAAAGGGTTGTATCAGGCAATTGTGACCCGCATCAAGATTCTGTCCAATATGGATATCACCGAACGGCGCCTTCCTCTGGATGGACGTTTTAAGTTCAAGGTCAGTGACCGGGTGATTGATGTTCGCGTATCATCGCTCCCCGAGGCGCATGGCGAGAAACTGGTGCTTCGTATTCTTGATCGTCAGGCTCTGCTCGTTGATATGAAGGATGTCGGGTTTGATGATGTCATGCTGAAGCAGTTTCAGCGCGTGTTGCAGACCCCCAATGGCATTGTTCTCCTGACGGGTCCAACGGGTAGCGGCAAGACGACCACGCTGTATGGCGCCCTTAATTATTTGAAGAATCCCGCCTGGAATATCCAGACAGTTGAGGATCCCATTGAATACCTGATTCCGGGGATCAATCAGATGCAATGCAAGTCGACGATCGGTCTTGATTTTGCCAGTGCCCTGCGTTCCATTCTGCGTCAGGATCCCGATATCATCATGATTGGCGAAATCCGGGATTTTGAGACAGCCCAGATTGCCATGCGGTCGGCACTGACCGGGCACCTGGTGTTGAGTTCGCTACACACCAATGATGCGCCCTCGGCGCTCTGGCGATTGAGGGATATCGGAATTGAGCCCTATCTGATTGCCGCGACGATCAAGTTGGTTCTGGGGCAACGGTTGGTTCGGGTCATCTGTCCTGCCTGTAAGCAGGAGCGGAAGCCCTCGGAAGAGGCTCTTCAATACGCGTTGAGCCAGAATCCCGACGCGGCATCATGGACCTATTATTACGGAACGGGCTGTCCGAAATGCGGGAGGACCGGGTATCGGGGGCGATCTGCGATATTCGAATTCCTTGAGGTTAATGATTCCATCCGGGAAATGGTTCTAAAGGAATCAGGAGCGGTCATGTTCAGGCGCAAAGCGATTCAGAACGGCATGGAACCCTTGGCCCTCAACGGTCTCAGGAAGGTCCGGCAGGGGATCACGACCATCGAGGAAGTGATGAGTGTGTGTGCGGGTGACGAAGCTTTTTTGGAGACAGGAGCGTAATATGCCAACCTATCAATATTCCGCCAAGGATGTGACCGGGAGAATGGTCACGGGCAATTTCACGGCGGGTTCCCGCTTTGAGGCTCTTTCCCAACTTCATGCCAAGGGCCTTACGGTCACCGACATTACGGATGACCAACCTGTTGCCCGGGCAAAAGGGGATTCCGATTCGTCATCCCGGGCGGCTCTATTCCAGCGCCCCATTTCATTATCCGAGCGGGCCATATTTTGTCGACAATTATCGATTTCGGTTGAGTCCGGGGTTCCGTTGCGAGAGGCGTTTGAAAACATTGCGGTGGATCTTGACAATCCTTCCTTCAAATTGGTGCTGAACCGGGTGATGAAACGGCTGGATGACGGCATGACGCTCTCGCAGGCGATCGTCGGGGAAGCCAAGGCGTTTGACCGGCTGTTTGTGGCGCTGATCAAGGCGGCCGAAGAATCCGGAAGTATTACGGAGACACTTAACTATCTGGCTACCTCGATGGAGAAGGCCGATAAGCTGGCACGAAAGATCAAGAGCATTGTCGCCTATCCAATATTTATCGGGATTTTCTTCATTTTCATTTCACTTATCATGACTCTTTTTGTGCTGCCGAAATTTCAGGCGGCGTTTGCCTCGTTTGGCGGGAAGTTGCCGAAGTTGACGCAAATTGTATTTTCGGCGAACGCTTTCATTATTTCGAATGCGGCTTTTATTTTTCTGGGGCTGGCCGCGATTGTGATTGCCTTGATTTTGTATTGTCGAACCACTGTGGGACGAAAGCAGCGGGATGCCTTCCTGCTCAAATTGCCCGTTGTCGGGGATATCATTCGAAAAATTGCCGTGGCGCGGTTTTGTCGGAACCTGGGGATCATGGTTCGAGGGGGGGTTCCGGTGACGACAGCGATTGAGGTTGCCGCTGAGATTCTGGGGAACAAATCCATGGAGGCCACACTTAAAGCAACCCGGGATCGGATCATGGCGGGTAATGACATCGCCAGCAGTCTGGATAAAAAAACCTTTCCCAGGCTGGTGATCCGGATGGTCAGCGTAGGGGAATCGTCAGGCCGATTACCGGATGTCCTGGCCAAAGTGGCTGATTTGTATGAGGATCAGGCCGAGGGCTCCATCATGATGGCGACCTCCTTGTTTGAGCCCCTGATCATCATCGTTTTCGGATGTATGATCCTGGTGCTGGTAATGGCTATCTATCTGCCGGTGTTTACGGCGGCGGGAACAATGCGGTAGGAGTGGGAAGAGGGGGAGAAGAGGGGTCAGGGTTCAGGAAAGAGGGTTCGGGTTTGGTCGAATAGTGGAGGGCGGTGCGCTGTCACCGCCGCAGAATAAAAGGAGGTGGATCTCGAATAATAATATGGGATTTTTGGAAGGAAACGAGAGTAGTCAAAACAAAGGAAAAAGGAGAATGACGATGAATAGGAAGAACAAGGCTGGTTTTACGTTGGTTGAGTTGATGGTCGTTGCAATTATTGTTGCCATTTTGGCGGCGGTCGCGATTCCGCTGATGTCGGGGAATACGAAGCGCGCGATGGCGACGGAAGCCCAGGCGGGCTGCGGAACCATCAAGACGGCTCTGCAGGTGTACAAGGCGGAATTGGGAGGGTTCCCGTCCGCGACATTCACCTGCGATAACCCCCCGACGAAGTTGACGATCAAGCCGGGCGATCTTGATGGAAAATACTTCAAGTCCGATGGTTATGAAGTGGTATCCACCATCAGTAACTGGACGATTACAGCGACGGGTTATACGAATGCTGCGGACGGCAAGGAAGTTATTTTGAAGTCTGATAACAGCGATTTCTCCGGCTCACTCTTTGACTAAGGCGGTGCTTGGATGATCTCCGGAGTTCCTCCTTCGAAAAGGAGGAGGAACTCCGGTTGCGGAGTATCAAAGCTGAGGGGGGATGAAAACGGTGCGGAAGTTGGGATTTACTCTGGTCGAATTGATGGTGGTTGCGGTCATTGTCGCCATATTGGCGGCTGTGGCGGTTCCCCTGATGGCTGGGAATAGACGGAAGGCCATAGCGACGGAAGGTCAGGCCGGGTTGGGAACGATTCGGAATGCGATGAGAGTCTATAAGAGTGAGAAGGGGCAGTATCCGGCTTCTGAAAGTGGAAAGATCATTAAAGATGCGCCGATCTTGAACGTCCGGTCCGGGGATCTTGAGGGGAAGTATTTTAAGACGGATAATTATGTGCTGACGACAGTCACGCCCAGCAATTTTATCATTACGGCGACGGTGTATACGAATGACAACACCGGGAGGACTGTGACGCTGGACGAGCAGGGGGAATGGGGCGGAACGCTACTTTGAAAGGGAAACGATTGTGATTAACTGGTCCACAACGGATATCGCCGGGATTGAATTCGGTGATCATCATATTACCGCCGTGCGGATGCGCGGGCAGGAGCCGGGCTCGTTTGTCATGACCCATGCGGGAATTGTGGATTACGACTCCACGTCCGATCCGAAGATGATTGCCGGAGCGGTGAAGACTCTTTGGAAAAAGACCGGAATGCCGACCCGTACCGTTTGTGCCGCACTTCGCAGCGGGTCGCTGGTATTGCGCTATTTCAGTTTGCCGCCCATGACGGAGATGGAGTTGAAGCGAACGCTCCAATTAAAAGCCGAGGAAGCACTTCAACTGTCCGGTAATGACATTGTGGTGGAATGGCATTTGAATACACCTGCCCTGGCAGGTGGTGAACAACCCGTGACGGGGCTTCTGGCGGCAACTCCCGTTAAGGATGTCGAACGGGAATTAGATGTGCTTTATGAGGCGGGGTTGGATCCGGTGATTCTGGATATCCGGGCGCTGGCGGTGGCCAACCTTTACGAAGTGGTTGGGGACAGGGGAGGGGATGTTCCTGTCTGTCTGGTCAATTTGTCGCCGCATGCGGCGGATGTCATGATCAGAAGGGGAACGGGAGAGCTTTATCCGCATGCGATCTTCTGTCGGGCCTCAACATGGAACGAAGCTCCTGATTTTTTGGCGGAGAATATCCGGGATGTGTTGCGGTATAGCGAATACAAATTGGGGTGGGCGTCCGTTCGCCAGGTGGTGTTGTCGGGGACGATTCCCTGTGATGAAGTTTTTCTAAACGCTTTAAAAGAAGCCTTGGGAATTGATTTGAAATTCTGGGATCCGGTTTCTGAAATAAGTCGGAAATCAAGGGGTGTGATGGAATTATTGGATGGCAAAGACTCCCCGGCGGGCTTTTTGGCACCCGCGTTGGGATTGGCGTTAAGGAGGAGTTGATATGGTTCCCTATCATCTTAACATGGCGCGCGGGTTTGTGATGCCGCTGGAAGTCAGGAAGAAGTGGCTGAATTGGTTTTTTGCATACCTTTTGGTCTGCAGCGTGGTGATTGCCTTGACGCTTTACTGGGTGATTGAGTCCGTTTCGACTTGGCATGCCAAGCGCGACGCCCTTTCGCGACAGGAGGCCCGGGTTCTGGCGGGGTGTCCGGACTACAAGTCACTGGCGCAGTATAAGGGGGCGGTTCAAGGGAAAGTTGTTTCGTCACTGCGGGAGGCGGATGCGCTGGTTGATTTTGACCGGAATAAATCGCGGGCAGCGAATGTTTTTCTGGGATTGACGGAATCCTTACCGCCGGGCGTTGAATTAGGAGCTGCGGATTGCGATCCCGAAGCGAGGAAACTGCATTTTGAGGTAGTGATGCCTGTGACGTTGAAAATGGACGATAAGCTATCTCCCACCACTTTAGTGGCGGCGTGGGAGCGGGAACCTTTGCTGGCGGCGGGGTGTTTGTCGCAGATTGAAGTAGAAAACAGCGAGCGGGTGAAGCGTGACGGGGTGGAGATGATGTGCTGGCGTTTTTTGGCGTCGGTGGGAGAGAAGTAACATGTCCAAGCCCAAAATAAGAGCCTTCCGGTTCGAGTTGGCGATTTGCATCGGGGCGCCGATTGTTGTCCTGCTGGCTATTGCCATTCCCGGGGCCAGTCATATCCGGACGGTGAAGAACGACATCCTGCAGAGGAAAGCGCTTTTGGACGAAATTCCCGTCATCGAGCATCGTCTTTCGGTGGCAAATCAGGTTATGGCACCCTATCGTGTCAAGAATGGGGGGAAGGACAAGAGTGGGGAATTATCCCAGCAGGTGAACAAGGCGGCCTTGGATGAGGGCATTAAGGTGAAGGCGGTGAATGCAGAGAAAGTGGCGCTTCCCGAGAGTCCTTATTCCCTGGATTATCGGGTCTCAATGTCGGGCGAGGGGGGGCTTGGAGCGATGGTTCGCATGATGGATGCTCTGGATCGGCCCGGCCAATGCATCCGGGTTTCCTCGGTCAGATTAAGGGCAAAGACCATAATTCCCCGGCCTGTCTATGATGCCGATTGGCAGTTCCAGTACCGATACATTCCCTCCGTGGCGGCGCCAGTCGCAGCGGTCCCCGGGGGCGTGGATGAGCTGATCAAGCGGCTGGGTGTGGCGGTGGATGTTTTGAAGGGTCTAGGGAAGGGCTCTAGGAAGGTTCTCGATACGGCAAAACTCGAAAACCGCAAGGCCGCTGTTGTGTTGCAGCCTGTTCCGGTGGCCCCCGATACTCCAGTATCATTCAGGTTGCATGGAATAGCGGAAGATGGGCGAGTCTCCCTGGCTCTGACGGACCGCGGGGTATTCGGGGTGGGGGACAGCGTCGACGGGTACCGGATCATCAAGGTGGCGAAGGATCATATCATTGTGGAGAGCAAGCAGGGTCGCCAGGAGTTGATCTCTCTTTACAAAAACGAGGTGAACCCATGAAGCGGGGCGGAACGTTGATTGAGGTGATGATGGCGTGTGTGGTGCTGGCTGTTATAGCCATGGCGGGCGGGGCGTATGTGTACCAGTCCATGGGAACATTGGCCGTGCATCGCGATCGTTCGGTTGCAGTGGCGATGGCCAACAGCAGGATGGAGGAACTGCGGAACACTCCGTTCAGCGATCTGACGAATATTAGCGGTTTTGTGATGAGTGGTTCGGCTACGAATTGGATTAAGCGCTCAGGGAGCAGTTGGGTAAAGACCACGATCACTGACTATAATTCGTTTAGTATGGGGTCATTTTCAGGAGAATTGCGAGCGGGATTGAGGATGACGAATGTGGTTGTGTCGTCTGATGCGATGATCATGACGGTTCAGGCCACGTATCGTCCCTCCCATGATGTAAGTCTGACAACGATTTATGCTCCTTGATTCGGTGATGCCATGAACAAACAGGTTAAAACTGGGTTTACGATCGTGGAGTTGCTGATAGGGATTATTGCTGCCGCCATATTGGCATTAACGGCCGGAACCATGCTGATGAACGGTTATAGAGGATGGGTGAGAAGCCTGGCATTGGCTGATATGGAGCGTGATGCGGCCGTTGCGATTCACACTGTGGATCTGGCGGTTCGCGGTGCTACGAACGCGGTGGGAGGGTCTACGCTGACCCTGACACTCGCTTCCAATGGGGTTACCCGGGTGTTTTCAACGACCGGAGTGTCCCCTCAGAAAACTCTCGCATACAATGGGATGACACTTGTCGATGGCCGGTTGGAATCCTTTGCATCAACTGTCACAGGGAACGTGGTTGGGGTGACGATGGTGCTGGCTGCCATAGATCGGAATGGGCAAGATGCGGGCGTCACAATGGGGGTTACGAATCTGTACATTCGTATGAGGAACAGACCATGAAAACGTCAACATATGGGGGCGTAAAGCCGGGGAGTAAAGCAGACGGGAAGTCAGGCGCAATTCTGGGATTTGTGCTGATCATTGTCCTTGCCTTGAGTCTGCTGGGGGTTGGTCTTCTGAATCTTGGAGGCATGAACGCGGTGGAAGTGGTGCGAAGCTATAATCTGAACAAGGCATTTTGGGCTGCGGAAGCGGGGCTATTCAATGCCCGCGCGAAATTGCGGGGAGACTCTACATATAGGAATTTAGAGATTTTTCCGTCAGTTTTTTCAAATCCCGGTTTCGGGTACACAGTGCGGGTTTCCTCGTCGGATCATGTTAATTTCGGGGTGGTTTCAACAGGCGTGGTCCAGGGAGCGATCCGCATTGTTCAAATGTCCCTTCGGGTGGAGGAGGGATGGCCGTCCGCCTTCAATTACTCCCTTTTTTCCGGCGGCCAGATGAAACTCGGCCAGAATATTAGCGTCACAGGTACTGGGGAAAGTGGCAACCTCTATGCGGATGCCGGGTACGCCGGAGGTAGCAAAGAGCCGGTTACCAATAGTAGTTCAATTTATGACGGAGTTTCGGGCGCCTATCCCGAGCCTTCGGCCGCCCATGAAGTGCCGGTGCTGGAGACGGCTTACTATGACCTAAAGATTGCTGGGATTGGGCCAAGTTCACCTTCAACATACCCCGCTTTTCTGGGAGGAGGCACCTATTTTGTCAATAACAGCGCGGGAATAAACATTACTAGCAGTATAACCGGTCCCGGTATTTTGGTCGTTAACGGGCCAGTCTCAATTGCTTCAGCAACCGCCGTGATTGGTGATGGAATCACGATTATTGCTCAGGGAATCCTTTCGATCGGTACAACGTCCACTCTCGGGTCGAATGATGTGTTCTATTCGTCCACGGGAATCAGTGTAGCAAAAGATAATACCTTTTCAGCGGGGAATAGTGCCTTGATTACACCGGGCTCGATTGATATTCAAAAAACGTTCCAGTTCGCTGGACTCATCTACGCCGGAGGCGACATTATCATGGATAAATTTACAGGGTCGGCGGGTATTACCGGGTGTGTGGTGTCGGATGGAGATCTGACCATCAAGAAAGACCTCAACATCACTTATGATGCCTCGCAATTGCCCAGTCCGTTTTTGCCAGGGTTCAACTCGGACGTGGTGGTGACGGACGGGATTTGGAGTCAAGTGTTCTGAAGATGGGAATTAAACAGAAAGGAATGAGTCCAATGAAAACAATGAGTGCTTGGGTTTCTGGCGGATTAACCATGCTGGCGTTGGCGGGTTTGGTTCTGGTGGGATGCGAATCAACGACGACGACCGATAATGTGATTGCGATCAATCCCGCGAGCGTGACCGTGACGAATGATTGGGAGACGGTTGTGTTCACCGCCTCGCTCAGCAGTACGAACATCGCCTTGGCGTTGCCGTTGGTCTGGTCGGTGAGTGATCCTGCACGGGGAACAATCCGGGCCAGCGGTGGACTGACAGCCATTTACGAAGGTAAAAATCTGGGAGGAAATAACACGATTACCGTCAAGGATCAGGGTGATAATGAGGGAATTGCGGCGGTAATCCGCGAATAAAAGCGGTTTTAGGCGTTTAGGTTTATTGTATAGCCAGCGATGGCCAAGACGAGTGGCGTGATGAAAAGGCCTTTCAGCCTCACGTTGGGTGTCGTGTTTTTTGCGACCTTCACGGTAAATGCCGTTGATTCAAACAGCGTGTCGTTTCCCACAGAAACGGCTTATTGGTTTGAGAATGCAGGTGAGGCCATTGTTTCGATTGTCCGATCCGGTAGCGGTGAAGATGAATGTTCTGTAGGATTCAGGACGATCCCGGAAACGGCATTGCCGGGTTTGGATTACACCGCCGTATCCGCAAGGGTTGATTTTGTTGCGGGACAATTCCTTGTGTCCAGGGTGATCACCCTTATCTCTGACACCATACCTGAACCGTCAAAAACCTTTCGTGTTGTTCTGGAACCAATTTCAAATTGTTATGTGACGGGTTTAGCCACCAACACCATTGTTATCCAGGATGCCCAGACGATTGAAACCCTATCGCAATCCTTTGAGTCTGGCTTGCCGCTTGGATGGGCCATCACCACAAACGCCAACACGAATGGGTGTTGGCGTTTTGATGATCTAGGGGGGTGGGGGAACAATACCGGGGGGCACGGTGTCTTTGCCATTGCGGATAGCGATTATCATGATGAGGGTCCCATGGATACGGAGCTTCGGACGCTGCCGTTTTCGGTTGCCTCAACCGCGTTGACCTATTTGGTTTTCAAGACCGACTATATAAACTGGAATGTGGATGTTGCGGATGTGGACCTCAGTCTTTCGGGGGGGGGCGGGTCGTGGGTTAATCTCTGGCGTAGGCAATCGGTCGACTATCCTGGGCCAGCTTCAGAGTTGATTGATCTCACCCCCTTGGCGAAGGGACAGTCCAATGTTGTGGTGCGTTTTCATTACTATGATGCAGACGATGATTTTTACTGGCAGGTTGACGATGTTGCGATTCTGGTCGAACCTGACTCCAATACCAATGGACTTCCAGACTGGTGGGAAACGACTTATTACGGGGGGGTGACAAACCTGACATCCACAGGTGATTCAGATGGGGACGGGGCCTGTGATGAAGCGGAGTTCATCGCTGGGACTAGTCCGTGTGATACGGGGGCGTGTTTCAGGGTCGAGGGGGTAACCCGTTCGAATACAGTCGTAACACTGCGTTTCCCTACCGCCACAGGGCATTTTTATGAGCTCCAGAGTCGTACGAATCTCATGGAGGGAAGTTGGACAACCCGGGTCTCCAGAATTCAGGGACTGGGAGGGGATACCAACATCAATCTTCCTTCGCCCGGTGAAAATGGCTTTTACCGGCTCGATGTGCGGAGGTGGTGAGTGGTCCGGCGCTCGGGATCAGGGCGACAATAGCGGGATCGCAGTTGTGATTCACTAAACGCGCTGTCTGAAAATAACCTGTCTGGATGTGTAAAGATTCACCACCCGCTTCGCTGGAGGAAGCGGAGGGGACGGGCAAGACGACAATGTTGCGGCATTTGTATGCGGCGAGTACCCCGCATAAAAATGCCGCAACACCTTTTTGGAGGGGAAAGGGAGGCCAATAGGGACGGGAGTCCACAGCGGAAATGGCTAGACACATACTATAGATCATATTCATGTTTCAGCTCACGCGCGAAGAGTTTTCCGGTTTGACATCGCAAAATGCGATATCAAAGGCCGGTCGTGGTGGCCGACGGACGCCGCCCTACGCTTTTACCGAACACGGAGCGGTCATGGCCGCAAACATCCTTTCGGAGGTCGTAGCGGGGTTGGTGATTGTGGGGTGCGAATCCACTCAAACTTCGGACAATGTAATCACGATCAGTCCGGCGAGTGTGACGGTGACGAATGATTGGGCGACATTGACCTTCACGGCGTCCATGGCCAGTTCCAATTTGAGTCTTGCACTGCCGCTGGTGTGGTCGGTCAGTGA
>CAMDCX010000044.1 GCA_945890715.1 PVC group bacterium | reverse complement strand
CTGTGGATCCGTGACTTTGCCCCGAAGCACGGCCTGCCTTTTACAGTGATCCGGCCTGCGGCGATCTACGGACCCGGCGACAAGCGGCTTCTTAAAATTTTCAAGATGGCCACGTGGCCGTTGATTCCGGTGCTCGGCAGTGCCCGGGGTCAGTTGTATCACCTGATTCATGTGGATGATCTGACCGAGATTTTCATTCTGGCCGCCGTTCATCCTCAGGCGGCGGGGGAAGTGTTTATCGGCGGTGATCCTGCGGCACTGGCTCTGGCCGACATTCTCCAGATCATTAGTTCCGAGTACGGCCGGAACGCCCGGCTAATCCGTATTCCCGCCTGGCCCTTCTTCTGGGCGGCCGCTGTGTGCGAGGCGGTGTGCCGTCCGTTCGGCTGGGCGCCGCCCATTTACCGGCGACGGGTTGCCTTTTTCACCAAGGATCGTTCTTTCAATACCTCCAAGTTGACGAGTCGGCTGGGGTATCGCTATGGCCGGACGACCCGGGAGGGGCTTCGTGCGACGGCACGGTGGTATCGCGAACAGGGGTGGGTGTAACATGGCATTCACAGAAACTGGAAAACGACGATGGGCTATTGGGGCCCTGATTATTCTCCTGGTGATGGCCTGGGGATTGAGAATGCGGGGGATCGAGTGGCCCCTGCTGCATCCGGATGAATACAAGATTTCATCCTGGGCCACGTGGATAGAAGAGCATTCAAAAACCCTGAGTCCTTCCTATCCCGGGGGTTACTTTCACCTGATCAAGCCTGTGTTGCTGATTAAAAATGCCATGCTCGATGGTGGCGCGATCTGGCAGACTTTTCTGGGACACGGGGATTTGCTGACCCGTACGGAGATGGAACAGACCTTTCTGCTCCGGAAGATCAATGTGGGCTTTGCCTTGCTGACGGTTTGGCTGTTTTATGGACTGGCTTTCCGCGTGAGCCGGAGTCGGGTTGGAGCCCTCGCCGCCGCCGCCTTTCTGGGCTTGTCGTGTCTCCACATTGAGCATTCCCATTTTGCCGAGACGGATATTGCGATGGTGTTTACCCTCACGCTGGCGCTTTACACCTGGGCCAGAGTTTATGAGAGAGGGCAGATCGGCTGGTTTTTAGCGGCCGCCTTCCTGACCGGACTGGCCATTGGAACCAAATACACCAATCTTCTGCTGGTGCCCTGCTGGATGGCGGGGCTGGTTTTCTGTTTCAAGGCGAGGCCCGTGGGAAAGCGGGGGCGGCTTGTCGCGGGTCTGATTCTGGCGGGAACCCTTCTGTTGGCGGCGGGTTTCGTTTATGCCAACCGACATGTTCTGGACGGAGCTGAATTTTTTGCGAACCTGCAGCGAGCTGGCCAGTCCACCTATTCCGAGCGTGCTGGATTACTAGGGCAGGCGGGTGCGGATCCTTATGCCTCGTTTCGATCAAACTGGAACACCCTGGTTGAAAATCAAGCAAAGATCAGCCCCCTCTGGCTGACCGTTTTTCTGTTCGGCGCTGGTTTCGCCTTGCTGCCGCGTTATCGTCGCTATGCTTTTGTGAGCGGGATCCCCCTGGGGTTGTATTTATTCTATTTCCTGAAAGTGGCGCCCTGGGTGCGGGGACAGGAATTCATGATGTTCTTTCCCTTCGCGGCGGTGTGGATTGGCATTGGCGTGAAGGAAAGCCTTGATTGGGCGGCGCGGCGACAACACAGCGTGCTCATGGCGAGCGGGGTCGTGGCGCTTCTACTGGTGGCGGGAGCACAAAGTGGTGTGTCGGCCTTGCGGTGTTCCAGTTTGTTTGCCATGCCGGAAGCCCGGGTACAGGCATTGAGGTGGTTGTATGGACATGCGCCCCTTCAGAAACGGGTGGGAATTGAGGATTATACGGTGCCGGTCTGTCGTCTTTTCAATTCGGTTGATGCCATCGGGCAGATTGAATGGCTGACGCCCGAACGCCGCGCTCAATTGCCAATGGACTATCTGCTTCGGAATGTGTTGGCCTCCGGGCGCGGCACAAAGGATCCGCGGACTCATGCGTTGTATCCGGATTATGCGGCCAACTGGGCGTCATTTCAAAATCAGGCCCGGCGATTATGCAGCTGGGGGCCGGGGTTGACCCGATTTGCCTTTCCCGGAAACCAGATCGAGTGGTGGGAGACCCAGCCGGTTGCGCCGAAGATGACTCTGGATTCACCCGTGTTTCGGTCTGTTTTGATTGACCGTCTTCCCTTTGTGACGGTTCCTGCGAATGAAAGCGGCGCGGGGAGTGCGGCCGGCTTATGGGTGGATAGAACAGGCCGGAATTTTGTGATTGGCGGAATGAATCAGGTCCGGCGTACGTTGTATGTTGTGTTGCAGACCGAGGAACGATCGGCCGATGTTGTGGTGAATGGCATGGGGGATCGGCATACGGTTCACCTGAGGCCTTATGATGTGGCGGTGGTGCCCGTAAAACGCCCCTGGTTTATGCCGAGGGTGTCGGAATACGATGTGATTTCGATCCGGGCGAGGCCGAAGGATCATATTCGGGAGCTTCCCTGCTATGCCCAGGTGGCGACCGATTCCGGGGCTGTGGCGATGATGCTTTTTCAGAAGGGTTATGCAGATCGGGCGTTGCAATGGCTGGCGCGGGAGCCCGGGCCGACCAGCGGGGAGTGGCTCCGGTATGTTTGCGCCGTGGAGCAGCAGGAGTGGACCCTGGCCGACACGCTGGAGCCGGTGGCTCGCAGGCAAGGAGGAGAATTGGAGGCCGCCCGTGCCTTGTCTCCGGAGCAGGTGGTGGTGAATGGAGGGACCGGCGCGGGATATCAGGATCATTCCAGGATTCGCTTGCCGCTACTCGATACGGGGCGGAATGGTGTCCGCATGACCCTCGTGCCGATTCCCCTTCATTTGGCTCAGGTCATGAATAAGCAGGAATTTTCAGGCTCCCTGAAGTTGCCCGTTCGGTTTGCGCCGGGCTCTTATACGATTCGGGGAGTGTTGAAACCCAGACCGCCTGTGGAATTGACCCAACCTTGGAAAATTTCGGTTGGAGATTCCCGCCGGAAGGAGGTGGAGTCAATCACATTGAATTCCGGGAAGGAAACGGAATGGGTTTCCCGGATCACGGTGGAACGGGAACAGGATGTGAGATTGACCTTTTCTTCCGATCAACGCGGAGGGGAGATCGATTTGTCGGCGATTGAAATACGATGGAATGAGGACGGCTTGTTTGGCGCCGAGCTCGGCGTTTTGAATCAGGCGGTGAAAGATCATGCCCTGCACCGGCAGGCTGGCGGGATTGAACCCCGGGGTCAGGGGTTGGGTGTTTTTTATCCCTGGATCAAGTTGGTGGCGGCGGAACTGACACCTGAAGGCAGGCTTCGACTTCAGATTGAAGTTCTGAGAAACAATCCTCCCCCATTAAAGATGATTGCTTACCGAAAAGCCCTTACGGGTCCAAAAAAGTTTAATGAACTCTCATTACAAACTCTGGGCAAGAAGAAGGGGGATCGCGTTGTGCTGGAGAGCCCCCGCCCGGCGAAACTCCGTCTTCCCGAAATCAGTCTTCGCGTGATGACTGACCAGGAATGGGTTTTCGGGCCACTGTGGGTAGAGGGAACCCGGGACGGTCGACTCTGGCTGAAGGAATAGAAGAGGGGATTGGTCTTGTTTGATGGGATGGATTTGCTGTAGGGTTTCTCAAGTCTGAATCAATTTGTGAAAGGATAAGTCATATGCTCAAGCACAAGGTGTGGAGGGTTGGATTTCTCATGATGGCAAGTGGAGTGATTCAAGCGCAGGAACCGGCGCTTAATGTTCAGCCGCCTGCGGCCGCCCCGATACTGGAGTCCGCAACAACTCCGACGACGGCCATTGAAGCCCCGGTTGTGACCAATGCGCCCGTTGCCATTGAGGCCCCCGTTGTTGTCCCTGTTGCGCCGGTTGTTCCCGTTGCGCCGGTTGTGCCTGTTGTTCCTGTTGTGCCGGTGGAGAGCACTGTTCCCGTTGAGGGTGAGGTCATGGAGACCCCTGCTCAGGTCTGGCAAAATACATCGTGGCAGGCGGGAACGCGTTATATGGAGTTTCAGCTTCAGGATAAACAGCGGGGAACGCCGGGGAATGGGTCGTTTTTCGGAACCATTTCGGATATTACTGAAAAACAGGATAGCGTGCCCAATAAAGTGTATGTGCAATATCGCCTGTTCAAGTCGCCGGTCTGGATCGGCGTCAGTTATGATCATGTTACGGCCCAGACCATGGATGACAGCAATGGCGACGGGGTTCCGGATTCCGGCGGGGGCGATGGGTCGGAAGAAATTCAGGGCGTTATTCCGTATGTGCAGGCGGCGTGGGATAATCCAACCCGGTTTACTCCCTACGTTCAGGCGGGCATTGGGTTTTATGAGGCCAAGTTCGTCCCGAATTCAGCCTGGGGCAACAATGGACAGCGTTATGTGGAGGCTTCAAGCAATATTAGAGGGCTTGAGCTTGCGGGCGGTCTGACGGTGAGGCTGTATAAGAATCTTTCGGCCGATATCTTCGCGAAGACCATGCAAGTCGACGAAATTTCAGGAGATTGGTATTTCAATTACGGCAGAAATTACGGCGGCCCCTATGTCATGACGATGAGCTATGTCGCTTACGGCGCCGGATTGAACCTTCGGTTCTAAAGATGAGTTCTCGGACTGTTAAGTTGTCCGGACTTTTGGCGATAGGGTTGCTGGCTATTACGGGGGCTTGGCTTTGGAGCCAGAAGCAAAAGCCGGTTGATGTCCCGATCCTGATGTATCACCGGATCGGGGATACCCACGATTCGCCCTGGTGGGTGACTGTCCGGGATTTTGAGACCCAACTGGCGTCATTGCAGGAGCAGGGTTACCAAAGCATTCTGCCCTCCCGTCTGGTGGCGCATCAGCGCTGGGGGTGGCCGCTGCCCCGCAAGCCCATCATCATCACCTTGGATGATGGGTATCTCAATGTTCTTGAAAACGCGGAGCCGCTTCTCAAGAAATACGGATTCAAAGCCGTCTGTTTTCTCATTACGGGTCTGGTGAGCGCCTCCCCTGACACCCGGAAAAGCTGGGAGGGTACTCCGCTCTTATCCTGGCCGGAAGTCCGCGCCCTGCAGAAGCGGGGCATTATCCAGTTTGGCGGACATAGCCGAGCCCATCCGAATTTGCGCGCGATGGCCGATCCGTATGGTGAGATTTCGGGCTGCTACCGCGATTTGAAAAAGAAAGGGGGCTTCACCCCGGAAGGGTTCTGCTATCCGTCGGGACAATTCAAGCCGGAAACCCTGGCGTGCGTAAAGCGCGCCAAATTCACCATGGCGGTAACCTGTGAGGATGGTATTGCCAAGCTGGTGCCCGGCGCCAAATTGTTTGAATTGCCGCGCGTCACGGTGATGGGGGGCTGGCATCGGTTCCATATCGAAGCCAAGACGGGGCTCACGCCAGGAATTTCTGTCGAGATATCAAAAGAGGGTCGGCCTCTGGATGTTGTGCCGCGGTTGACCTGGGCAAAAGGGACGTCCTCCTTTCAGGCTGGTTGGCTCCCTCCCATTCAGGTGTCTTCCACGCCTGTTCTTGTGACGTGGGATGTTCCGGAATTGGCACGGACCGGAACGCCGATCGTGGAATTATGGGATCTGTTTCACGTCGTTCTGGTTTCTACGCATAACATTGTTTATTGATGCGCAAAACGGTCACATGCAGAGGAGTTGAAGCGCTTACGTAAAATGTCGGTGCAAGACAGAATTCAAAGCGCACTCACCATGTCCTCGCATTTCTCCTGGTTGCATCCAACACCCGCCCCTCAGTGACATGAATGATGCGTTACCTATCGTAGAAGCGGCCGAGGAAGTGGTTGAAATCCTTAAGCGTCATCGCATCGACGCCGTAGTGATCGGGGCGGTAGAGTAGGTGCGAGCATAATGCTGATAGAAAAGGAAAAAACATGTCGCGCAGGGTGCTGGCTATGCTGGCGTTATGGCGCTGGCGGCTATTTCTAAAAATGAAAAATACCGGGAGGCCATGATGGCGATGGGCCGGAGTAACAAATGGAAACCCGGTTCGAGCATATTTCACGCCGACGATCATTGTGTCGGGCAGGCCTACGTGGAACTTTACTTTCTCAAGTCCGATCCGGCGATGATTGCGCCGCTGCGCGAGCCTGCTCGCCCCGGAAAGATATCCTATCAAGGAAACCAGCGGGTCCGGTTTCTACACCTATGCGTTGGCTTGGGGCGTGAATCAAGGGCTGCTCGACCGCGCGCAGTATGAACCAGCCGTGCGCCAGACGTGGGCAGCGCTGGCTGGCAGTGAGGTTTACCGGCTGACGTCCATTGGGACACAAAGACCAAACTAAAGGCGATTAAGTGTCGCTTCGCACCCGTTTGGATTTGTGATTTATCGGTTGGATGTTGCCTGTAAGCTGTTGTGCAATTACATCGAGTTCACCACAGGCTCGGGCGGAGGGCGTTGATTGAGTTATTGTATGCGAAAATTAAGCTACCTCAAAATAGTCTGCTGTTGCGCCCTCTTGGCGTTCATCGCGCTCTTTGGGGCGGTTATGTGTACTTTAATGGCTGATCCAGTCGCCGGAACCCGAGTCCGATCAGTGTGGCAAATCCAAGGACAGGGATTTTTCCCTGATCCAGGGCCTGCTCCAAGTCCTCTCGGGTGAGGTGTAGCAACTCCTGTTCTTCCAGGTCGTCGTCCAGTTTTCCGCCGACGTCCCGTGCATTCAGGGCGAGGAATAAATGGGCTTTTCCCGCGCCACGGTTGCTATCCACCACATAGGAACCCAGCGGGTGCCATTCATCGGAGACAAACCCCGTTTCCTCCTGAAGTTCCCGTTTTGCTGCAGCCAAGGGATCCTCTCCGGGCTCAAGGTAGCCGCCCGGAGGCGCCAGGCTCGGCACGGGCACGGCATACTTGATCTGCCGGAAGCATAAAAAGGTCCCGCGGGGGGTGCGGGCAAGAATGTTGGCGTATTCGGGTACCTCGATCCAAGTCCAGTCATCAATCACCCGCCCGTTGGGAAGTTCAACGGAATGCAATTCGACTTTCAGGAAGGGGTTGGGGGCAAAGGCTGTTTTCCGGGAAAGTGTTTTCCAAGGTTTCATGGATCTTCCTTAACATAAGCATTCCCGGCATTCAAGGTGTCGGTGCTGCCGTAACCCCGGCATTCGGGGTGGGAATGAATGGAGCGTCTTGACTGCCGCATGGACAATTTTGACCCGAAGTCAATTTCCGGCGCGAAACGCCATAAACTCGCGTGGCGAGATCCCGTACATTTTCCGGAAAAGCCGTGAGAAATGGAACGGATCGTTGAAGTCAAGTTCCTGGGCAACTTGTTTAATAAGAACGCCCTCGCGATGCAGTCTCCGGATCGCCTCATCCATCTTCAGGCGTAGCAGGAACTGGTAGGGCGTCAGGGTGTCATATCTCGAAAACAAACGGCAGAGGTAAGCGACGTCCAGATGGCATTCGCCGGCAATCTGGTTTAGCGTGCTGAGTTCCAGGAAGTGTTCCGCAATGTATTGCCGACAGCGCTGGTAAGAGCCAAAGGCAAAGGAATGGGGGGAATCGGCCAGCGGATCCGCCGTTTGTGCAATCTTGAAAAGCAAATGTTCAAGGATGGCCTTGCAGGCGGGGCGATGAAAGCGCGTGTGTTGCTGGGCGGTATCGATGAGATCGTCGAACAGCACCATGACGTCCTTGGCGGCGGAGGTGGTGATCATGGTGCCGGGCGCCAGTCCCGCGTTTTTGAGCAGACGGGCTGCCGACAGGCCGGAAAAGTCGACGAAGTATTTGATTAGCGGGCGTTTGGCATCAGTCACGATTTGATGACGAATCCCCGGTCCATAGGTGAAGATCATTCCGGGATGGAGGTCATGTCTGGACGTGTTGAGGGTGAGCGACCCCTTGCCGCCGGAAATAAATTCGAGAGAATGATAGGGGAAGGTGGATCGGTTGATTCGGAAGGCGGGGGTACAGTGTTCAACGCCTCCGCAGACGACGCTGAGTTGGCTTTTGGGTGACGGCTTGAGATCCAGATAAAACCGCCGGGCGCTGGAGACTTGCGCTGAAAAGAAAATGGGATCCCCCTTGTTCATCCCTTCACCTTAGGTCGCTCCGTCACATTCTTCAAGGTCAATAATATACAGGTATTGGACAAGATTAGCCATTCGCTTTGCGGGCGCAGCGTCGTAGTATGGGGGACGAAAAACAATTTTAGAGCGCACTTCTGGTGAAGTTGCCCTGAAGCCATAAACAAAAAAAGGATACGATGAAAAATCAGAAAACAAGTGGGGAGCCTGTTCGTCCGGGTAAAGATGAGTTGATCGTTGTGGGAGGGGCAGGTGGGTTTATCGGAGGATCGCTGATCCGTTATTTCTACAATAAGGGCTACCGGAATCTCCGGGCAATCGATAAAAAGCCTTTGCCCGCCTGGTATCAGACCACACCCGGCGTGCAGAACCTTGTGCTTGACCTGAGCGAAGAGGCGAACTGCAAGCGCGCCTGCGAAGGGGCTGTTGAAGTCTATAACCTGGCGGCGGACATGGGCGGCATGGGGTTCATCGAAAAGAACCGCATTGAGTGTTTGCGCAGCATCCTGATCAACACGCATATGGTCGAGCAGGCCTGGCGCGCCGGGGCGCGACGGTTCTTCTTCTCGTCCTCCGCCTGTGCCTACAACACCGACATCCAGAAGGATCCGAATGTCAAGGCCCTGAAAGAAAGCGATGCCTATCCCGCCATGGCCGAGCGCGGGTACGGATGGGAGAAGTTGATCTCTGAGATGTTCTGCCAGGAATATTGGCACGAGCGCGGCATGAAGACCTTTATCGCTCGCTTCCACAATGTGTATGGACCGGTGGGAACCTGGGATGGCGGACGCGAAAAGGCTCCGGCGGCGATTGCCCGAAAGGTGATCGAGGCCAAGGACAAGAAGACAGGGCTCATCAATATCTGGGGCGATGGCACCCAGACCCGAAGCTTCATGTACATTGACGATTGCGTGAAGGGGATCGATATGATCACCCATTGCGACGATCTGATTGCCACGCCCATCAATCTGGGCTCGAGCGAACTCATCAGCATCAACAAGCTGGTGGATATTGCCGAGAAGGTGGGCGGGGTGAAGCTGAAGCGCAATTACCAGCTGGATGCGCCCAAGGGCGTAGCCGGGCGCAACAGCGACAACACCTTTATCAAGAAGGTGCTCAAGTGGGAGCCCGGCACGCCGTTCAGCGTCGGGCTGGCCAAGACCTATACCTGGATCGAAAAGCAATACATGGCCCGCAAAAAAGGGTCGCGAATTGTCGAGTAACATGAACAAATTAAATCGTATCACCGGCCGGATTCCCGGCCGGATGGCACTGGCGGGCGGCTGGATTGACCAGCCGTTCGTCTCAACGCTCAATCCCGCTCCTCCCGGATCCATGGTGGTGGTCGGGATTGAGCCTGATTTCCCCTTCATGGACCGGTGCGGGATGGCCACCAGTACTCGCAAGGTGGCTCGAAAATTGTGGGGCAATAAATGTCCCCAAGGTGATCCAGCCAGCCTCGTCCGCGCCTTGTATAATGAGGAAAACAAGGGAACGAGCACTCCGTCAGGGTCTCAGGATATGATCGGTCTGCTTTATCCCGGGGTGAATCGGTTGGATTATGATGCCGCGCATGAAGGGGGCTATTACCCGGTTCACATCGAAAGTAATACCGATCCCAAGGTGGCGCGCTGGCTGGAGTCGGTGATCAGCATGGTTCCCGTGATGCCGCGACCGGATGGTTACGCTCCGCTGGGTGTGAAGAATCTGGATCCCAAGTGGATCCGCCGGCTTGGACAGAGCGGCAAAGATTGCTATGAAGCCATTATCCGTCGGGATGCTGTGAAACTGGGCGCCTCCCTGAATGAGTGCATGAAGTGCTGGGTGGCGATTCTGCCACGGACCGTTCAGCACCCTGCGGTCAAGACTGATTTGATTGGAATCCTGAAGGCCTATCAGGCGGACAGCCATGGGGCCATGTATTCCGGTTGTGGCGGCGGATATCTCTATGTGGTTTCCGATAAGCCTGTTCCGGGTGGGTTTCGAGTACGGGTTCGCACGTGTTGAAATGGCGAATGGAGACGCTTATCTCCAGGAATCATTTCAATTGCTAGAGTACCTGTTTGGGTTTTGAATACACAAAAGGAGCGGGTATGAATCGAACACTTGAATTAATGGATGAAGAGCTGCAGGAAGTTGATTTTCTGGTCAAAAAGGAATGGCGGAGCAGCCAGGTCGAGCTGAACCACACACGGGCTTTCGCCTATAAGGACGCAATCAGGGAGCGTATCAAATTGCTTGAGCAGCTTTCCGAAAAGTTATCGGCCCTCAAGCCTTCGACCAGAGAGATCATGATCGAAGATTATTCGAGCTCCTCGCCCGACGGGGTCAGGCATCATCCAGCCAATCCCGTCAATCGGGGATAGGCCAAGTGACATCCGTAAAAGAGACTTACCACTGTTGCGACAGGTCCACGCGACAGGACCGCGCAGTATCACCTTGCCATTAGGCCATGCCATTTCGTAAGATTCCGGCCTGCATTGTCTATTCTTCATTGGAGAGGTGGCCGAGTGGTCTAAGGCGCAGCACTGGAAATGCTGTGTACCGCAAGGTACCGTGGGTTCAAATCCCACCCTCTCCGCCATTTCAACAAACGCCAATGAATACGGCCTTTTCTTGCATATCACGGCAAGTCATCAGCAAAAGTCATAACAGTAAGTCATAACAAATCCCCCTTTGTCTATACTGTTTGACGGTGTTTAATGGCGTTGAAAAAGGGTGGTTTTCTCTTTGGTAACGACACACTCCGCCGCCTGATATTCAGCCGTCATTGAAATAAATATCATCCGGTTATGCTCTACCAGCCCCCGGCCTCCGAGTCATGCCCAGATACCACTTGGCATCCTATCGGCCATCGTGGGGCATCCGGGATCGGTGTATTTCAGCCGGTGGGGTGTCCCTGATATGGGGGCGGGGTGGTTAGGCGGAAAGCATAAGCGTAGCATCAATGCAAATTCACGCGCCGGGGATTGTGGCATCAACCTGCTTCTCCGGTGGTAGCTTGGCAAGGGGGCGGGCTTGTGATTCAGTAGCAGGGGGCGGTGTAACCAATTGGTTACAATTTGAGACTACCGCCGCCGCCGCAATCATCCTTCCCGCGTGCATTCGCGTCATCCCCCACCGCTCTTGACAGTATTCCTCAAAGGTCGGGAATTGTTCGCGGTATAGTCGAGAGTCACGGATTGAAAGCCCCTTGCCTCTCGTTTTTTACAAAGGCAACCGCTTGACTGCCCCCGCCGCGAAATGAATAAAGGGGACAAGAGACAAGGGGAATTGTCAGGTAAGTCTTTTTCGTAGGATGACGGCATACTTGGACACGGCCGCTTCGATCTCTGACAACTCGTCAGAGTTCGGCCGGGGTGCCGTATGGGTTTCAAGGTGTCGTTTAGCAATGACGGCGAATAGGGCACGCCTGAATTGGTACTCTGATCTGATACGCCATACGGCCGCCTCTTCATCCGGGTGCAGGTGCCCGGCCTCCCGGTGGTATGGATCCTCTAGGTTTGCCAATCCTGAAGCATCGTAGTGCCCTTGTGAAGTTCGCTGAAGTCTGCCATCGGCGGCGTATCGGGATATTTGGCACCGTGACACTCCGGTCATGTTTTCAATTTCTTCTAAGGTTAGGGTCATATGGTCAAATCCTCGATTGTTGCGTTAATTGGTGTATGTTTATTCGTAAGACGTCATGGACTTAGGCTTAGAGCTGTATCATGCTGACAGTCCCTTGACGCCCCCTATGGGTAGCCCATCCACACCGTCTAGCCGCCTCTGTAAAGCCTTCGATTCAGTTAGTCCATAGGTAGTCATGGGTTTAAGAAGTCCCTGCTTTCCTAGCCCGGCAGGGAGCGGGTGGTATGCGCTAGGCCGCCCGTTCGATGCAACCCCTACGGGCGGGGAATATGAATTGACTGCATCGTGTCCCTGTTATCATTTCAGCATTCCGCCAATCGCTTTATGAATCGCCATTGTTGCCGCCTCATCATCAACCGTCAGCGCATAAGTGCCGCTTGACTTCAGCCGCCGCGTATCCTGTGCCGCAAGTTTCAAGTCCCGCCGCTCTGGGTCGGTTCGGATTAACTGCAAAGCTTGGGGACTATTGGCCGGATAGCCCAGCCCCTCGACAACCTTGGCAAGTGCTGATTCCTTCGCATTGAATGCCGATTCCGCCCGGATAATTTCTGCATCAAGTGCCGCAATCAATAACGGGAATGCCGATTCTTTCAAGGCGGGAATGCGGAGTTCCTGGAGATTGTTTTTCATCCTACGAATACGCAAGGCATCAACCGCCTTGAATAGCTTTGCGGCGTTTTCAGGTTCGGTAGTACCGGCCTGTGCCAAAAGTTCGGCGGCGTCAGACTCGATAGACTTCGCTTCCGTGGCGATTTCATCAATCAGGTTATTGACCGCGTTCAATGCCGCTTCCGCTTCCGGGCTGGCAAAGGTTTGATTGTTCAATTTCTGGTAGCTCATTTTTAGATTCCTTCCGTGGTTACAAGCTGATCTGGTGCTTCTTCAAAAGTTCAAGCCGGGTCGCCTTCCGCCGTTCAAGCCGGGTCGCCGGTGCCTTTGCGATAAAGCCCTTTTGTGGTTTGCTCTTGAATACGCTTGGCAATGCTTTGCTCTGGGTGGGTTTCTTCTTTCCGCCCAAAAAGCTTTTGGCGGGTTTCGACTCAATAAGTTTCGCGCTCATTTCATTTCTTCTTTCTGGCCTATTGGCCTTGTGTTGTTTTCCCCGGTGACAATCGCGCCCCCGGAAGTTGTTGATTCTGATATTTCCGGCGTATGGCTCGGGCAAGTGCAATCACGGCCAACCGCCCTAAAGGAATGACAGTCACGGTGAAGGCGGCATAGCCCCATACATGCATCAGGGGCACCGCTCCAATGCTGGCAGGTCTTGCACGTCCCGCTCATGGCGTCCCTCGATTCAAATAAAGCAACGTCTGCCAGTTGGATTTCTCCGCCCGGTAGTGGCCTGCCAGCCGGGACAATCTGGACGGGTTGCGACAAGCCCGATCTGCTCCCATGGTGGTGAACACACCGGCCTCCCCATAGAACCGCGCGCCGATCTCTCTATCCCATGCCGCCCGGTCTGGTAGGTTCACCCGTACCCATGCGTGAATGGATTTTCCGCCGCTATCGAGTAGGACGGCCACGTCTAATAGCTTCTTTGTGATTACGCTGTACCAGAAAGCGAATTGATCCGGCTTGGATAGATTGTCAAACTCGACTACTGCATACCGGAATGAACATACAGCGGCATCACACCGGAATGACGGCTTATCGGTTCCGATGTTATGCGCCACACCGTCAACGGGATTAGGCATGATATGCGGCCAGGTTGCCACTAGGCGGCGTCCGATTTCTTCCCGCCATACTGGTACCGGCTTGACGGTGGTGTCGTACTGGGTGCCGATGTAGAGATGTTCGTCAGCATTGTAGAGAGATAGAACGGCAAGCGCATCCTGATAGCCGGGTTCATAGTCTGGCCGGAAGGGTGACAACTCCCATAAATCCGCATTGGTCGCCCCATCACCCGCTTGGATCAATTTCCGGCGTGTAGCATCCCCGTCAATCAGGGGTCTGGGTGCTGGCCGTGGTGCTGGCCTGTAGGTGGTGCCGATGGTGCCCGGCGTAATCTCACGGCGTGCCTTGACAATGGCGTCTTGAATCTCACGATCTGATACACGTCTATCACCATGGGGAATTGAGCGGCGTATGTCATCATGTATCTGGCCGTCAGTCAGTCCGGCTATGACTCCCATGTTAGCCGCCCCGAGTAGGGCACCATGACAACCTGCTCCGGGTGGTGGTATCCGGTTCAATGCCTCCTGATACCGCTCTCCTGTTTTGGCAACTACTGCATTCCGGCCAGCCGTAACAGTACTGGCTCCACAGTACTGGCTTGGCAATCCCTTTAGGGTTGCCACGCCTGTGCTGTAAGCCTGTTTCGGCAATGCGATATTGCCAGAACTGCCAAGACTGCCAGAACTGCCAAGACTGGGCATTAGGCGCCTGCCTTTTCGGTAGAGAGTTCAGCCTGTAGAGAGCGGATACCGGATGGGGTTCCGTACCATGAAACGGACGGGAAGCCGTGACGGTGAACATGGAGAGAACCGTCATCAATGAGATTGTCCCGGAGTACCCGAGCCCGTTTTTCAGCCAGTCCCATCTCTGCCAGTTTCGCCATAAAGATGCTGGCGCGGAGAGGCTTGTCTACCACAAGTGCAACGCCCTGTTCCGGCGTCACCGTAACCACACCGCGCCGGGTCTGCCTATCCTTCCCAGTCTGGGCTGTAGGAGCGGCGTCAGATAGATGGAAGGCGTCATCTTTGAATGTCAAGGTGAGCCCCTCCCGTGGTGCATATCCACGAAGCATGAAGTTCACCACGATGGAATTTTCAGGATCATCCCTATGCGGCGTCAGGGTCAGCCGCGCATAAGCATTCCGGCCAGCCACACCACTACCAGCCCCACGATCCCGGATGTCCCTATCCCCGGCCGCCCCCTTTGCATCGTGGTGAACGTAAAGCACAAACCCACATTCAGTAGCCCAGCGGTTAAACATTCCCGTGATGGGTGCCCATGTTTCTGGCCGTGACTCGTCACCCTGTAGGAGCGGATAGACAGGATCAATGATGATCCCGAAAAACTTACCAGTAGCTACGGCCTCCGCAATGATCCCCATTGCCTCCGCTTGAGAATCGCGAAGATTCAAGACTGTCAACCGATCCGCAATGGCCTCCGCCGTGATCCCGAGAGCGCGCCCCATGCGCCATAGCCGCCGATGGAAGTCATCCGGCGTCAGCTCCATATTCACAATCAGAATTGAAACAGGAGAGCGGATACCCAGACCGCAAGTGTCCACACCAGCGGCCAGCCCGAGAGCGGCTTGCATCGTGAGAAATGACTTGCGCGTTTTAGATTGCCCGATGATCTCTACAACTGCACCACGATCAAAAGTGTCTGCGATAACAGGGTCATGGGGTGGTGGTCTGGTAGCGAGTAAATCCGCGCCGTTCAAGGTTCCTGTAGAAGTGCCCTCATTGGCGAATCCAATCAAAGAAGAAAGACCCACGGCGTCCCTATCGCCAAGACCGCCAGGAATTGGATCAAGGGTTTCGCCGTGGGTGATTGTTGTCTGGCGGTCTGGCGTATTCATGGTTACGCCGCCCCCATCGTGACGTGACGCTCGATAAACTCCATGACGCTGGGCAACCACACAAGCCGGACGCCTGTTAGTTTGCCGGGTTCTTTCAGGGACGCCGATTTGATTTTTCCGGCGTTGATTAACTCGTAATACTTAGCCCGAGACAGGCCAGTCCGGGGGCATTGGCCGTGGACGGGAAGCCGGATCCAGATTTTCGCGCCGCCGTCGATTTCTTCATGTGCTTTTTGTGTTCTCATGCCCGTAGTGAAACACAACGGACACGGCCACATACTTTCAGCCAATGGCAAGGATAGTGCTTTTTTCTAAAGCGATTTCAGCCAGTCGGTAGGAGTCTTGAATCTCGATTGTTTAGCAATCTTTCCAAGCCTCTTGAATAGTCCGGCTTGCGTTTTATACTGTAGATATTCCGTGGGGTGTCCTGTTCGCTCCGTGGTGATATGCGAGATAACCGCATTGATCCCCGGTATCGTTTTGCCCTCCATTTTTCGGATAGTGACATACTCCCGGAAGGCATCAATAATCACTTCGTCAGTCATGCCACGCGCTTTTCCGCCTTCGCTTGAAATACTTTGTAGATGCTTCTTTTGATTTTTCCCGCGCTCTGCATCAGGTTCAAGCCACCTTGATTCCGTGATGTTCCGTCCCAGCAATAACGCCACCTCTACCGGATAGAACTCCGCTGTGTGATAGGCCAGCCAATCTTCACCGCGCCACACTCGAAACATAGGCGGCCTCTGGAAAGCCATTAGTTCAACGTGGTACTCCGGCCCGTATGATGTTTTAAACTGATCCAGTTTTTTAAAAGCAGACTGGGCTCGACGTATGGTGGCTTGTTTGCTTTTAACTGCTGG
>CAMDCX010000043.1 GCA_945890715.1 PVC group bacterium | reverse complement strand
GCCGGAAAACCCTACGATCCCGCCAAGGCTGGCATCCGCGGCTATGAGCGCGATCTGGGCGCCCGAATCCACTCCATCAGCATTGAAGTCCTGCCCTAACAGTCTGTTGAAAAACAAACCATCCGCCGTTAAGACGGTCGGCGAGGCCGCCGACCCTCCCGAAATACAGACAAATACAGCAATTTCAAACTGGGAGGGACGCCGGCCTCGGCGTCCGAGCTATTTTTCGACAGGCTCCTAAGGGACACGAGCCTGACACCTTATCTTGCCTTTCATAATAGCCAATGCTAAACAGGTTGCGCATGAGCTCAACCGTCAGCATTAAAGATGTCGCCGAGGCCGCTGGAGTCTCTAAAACGACTGTGTCGCGGGTCGTCAACGGGCAGGGCAAGACAGGCCGGATCAGCCCCACCACACAGAGCCGGGTTCTCGCCGTGGCTCGCCAGCTCGGCTACAAGACGAACCTGCTCGCCCAGAATATTTCACTGGGGAAGGACCGGCTTCACCTGTTCAACCTTGAGCTTGTGCTCGTGCACAATAATTCGCGCATCGTCCGCGAGTTTCTGCTCCACGGCCGATTTCACGAAGTCATTCAGGCTTTGCCCGCACTTCCTGGCAGTGATCGCAGCCCGTTTATGCAACTCACTTCCGATTCGCACGTTGAACGTCCCTTTGAAAGGGACATCTGGATCCTTCCCAATGTCCTTGCAGGTTTGAAGATAGTCATCCACCTCCGCCTTGAAAGCCTGTACCAGCGAGGCGTAAGTGATCCCCTCAAATGTTACCAGATCCTCAATGAACTCTATCCGGCCATGAAAAACTTCTGCTTCCGGGTCTATATCGATCGAGCCCAAATAGCCCTTATGTTCGAGACATCTTGTGATGTTCATAGCGATCCATCCCCGCTAAGCTCCGTAAATCCAAAAATACCCATAAGCGTCCGTAATTCAGCCCATGAAAAATCCCTTGGGCGTGACTTGAAACGGGCTAGTGCTTTCTCTTTCTTGCTCATAGGTCAGTAATTCCTTCACAGTTATGCAACTGTATTCTAGTTGCACTTGAAACCGACTGACGCAGTGCGTACTAATATTCACCTTATTTCGCTTTTATACTAGTGTTTAGCAATAATAAAATTTAAAAGTCCGGGTTCTGAAGAAGCTCGGCAAATCAGGATGGACAACGGGGGCGTGGTACCGTTACATTTCAACGGTTTTTTGAACGAACCAAGGAGCACCATGAGCCTCAAGACTGAAGATATTCTGAATTACCATATCGGCGGAAAAATCGGCATGCGCACCACGAAAAAGCTGACCGGCCCGGCCGACCTCTCACTCGCCTACACCCCCGGTGTTGCCGTCCCCGTCAAGGAAATCGCCCGCGACCGCGAGGGCCTCTTCCGCTACACCGCCAAGAATAACCTCGTCGCCGTTGTCTCCGACGGTACCGCCATCCTCGGACTCGGCGATCTCGGTGCCGAGGCCAGCATCCCGGTCATGGAAGGTAAAGCCGTGCTCTTCAAGGCATTCGGCGATGTCGACGGCTGGTCCGTCCCCGTGAACCATTGCCGGATGGATGGCAAAAACACCGGAAAAACCGATCCCCGCCGCGTAATTGACACCGTTATGGCCATCGCCCCCATGTACGGCGGCATCAACCTGGAGGACATCGCCGCCCCCGCCTGCTTTGAAATCGAGGACCAACTTGATGCCATGCTCGACATCCCGGTCTTTCATGATGACCAGTGGGGCACCGCCGTGATCACGCTGGCCGCCGCCATGAACACCTGCCACCTCTCCGAACGGTCACTGGGCGAACTCAAGATTGTCATCAACGGAGCCGGGGCCGCCGGCATGCGCATCTGCGAGATGCTCAAGGCCGCCGGGGCACGTACCGTCATGCTGTGCGACACCAAGGGCGTCATCCGGCCCGACCGCGCCGACCTCACCGGGAAGAAGAAGGAGCACGCCTTCACAACCACCGACAGCACCCTGTCCGACGCCATGAAAGGCGCCCATATGTTCATCGGCGTCTCGGCGGCCAATTGCCTGAAGTCGGCGGATGTGCTGGCCATGGCCGCTTACCCGGCCATCTTCGCGATGGCCAATCCCGATCCCGAGATCAAGCCCGAGGACGTTGCCGCCGCACTCGGCAAGAAGCCGTATGTCATGGCCACCGGCCGTTCCGACTACCCGAACCAGGTGAACAATGTTCTGGGCTTCCCCTTCATCTTCCGGGGCGCCCTGGATGTGCGGGCCCGCACCATCAGCCTGCCCATGAAGGTAGCCGCCGCGGAGGCGCTGGCCGCCCTCGCCCGGAAACCCGTTCCGGCGGAAGTCACGAGCCTCTACGGAACCAACCTGGAATTCGGACCGGGCTACATCATCCCCAAACCCTTCGATCGTCGGCTGTTTGTTGAGGTCCCCGCCGCCGTCGCCCAGGCCGCCGTCGCCTCCGGTGCCGCCCCGACGTGCGACCTATCCGGTTACCGCGCCGCCCTGCTGGAACGGGACCGAACCCGCAACTTCCTCAAATGACCAATCATGATTCAGATTACCACCCGCTTCGCCTGAGAAAACGGAGGGGAACGAGAGAGAGAAATACGAAGAAAATGTTGCGGCATTTTTCGCGAAGGGAAATACCCTGCGCGAAAAATGCCGCAACACCGTTCCTAAAGGAAAAAAAGAGAAGGTTTGAATTGTGCGAAGCACTCATGGAGTGGTCTTCTCCAATTACCACATTCCTCCCGGAGAGGCGTGTTCCTCTCCCGCCCCCCCCCTCCGTCTCCTCAAGCGAAGCGGGTGGTAAATCTTCTTTTTTCTGGCGTTTGCAATGAGTATTCCGCTTAAACTGACCATTGGCCCGATTGACTTGCAGACGCCGGTTCTGTTCGCGCCTCTGGCGGGCTACTCGGATCTCGCGTTCCGGCTTGGACTCCGTCGGCTCGGTGGGATCGGGCTTGCCTATACCGAAATGCTGAGTCCCTCCAGCCTGCTCATGAACAAGGCCAAACGGCTCCATTCCCTGCTGGCCACGTCGGACGAGGATAATCCGCTGGGCTACCAGATCTACGGAACCAACGCCGAGACACTGGCGCGGGCCGCCGTTCTGCTTGAAAGCCGCGGGGCGAAACTGGTGGATATCAATATGGGCTGTCCCCAGCGAAAGATCTCCGGACATGGCGCCGGGGCGGGGTTGTTGCGCAATCCTACTGAGGCAGTCCGGATTGCTGAGGCGGTTGTAAAATCCGTCGCCATTCCCGTGACCGTCAAGCTGCGACTCGGCTGGGATCTCCAGAACCGGGTGGCCCACACCATGGTGCCTGCCTTGGAAGACGCGGGGGTGGCGGCCCTGACCATTCACGGGCGCACCCGGTGCCAGGGGTATACCGGCAAGGCTGACCTTGATGAAATCCGCAAGGTGGTTCAATCGGCCCGCCGGATCCCGGTTATCGGCAACGGCGACATCACTTCGCCTGCCGCCGCACGTACCATGTTCACCGAAACCGGCTGTGCCGCCATTATGATCGGGCGTGGTCCTCTGAAAAATCCGTGGCTGGCTCGGGATATCTGGAATGATCTGCAGGGCCATCCGACCGCTCCCCCTCCGACCCGTGAGGAATGGGTTCAGTTTGCGCTGGAGCATTTCGACCGGATGGTGGAGTTGTATACTCCAAAAGGCGCGGCGCTGCTGTTCCGCAAATGGATCCCGCAGTATTTGCGCCGTCTTCTGGCAGGCCGCCAGCACCTGGTGACGATGATGATGATCCAGGATGCCGCCCTGATGCGCCAAGCCATTGAGGAACTCTTTGAGATCCGCCCCCTCGAGGCGCCGCCGCGACTGGAGGCCGAGCCCGAGCCCGACGACCCGCTTGCTCCCGGGGAAGAAAATTAAAAGGCGCAAAGAAGTTACTCTTCGCGCCTTTCAACAATCTGATAGGGCTAAATCAGCCCTTGACGATCTTATTTGACCGGATGCATGCGGTGCAAACCGTCTTGCGTGTCACGCCGCCATTTTCCATCACGCGGATGCGCTGCAAATTGGGAAGAAACTTCCGGCGGGTAATACCCGTTGTATGCAACCCGATACCGCCCTTGGCCTTAGCCAACCCATGACGCACAATCCGGTTACCCGAGCTCAGCGTCTTCTTACAAACTTCACATTCCCTGCCCATCGGTCATCTCCTTGAATTGATAGGGCGCAAATAATAGGTATCCACCCGCCCGGGCGCAAGCTAAAAAGAGAGAAGAAACAGGGCGGTTGACGAACTACCCCTGCCGCCGATACTCCGCAATCACGGGAGATCCCCAGCGGCGGGTCAACCCAAGTCCACGACACACCGCCTCCAGCGCCGCCGATAGGCTGCGGCAACGCAAGGCGCGATGCAGAACCATCGGCAGGAAAAATTGCTTCTCGCGAGTTTTCAGGATAAAGCCATGCTTGGCAAATTCATCGTCAATCTCGCTATGGCGGAACAGTCGCCACTCCCGGGTATTCCCCTCCAACTTTTTCTTCGCGCCAAACAGAGCCGGGGCAATGGCGTTGAGCCCCTCGCTGGTCGGATAATCCACGATCACAGATCCCCGGGCCACACGGGACAGCTCCGCAACAAGCGTTGGCCAGGCCACGCAATGGGGAAGAAGGCGAAAAGACATCACGATATCGAAGGATCGGTCAGGAAAAGGAAGCGCCACCACATTGCCCACCACAAAATGACAGGCCCTGTTTTCCACGAGCCCATCGATTCGCCTCCGGCAGGAATCATCACTCCCGAGAACCGTCACTTGAAAACCCCGTGTGCAGAGCGGCCCGGCGAGCTGACCGTGCCCTCCTCCCACATCCAGAATCGAGGCACCTGGCGAATCGACCAGCATGGCGATGGTCATTTTTTCCTGAACGGCCAACATCCAGACGCCAACCGGCCCGGCAAAGCGCGCCGCATACCCGTCCGATGAAGTCTCAATATCCGCCGTTTCCGCTTTTGAAGGAATGGTCTCCATGGGCGCGAACCCTATCATACACCTCGCCGGGGAGAAAGGATGAAGGAGGAACCCCTACGCGCCCGGGAAGCGGGCGGCGCACAGCCGGATCCATTCCCGGGCCGCCTGATCGCCCGACAGGGATCGATGGCCGTCGTGAATCTGGGCTTCGCGATACTTCTCGATGCAGCACATCTGCTCAATCATCCGGGCCATGAAAAGCACCTGCTTACTGAGAAACTTCAGCCCATTCGAAAACTGAATGGCGGGCTTCATGCTGACCAGGGAAGACCAGATGATTTCCCCGGTAATCCGGCTCCGGAAAGTCAGAGGCGGAAACTCCATCTCCACAATATCTCCCGGCGCATAGGAATCAGCTGAAATAAAATACATTCCACCAAAACTGATATCCCGGATTTCATTGGCGCTGACCTCCCGATGACTTTCTTTCCGGCACTGAACCGTCATTGAAACCGGGTGACGAATAAAACACCGCCTGTTTTTCTCTGCAACATGCGAATTCATGCAACATCCTCTTCCTTACACCAACGCCTGACAGCGGGATTATCACCTTACCGCCCCGGGTCTACAAGATTATTGCAGAATGATAAAGTTTTTAAGGGATGATCAATGGTGGTTGAGTTTGGTCAGCATTATCCAGGCCTCCAATTCGACGAAATCGAGGGGTTTGGTGAAAAACCGGGTGCCATATTTCGCCAGCCGCATCATCACAGAATCGGGAACCGCTTTGCCGGAGAGGAGCGCCATGCGTTTACACATGCATCCTTTTTTCATGATGGTATCGAGGAAGTGTGCCCCATCCACAATCGGCATGTCATAGTCCGAGATTATAATGTCCGGACACTTGGATTCAGGATAACAGGTTCCGTGGGGTGCCGTAAAAATAGGACAGGAAAGCGGGGTGTCGTACGTTATGACCTCATAACCCAGACGCCGGAACATACCACCCAACGAATGCAGGACCAGGGGGTCATCATCAACAAAAACAATCTTCATTCAAAACGATAGTCCTTCTCCCCCCAGCAATTAAGGGCGGGACTATAGTAAAGACCGCATGTTGAGTGCAAGAAATTTCATCTCACGAACGATGGATCAAAGATTTTTTGATTAATAATTTGACTCCACTAGGTGGTTTTCATATTTTCCTGCCTCTTTTTTGCGGGCGGCGGATTGTATGAACCCTAATAAATTATTCGGAAACAAAGTGAAAGCGGCCAGAAAACGGGTCACGCCGACACTATCCCAGAAAGCGCTCGCCAAACGACTCACGGGCGCAGGGGTGGTCGCCAGCGTCGCTGACATCATCGAGATCGAAGCCGGAAAACGGATATTGAATTATTTTGAGGTGACCGCCCTTGCTTCCGTGTTAAACACCACAACCCATCATCTATTAACCTGATATGAACCAAGGATAGGCAATGACCAATACAAAAGAACACAAAAAGATTGGGAAATGGCTCAAAGAGAAACGCAAGAAATCTTGTTTGTCACAAGCTCAATTGGCGAGATTTATCGGGAGTAGCGAGTCGTTTATTGGACGTTACGAGTCAGGCGTTCGGCTCGATGTCATCCAGTTTGCCCAAATTGCCATCGCGTTGAAGACCGATCCCTGCGAAGTCTTTAAACAGTGCCTGGAGAGGATCGAGCAGGACTAGTGCGTCGAATCAAGCGTGATTCTTTCGGGGTTTGGCGACTTTCGAAGCCTTGATGATTTTTTGGATTATGTCCCTGTATTCAACCTCGGCATTCCGGCCGAGGGCCTTGCAGACCCAGAGAAACTCCACCACATCCAGTCGCCGCTTGCCGGTTTCTATACGCCACACGAACGAATTCTCACGCTCCAACAGCTTGGCAAGATCACGCTGAGAAAGACCCGCGTCATCCCGCATTTTAACAAGCTTCGCGAGAACATGTTGATACTCAGGACTTTGGATGGATGCCGTCATAAATAAATTTTGCATGATATTCTCGCACAATGCTCATGCTAATGCCAGAAAATTTATTGAGATTGTCGTGATTGTCGTAAAGGGACGTGGAGTTTTCAAACGAGGCCTTCAGGGAGCCACAGTGAAGCAGAGGAGCACCTTCTTGTTGCGAACCAGGAGTTTTCCATCGACCACGATCGGCATATTCCACGCTGCAGTCGGGGGATCCTGCTTGATCCGGCCCAGCTCCTTGTAGGCGGCACTGTTCGCTTCTACCAGGATAATATCCCCGGTTTTCCCGTTAACCACAATGATCGCCCCCCCCGCCGCCCCTACTGGCCCGAATTCAAACCCGGACTGCTTCCATTTCGTCGCCCCGGTCGCCGCATCGAGGCAGACCAGGGTTCCGGGAGTCTCAGGCATGGTAACGCCATAAATGAACCCATTGATATGCACCGGACTGCTGAAACGGGCCTGCAAATCCTTGGTCTTCCAAACCAGCGTCGGCGTGTTGTCCGTAATATCCACCAGACCCGAGCCGACATTCCAGGCGCTGCTGATGAAGATCCGTTTTCCAATCACGATCGGCGTGGCGGAATTCTGATTGTGGCTGGTACGCCAGGGTTGCGTCCAAAGACGCCGACCCTCAGCAGGATTAAATCCGATCAGTCCTTCGCTGTTGAATACCACAACCTGCCGCGCGGCGCCCTCGCCATAAAAAATCGGCGAGGCGAAACCCGGGGCTCCACCAGGCGCTTTCCATCGGGTTTCACCCGTCTTCTTATCGAGCGCCACCACGGCGGCATCCGCTCCACCAGGAATCACAATAACCTGTTTCTCGTCAACGAGCGGCGAGGCAGTCCAACCCCATGTCGTATCCACGACCCGGGCTGAAAAATCCCGGGCCGCATCACGCCTCCATATTTCCTTGCCCGTGGCGGCGTCACGACAACTGACCTGCAATTGACGACTGATGCAGTAAAGTTTTCCATCGTCCAGCGCGGGGCTCGGGGCGGTATACCCGTTGGCATTCCGACTGGTTCCGGGCGCCGCAACGCTCCAGATCATCTGCCCCGTTTTCAGATCCAGGGCGCGTACGACGTCGCTCCCTCCCGTCTTTCCCTCGTGATCCATCAGGAACACGCGTCCGTCTCCCACAGCCGGATTGCCCCAGCCCTCATCGCCGAGCGGAAATGACCACAACAACGCTGGCGGATTGGCCTTCCAGTCCCGATTAATGGCCACATCAGCCGAGATCCCGTCCCCCTTCGGTCCGCGATATTGCCTCCACTCATTCGCCAGGGACATCGACGTCATCCCCAGACATCCCATCCCTGCCATCAATACGATTATTTTGCGAATCATGGTTGTTGCTCCTTTATTTTAAGTGTCACTCTTCCGGCACGGCCAGACCGCGGCGGGCGAGAAGCGAGCCATCCCTCTGGTAGAGGTCGATACGGGTCGTCAGGGTGGCGATGACGGCCTGAATGGTGGAGAGGCGACTGGCCAGAAGATCGCGCTCCGCCTGGGCCACCAGCAACGCCGTGGATTTCCCTTCTTTAAACTTCGCCCGTTCCGCCTCCAGTTTCCGCTCCTGTAACTGTTGCGTGACCCGCGCCGCATCCACCTGCGCCCCCGCCTGCTCCGCCATGACCCAGGCCACCCGAACATCCTCCTGCGCAAGTTGGCAGAGATTGGCGAGGGCCTCCCCGGCCTGTTCGCGGCCCACCCCCGCACGTCGGAAATCAGCGCGGGCGGCACGGTTTCTCAGTGGATACTCCATCAGAAGCCCCGCCCCCACATCATACCCCCTGGCGTCCTGTCCTTCCACGGAGTCATCGAATGACGAGGCATAGCCGCTGCGCCCCAGCGTGACAAATAGATCCAGCTTCGGAAGCAATCCGTTCCGGGTGCGGACCACTTCAAGATCACCCCGCTCAAGAGCCAATTTCGCCTGGTTAAGATCCGGACGCCCGGCCAGGGCGGCCGTCACATGAGTCTCCACATCCTCCAGCACCGTTCGCGGCGGAACAGGCGAATCAGAAGCTTCCGGAATCAGCGTCCACGAGGCCTGTTCAGGAAGATTAAGCAAACGAAGAAATCTCAGACGTGCGGCCGAAAACCGGCTGTCCGCCGCAATGACTCCCTCACGGCGAGACGCCGCTTCCGCCTCGGCCGCCACCGACTCCAGCTCAGCCAATTTTCCCACGCGAATACGCTCGCGGGTCTCGTCCACCTGGCGCTGCGCCACCTGAAGGGAATCCCGATACACCTCCCGTTGATCCCGATTCTGGACATACGCCCAATACGCCCGTTCAACCTCCGCCACCAGGGCCAGCGTATACCCCCGCAGTTCGAACACCGAAATTCGTGTATCTAACCGTGCCTGCCGAAGAACCGCGAGGGTAGCATCCCTCCCGGCACCTTCCAGCAGGGGTTGGGTCACCGAAACTCCAATACGGGATGCCGTATGATTATAGACAGGATGATCCATATCCGTTTGCCCACTCAACGCCAGACGGGTTCCGGTCGGCAAGGTTTCCGCGATTCCCGCCTGTAGGATTGTGTTATCCCGGGTCATCGCAGCCGTCGAATTGGTAGCCGCCTGGAAAGCCGACTGGGGTCCGTTAAGGCGATCCCGGGAAATCCCCCCGAACAGGACCGGATCAAACAGGGCTCGGGCAGACTCCTCGCGGGTCCTGACAAGCCGGGGCTGAAGCCGTTGGACGCGAAACGCAGGATTATGCTCCAGCGCCATCATCACAGCCCCCGACACGGAAACCCGAACCGGCGGCAGGTTGCTCTCGGCGCAAAACAACGAAGCGGGAAATACCAGCATCAAAAACAAGGAGACATGTGACCGTTTCATCTTAGTGCTTCTTCCTCAACCACTCCTGAAGCCGTTCCATATAGAGATAGAATACCGGGGTAACAAACAGGGTCAGCGTCTGCGAAAACAGCAACCCACCCACCACGGTCAATCCGAGGGGACGCCGGGCCTCGCCGCCCGCCCCATACCCGACCGCAATCGGGATCGCCGCCGCCAGTGCCGCCATCGTGGTCATCATGATCGGGCGGAACCGCACCAGGCAAGCTTCATAAATGGCATCCCGGGCCGATTTGCCCTGGTCGCGACGTGACACGATGGCGAAATCCACCATGATAATTCCGTTCTTCTTCACCAGCCCCACCAGCATGATGATTCCGACAAACGCATAGATTGACAATTCGGAACCGAACACCATCAGCGTCGCGATGGCTCCCACCCCGGCAAAGGGCAGCGCGGACAGGATCGTCACGGGATGGAAGAAGTTCTCATACAGGATCCCCAACACGATATAAATCACCAGCACCGCCAGCGCCAGAAGCCATCCCATTCCCTTGAAGGACGACTGGAATACCTGCGCCGTGCCCTGGAACATGGTGCTGATCTGCGGCGGGAGCACTTCGCGGGCCAGGGCATTCACTTTCTCCATGGCATCCCCCAGAGACACACCCGGTCGGAGATCGAAGGAAATCGTTACGGACGGCATCTGGCCGGAATGATTGATCGTCATCGGCCCCACATCGTTCCTCAGGTGTGCCACGGCATCGATCGGAACCAGTCGTCCATCTCCCGCGCGGATATGGAGCCACGATAGCACAGCAGGATCCGTCTGGTAGCGGGGCAACATCTCCAGGATAACGGCATACTGGCTGTTCGGCGCGAGAATGGTGGATACACGCCGACTGCCGTAGGCGTTGAACAGCGCCGTCTCCACCTGATCGGCCGTGATCTGGAGCGACGAGGCCAGGTCGCGGTTAAGTTCGACATTCACCTGCGGATTTTTCAACTGCAGGTCGCTGGTCACGTCCTGAAGGGAATCCAGTTCCCGCAGACGATCTACCAGGCGATCCGCTGAGCGGTACAATTCGGCTGTGTCCGTTCCTGAAAGGGTATACTGATACTGGCTTTTGGATAAGCGCCCCCCAATATTAATCAAGGGAGGATTGACGGGAAATGCCCGGATCCCGGGAATCCCGGACAACTTGGCCCGCAGGGATTGCACCACCTGATCCGTGGTCATGCGGCGCTCTTCGCGCGGCTTCAAGTTCACAATCAGCCGGCCGGTATTCCCCGCGCTACTTCCCCGCGCCCCTGCACTGGAGAGGAATCCCTGGATATTGGGATCTTCCTGAAGAATCCGGATCATCTGGTTCTGGTGGGTCACCATGGACTCGAAGGAAATCCCCTCAATGGCTTCCGTGGTGATATTGATCCGTCCACGATCCTCACTCGCCATGAATCCCTTCGGAACCACCCAGAAGAGAACCCCGGTAGCAATCAAGGTGATCCCGGCCAGGGCCATCATGAATCGGCAATGATCCAGTGCCCAGCGCAGGCCGTCCGCATACCCCCTGAGCATCCCGTCAAACCCGGCCTCCATGATCCGATACAACCGCCCATGCCCGCCATGCGCTGATGCCCCGACAAACCGGGCGCTGAGCATGGGAATCAGCGTCAGCGCAATCACCCCGGAAACCAGCACCGCCGCTCCGATGGTCACAGCAAACTCGCGGAATAACCGCCCCACCACCCCGCCCATGAACAGTACCGGAATGAACACAGCGGCCAATGATACGGTCATGGATACAATGGTGAAACTGATCTCACGGGTCCCGTCCAATGCCGCCGTAAATCTGTCCTTCCCCATTTCACGATGGCGAATGATGTTTTCAAGCACCACAATGGCATCATCCACAACAAACCCAAGCGCCAGTGTCAGCGCCATCAGAGACAAGTTGTCGAGGCTGTAGTTCAAGGCCGCCATCACGACAAAAGTGCCCACCATGGACATCGGCAGGGCGAGGCTCGGAATCAGTGTCGCCGAGACATTCCGCAGGAAGATGAAGATGACCAACACCACCAGAACCAGTGTGAGAAGCAGTGTGAATCTGACATCGTCATAGGACGCCTTGATCGACTGACTGGCATCAATGAACACCTCCATGGAGACCGCCGCAGGCAATTCGGCGTTCAAACGTCCAAGAAGTTTCCGGACATTGGCCACCACCTCCACCGTGTTTTTTCCCGGCTGGCGCCGCACGGCGAGAACAATGGACCGTTGCACCTGGTTGCTGGTGCAGTACCACGCCGCCACCTTGTTGTTCTCAACGCTGTCCAAGATGGACCCCAGTTCTTCCAGCCGCACTGGAGCCCCATTCCGATAGGCCACAATCAGGGGACGGTAGTCCTTGGCACGAGAGAGCTGGCCATCGGCCAGGACGGCAAAAGCCTTGTTGGGCCCGTACAGGATGCCGGTCGGCAGATTCACATTTCCGGCCTGAATGGCACCAGCAACCTCATCAAGCCCGATTCCCCGCACCGCCAGCTCATGGGGATCCAGCTGGATCCGCACCGCAAATTTCTGGGATCCGAACACATCGACCTGGGCCACCCCATCCACCATGGAGATGTTTTGCGCCAGAAAAGTTTCTGCATACTCGTTCAGGTCGTAGAGCGGCAAAGTCGGGCTGGTCAGGGCCAGGTAGAGGATGGGCTGGTCGGCGGGATTCACCTTCTGATAGGAAGGCGGAGTATCCATTTGCGGGGGCATATCCCTCATCGCCCGGGAAATAGCGGCCTGTACATCCAGCGCCGCGGCATCCAGATCCCGACTCAACACAAACTGAAGCGTAATCTGACTCGTGCCCTGGGCGCTCGAGGAGTTCATCGAGTCCAGTCCGGCGATCATGGAGAATTGTTTCTCCAGCGGGGTGGCCACCGCCGACGCCATCGTCTCCGGCGTCCCCCCGCGAAGCGAGGCGGAAACCTGAATTGTCGGGTAATCCACATTCGGCAGATCGCTCACCGGAAGCTGGAGATACGCCATAACACCGAAGATCGCCAACCCCAGCGTAATGAGCGTGGTCATTACCGGACGATGGATAAACGGAGCGGCCAGATTCATGGACGGCCTACCGAAACGGGTTCAGACTTGGAAGCCACCCGGGGCTTCACCCGCGAACCCGGCTTGAGACGAAGCTGCCCATCTGCGACAACCTCTTCGCCGGGAACCAAGCCGGAAGCGATGACAGACACTCCCGCAACAGTCCGATTCACCACCACCGGACGGACAGCGACACTGCCGGTCGGGTCCGTTACATAGACATACGCCCCCTTCTGACCAATCAATACAGCCGTCTCAGGAACCACCACCGCATTCTCCTGCGTGGCAAGCGTGAGAATGATCTTCACAAACTGGCCGGGCCACAAGGCCGTCGCGCTATTCTCAAACCGCGCCTTGAGCTTGATGGTTCCGGTGTTCTCATCCACAGCGTTATCAATGAAGGTAACCGTGCCTGTTTCCGAAAGGTTTCCATTTCCCTGCGGCATCGCCGTCACACTTAATCCGCCCTGCTTCATGCGTTCCCGCACCTGGGAAAGAACCTTCTGCGGGAGAACAAACCGAACATGGATCGGATGGAGTTGATTGATCGTCACCAGGGTGGCGTCATCCGCTTTCACAAGATTCCCCTGATGGATGAGCCAGTTTCCGGTTTGCCCCGAGACAGGCGACCGGATGGAGCAATAACTCAACTGGAGGCGTGCATGATCAACAGCCGCCTCATCCGACTGTACCGTGGCTTTCAGCGTCTCAGCCGCCGTTACCGCCTCATCACGGACATCCTGTGCCGAAATCCCTTTTTTCAGCAGGGCTTCCTGTCGACCCGCCTCCTTCAGGGCATTTCTCAATTGGGCATTATCCTTGACCAGGGTCGCCTCGGCCTGCTTGAGAGCCGCCTCGGGACCACGGGAATCAATCTCGAACAGGAGATTCCCTTCCTTCACCTCCTGCCCTTCGGCAAACAACACCTTCGCCAGGATTCCGGTGATCTGGGATTTCACAGCCACCGTTTTCAGCGGCTCAACCGACCCGAACGACCTGATTTCCTCGGGCACCGTCAGGGTTGTCACGGGGGCCAGCAACACCGGAACGGGCGCCGTCTTGGCCGTCGCCGCCTTGGCGGCCGCCGCCGCTTCACTCCGCTGGTTCCTTAGAACAACAAAGCCCGAACCCGCAACCAGAAGGATAACAATAAAAACCAGGCTGATTTTTTTCATAGTCAAAGAATCCTGCACCACCCCGCTTAATTCACAGTCGGGGTAATCAACTCGGGGTAGACTACGGCGTACCGCTGGTTTTTCAACCAGTATTCGCGACCCTTCACATGAAGACGGCGACCGACCAGCAAGGGCATCTGGCTGTCATTGCCCTCCAGAAAACAGACCGTCACCTTCGTGCCATCCCGCACGTCCACCAACCGGTAATCCACACCCCTGAAAAAGGCCAGAGGCACCCGCTCCACCGTGCCCGCCCGTTCGACCAGGGCACCCTGCCCCAGGACGGGAGCCAGATGCTCTTGCGTCAACCCTGCCGGAAGCTCACGCGTCAACACCGCCGTTGTGGACACATCTCCCTGACCCTCCATGCGGGGCGTAACGACCACAAGGGGCGCCTCGGGAACCGGGACAGGCACCGGTTGCACCAGACTCCGGTTGATCCACAGGACCAAATCAGACGGAGGAGCAATCCCAAGCCATTCCCCCCGGGTTTCCCGCACCGTTACCGAAACCCCTTTCCTGAGCAATCCGACATCCCGATAGCTGATCCCGGGACCTGAGCGAAGCTTGATCTTGTCACCTGTCACCACCCCGCTCTTCACAAATTGACTTTTTACCCATACCCCGGCGTTCGTGGGCGCCAGAACACCAAGCCAGTCTCCCTCAACCCGAACGGCCATCAGCGTCTGTCCCTCTCCAACTTGTGCCACAACCTCGGTTCCGGATTCAGGCCGAACCCGTAAATTCACCTTGTCAGCCAGGGTGCGGACTTCAAGATTTGTCACGCCCTGCCCGAATACGGATCCCGCTCCAAGCAGTCCCAGAATCATCCATTTCATAGTCATGCTGACCTCTGTTTTTCGGATTTTACTCCCTCACCCGGCCCCACCCCGGCTTCCCGGAACAGGGTTTCCACTTCGCGACTGGATAGCGCACGGGCTTTTCCATCCGGCAAAACGCCCAAAACCAGTGATCCAATCGCCACGCGCCGCAAGGCAAACACTTCAAACCCGACATTCGCCACCATCCGCCGGATCTGACGTTTTCGGCCTTCCTTGAGAATAAACCGGTATTCCGTCCGGAGCCGGGGTAGGGCTGTAATCTCCTCCGCACGAAGCAGTTCGCCATCCGACTCCACGCCCTCAAGCATTCGGCGCCGGGCCTCTTCGGTCAGGGGGGCATCCAGGCGGACATGGTAGGTCTTGGCGACTTCGTGCCGGGGGTGGGTCAGACGCAGGGCCAGATCACCATCATTGGTGACAATCAGCAACCCTCCGCTGTCCTGATCTAGTCGTCCAACGGGATACAATCGCTCCTGGATCCCTGGGAAAAAATCAAGAAAGGTACGCCGACTATGGGTATCCATGCAGGTACACAGAACCCCAAGGGGCTTGTTCAGCATGAAATAGAGTTTCTGCTCGGGAAAAACGCGCTGGCCGTCCATTTCAACAGCATCGGTTTCCGGATTGATACAGAAACCCTGCTGAATGATAGGCGTGCCATTGACGGAAACCCGGCCATCTGCGATGAACTGTTCGCAGGCGCGCCGGGAAGCTACCCCGCAGGCAGCGAGGTATTTCTGAAGGCGAACCGGCTTATTCAGGCTTGGTCTTGGGGAGCCCGAATCCACGGGTGCCCTCTTTCCACTTCCCGCGTTTCCGCAGGAGGTCCACTCGTTCGAATCGCTTGAGGACGTTACGTTTTGCGGCGATTTTGTCCGCCGACTTCAAACTGGCATGCATCGACATCGTCTTACTCCAAATCTAACCCTTTTTCGTTTCAGGGCGCGCCATCATGTCGAAAACGGGGTGCCATGTCAATAGCTTGCGTTGCTTTTTTGAAAAAGCTCCGCTATGGTGCCCTCCCAATTGGAGACTCACATGCATAAATGGAACCTGGATCGACCGCTGGCCGTGTTTGATATTGAGGCCACGGGAATCAACCCGAGAACCGATCGGATCATTGAATTGTCGGTTATCAAACTGATGCCGCCCAAAGGCGAACACCAACTTCACTCATTTCTCATCAATCCCGGAATTCCGATTCCGCCCGAATCCACCGTCATCCACGGCATCAAGGATGCCGATGTGGCCGACAAACCGTTGTTCAAGACCCTGGCGCCTGAGCTCTACCGGCTTCTGGATGGATGCGACCTCGGCGGCTACAACATCATCCGCTTCGATATCCCGATGCTCATCGAAGAATTCCTCAGGGCCAGCGTCAACTTCAGCATGGATGGCCGGCGCCTTGTTGACGCCCAGCGGATTTTCCACAAGCGCGAACCCCGCGACCTGAAGGCCGCCCTGCAATTCTATTGCGGCGAGCTTTTCCTGGAAGGACACCGGGCTGAAGCCGACGCCCTGGCCACCGTCCGCGTGTTGGAAGGCCAGTTCGCCAAGTACAGCGACCTGCCCCGCAATCTCGATGATCTGGATAAATATTGCGATCTCCGCGATCCCGCCTGGGTTGACCGGGACGGCAAACTCCGCTGGACAAATGGCGAAATCACCATCAACTTCGGCAAGAAAAAGGGAGAGCGGCTCACCGAACTCGCCCGGGTCGATCCCGGTTTCCTGAAATGGATTTTGAAAAGCGACTTCGCCAGCGACACCAAGGCGATTGTCACCAAGATCCTCGAAGGCAAGAAAATCGATCCGATCGGAGCCGGCATCGCCGATCAGTTGGCCGGACTCAAGGATCCCGAGGCGGAGT
>CAMDCX010000042.1 GCA_945890715.1 PVC group bacterium | reverse complement strand
TTGTCCCCGGCGGGCATCGTGCTGATATGGTTTGCCAGCGGCACGGCCAGCGGGATTGACATTGACCGATCCGTCTTGCCCGTGATTATGAGAAGCTCCCCGTTCGTGGTGTCTATATTGTCCCACGTCAGCCCGGCAAGGTCTCCAAGCCGTTGCCCGGTGTACAGCCCGAACATGACAAGCCCCCGCCATTCAGCGTCACAGGCATTCAGTATCCGGCCTAGTTCATCCATCGTGAAAGCCCGGCGGCGTGCCCTGATTGATTTCACAAAGTCAATCCGGCCGAAAACATCTTCACGCAAAAGCCCCTCTCTCATGGCTTGTTTCCAAGCGGCTCGCATGATCTTCAATGACTTGTTTACTGTTGCCCCTGAAACACGCTTGGCAAGTTTCGCCCTCCATCCTGAAACATCATTGGCCGTGATTGCGTCAATCGGCTTCCCGGCCTTCTTGCCTAGGTATTCCAAGAACAAGGCGGCCACTCTCTGGTATTCCACAAAGGATGAATCGGCAACTTCAAGCCCCTTCCGGGCTTGCCAGCTTGCGAGAAACTCTTTAACGTTGCTGGATGGTAGGGCGGAAGAGTTCGCGCGGGCGAATATGTCGGCAATCACTTGACGGGCGGCGGTCTCTGAAAGGCGGCCTTCTTTCCCCATCTTGGCGGCGTGTTCCCATTCAACACAAACCGACATGGCGTCAGCGCGGTTTCTTTTCTTGGTTGAACGAAAGGCGCGGGTGCCATCAGCGTGGATAAATGCACAGTACCAGAACGGGCTTCGATCTCTTTTATGTATGCTTGCCATAGTTTTTCTCCTTATGGTGCTAAAGTAAGTGATAACCGCACGGGTGTCAAGGATGTTTCAGAATGTCAAAATTGCTAGGAAATACGCAAATCAAAGCGTTAAATAGTCAGCGGGGTTCGACTCCCCGTGGGCGCGCCAATTCGTTTCTCATTTACAGTTTTCGGGCGTTGGAGTATCGTCTTCCCGATTTTACAAGTTCTCACGATTTAAGACAAGGAATCCACTATGCCGCGTCAGACAGTCCGGAAAAGCAAATTCAAACGGGTTCTCCTGAAGCTTAGCGGGGAAGTGCTCCAAAGCAAGAAAAGTGGACTAAGCATCGATCCCGAGGTGCTGGTTGGGTTTGCCCGCCAGATCAAGGTGGTTCGAAAAATGGGTGTGGAGATTGCCATTGTGGTCGGGGGCGGTAATATTTTTCGGGGCCATGTTGGAGAGAGCCGGGGGATCGACCGGAATACCGGGGACTATATGGGAATGCTCGCCACCGTGATTAATGCGTTGGCCATTCAGGATGCTTTAGAAAAAGAAGGCATTGATACCCGGGTGCAGACCGCTATCGAAATGCGGCAAGTTGCCGAGCCGTTTATCCGGCGGCGCGCCATGCGGCATCTGTCCAAGGGCAGGGTGGTGATTTTCGGGGGTGGGACCGGCAATCCTTATTTCAGCACGGACACCGCCGCCGCCCTGCGGGCCAGCGAGATGGATGCTGATGCCCTGCTGAAGGCCACAAAAGTCGACGGCGTATATACCGCCGATCCTGTAAAAAATCCTTCAGCAAAGCGCTACACGCGAATCAGTTATCAAGAGGCTATGTCGAAGCAGTTGAAAGTTATGGATGCGGCGGCCTTCGCCTTGTGCATGGAAAATTCCGTGCCGATCATTGTGTTTGATTTCTTCAAGGAAGGTAACCTCGAGAAGGTCGTTGCCGGCGAATCGATCGGGACACTGGTCTCGGAGTAGGAGGGAATGATGGAATCCATGGATGATGTGTTGCTGGAGGCTGATGACAAGATGTCCAAGTGCCTGGCGTTTCTTCATCAGGAGTTCACCGGGTTGCGTACCGGGAAGGCTTCGCCCAGTTTGGTGGAGAATGTGATGGTGCCCTATTACGGAGCTCTGACCCGGCTTCGTGAAATTGGCGGAATTTCAACGCCCGAACCACGCATGATCGTGATCAATTCCTATGATCCCACCGCCTTGCCAGCGATTGAAAAAGCGATTCTGGCCGCTAATCTGGGCGTTACGCCTATGAACGATGGCCGCGTGATCCGGATTGTCATCCCCGAACTCAGCGAGGAGCGCCGGAAAGAGTTGGTTAAAGTGGCAAAAAGGATGTCCGAGGAGGCGCGCGTGGCCGTTCGTAATATTCGCCGTGAGGCCAATGAACAGATCAAGGCGCTTCAGAAGAATGGCAAGATCACGGAGGATGAACGGGATCACGGGCTGAGCCAGATCCAGAAAGACACGGATTCATCCATCACCAAGATTGACGCCACTCTGGCGTCCAAGGAAAAGGAAGTCATGGTGGTCTAAGGCGCTTGACTCGGGAATGGGTTAAGATTAGCTTTTCACCAATTGGGAGGATTTAATGAGCGAAGACATCAAGCCTGAAAATGGTTCCATTCCGCCGAGAGTAACCATCAAGATTCCGGGACAGTCTGGCGAGTTGGCGGAAACGCCGACGGCTGCGACGGTGCCCGTTAATAAGACGAAAACATCCCGGATTTCATTGGATCAGGTTACAGCGGAGCCTGGCGCCACTCAGGCGGCTTCTGTAAACGGGGTCGGAGTCGCTTCAAAAACGATCCGTCTCGCGCCTGCGATGACCGGTCAGGTTTTGATTTCTTCCATGCCTTCTGTCGGGAAAGTCTTGAGCGGAATGATTTCTGCGGAATCCAAAAGTCAGACGTCCCGGATTTCGCTGGAATCTGCTATGGCGGAAACGGGAACGAAAAGTCCGGATTCCGTCCCGAAGACCATCAAGGTGAAGCGCCCAATGTTGACGACTACGCCAAAAGTGGCGGGTCTGTCCGCCGAGAGTCAGTCTGAAGCTCCTCCGCCAGCGACGATGGCTCCACCTCCGCCTGCGGGAGAACTCTTATCCAAGAGTCAAACGGCTCGGGTGGATATTATTCCTGAGGCAGCTGAACCTCAGCAAACCCAGAAAAAAACTATTAAAATTCGCCGTGCCGATGGCGGGTCTGGCGACATCAAGACGGTTGGTCGGAGCATCAGCATTGCCCGGGCGGAGGGAGAGTCGCCCGAGGCCTTGAAGGCGGGTTCAGACGTGCCTGCGCCTCATGGGATTTTTATTGCGATGGCCGCCGCCGCCGCATTGGTGTTGTGTTTCATGCTGTATGTTCTGGCGGCTCAGGCAAATCCCGAATTGGGATGGGTGGTTGGGATATAAGGCTTTCAATTTTGGGAGGATTTGACCATGGCGAATTCGCAAGTGATTCATATAAAAAACGCAAACTGGCAGACCGATGTGATTGATTCAACCCTTCCTGTTCTTGTTGATTTTTGGGCAGAATGGTGTGGACCCTGTAAAATGCTTTCCCCGGTTCTGGATGAACTTTCCGTGGAAATGGCCGATAAGGTCAGAATTGCCAAGGTGAATGTGGATGAAAACCGTGATCTTGCCACTCAATTCGCGATCCGTTCTATTCCCTGCCTGCTTGTTTTCAAGGCCGGACAGGTGAAGGGACAGATGGTTGGAGCCATGAGCAAGGCCCAACTCAAGGACAAGCTCTCCGCTTACCTGTAACGGCCAGGCTCATACCCATAACTGACGATCCAGCGTTCGGTATTGAATGGCCTCCTGCATTTGATGCGGCTGGATGTGTTCAGTTGTCTCAAGATCCGCGATGGTTCGGGCTACCTTGATGATCCGGTCATACGCGCGGGCACTAAAGTTCAATTCTGTAATCGCCATTTTCAAGACATCCTGCGCCTCGGATCCAAGCGGGCAGAATTTCTGGATATCCTTTGACCTCATGGCCGCATTATTATGAATCCGACGCAGGGATTTGAAGCGATCCTGCTGGATCTGGCGGGCGGCAATAACCCGTGCCCGGATAGTGGCTGAATTTTCTCCGGGAACAAGTCCAGACAATTCCTGATACCGGATGGTTGGGACTTCCACATGCAGGTCGATTCGGTCAAGAAGCGGGCCGGAAATCTTATTGCGATAATTCTGGATCTGGGAAGGTTTGCAACGGCATTCCCGTTTCGGGTCGCCATAATATCCGCACGAACAAGGATTCATGGCGGCCACCAGCATAAATTGGCAGGGGAATGTTACGGACGCAGAGGCTCGTGAAATGGTCACATGGCCATCCTCGAGCGGTTGACGCAAGACCTCCAGGACATTACGGTGAAATTCCGGGAGTTCGTCCAGGAAGAGGACGCCCCGATGGGCCAGGCTGACTTCGCCCGGCATGGGATGGCTACCCCCGCCCAGCAAGCCCGCATCGGAAATAGTGTGGTGCGGCGAGCGGAAGGGGCGCCGGATGACCAGGGCTTGATGGGCGCGCAGGATTCCCGCAATGCTGTGAATCTTGGTGCTTTCCAGCGCCTCGTCAAGCGTCATAGGGGGGAGGATTGAGGCGATGCGCTTGGCGATCATGCTTTTACCGGTACCCGGCGAGCCGATCAGGATCAGGTTGTGCCCTCCGGTTGCGGCGATTTCCGCGGCGCGTTTGGCGTGCTCCTGTCCCTTGACATCCACAAAGTCATCATCATGTTCAGTGGGAATGCAGAACATCTGGTCAACATCCACCTGATAGGGATCAAGGGGCATTTTTCCTGCCAGAAAGTCAGCCGCTTCCCGGAGGTTGCGGACAGGATAAACCTCAAGCCCCTTGACGACGGCCGCCTCCTCGGCGTTATCAACAGGAACCAACAGGCCGCGCCGGCCGGCTTTCCGGACGGAAAGCGCTATGGGAAGGACTCCCTTGATCCGGCGGACTTCCCCGCTCAGGGCGAGTTCACCAATCAGGGCGTAGTCCGCAAGTCGTTCAGGAGGCAAGTGATCCTGTGTCGCCAGAATGCCGATCGCAATGGGAAGGTCAAAACAGGGACCTTCTTTTTTGATATCAGCGGGGGCCAGATTGATGGTGGTCCGACCAACATGTGGCCGGAATCCTGAATTACTGATGGCGGTGTGGACGCGATCTTTGCTTTCCTTGACGGCGGTATCGGGCAAGCCCACGATCACAACGCTCGGATCGCCATGCCCCGCATTGACTTCGATTTCGACAGGGTAGGCGTCCACTCCATACACCGCCCCGCTATAGACTTTGGCTAGCATGTCTCTCCAATTAAATAACTACAAGCTATACAAAGTAGTTAATTAAATTGAGGAATGCCAGACAATTAACTCGGGATGATCGGGAAAGCGCGCAAGGCAGTTCCGTCGGGGTTTATCTAAATCATAATCGTAATCTTAATCTTAATCGTAATCCTCCTCATGACCATAGCTCGTTTTTAGGATTTTCACTTTAGAGGATCCTTGAAGATCAAAACAAGATCAGGATTACGATTACGATTACGATTATGATGGGTGTTATCCCCGACGGAACTGCCTTGCGCCCATCGGGAAAGCGCGGGAGATCCAGGTCAGGTCGCTTTGTTTTTCTTGTCGCGCTTGGCCTGTTTCTTTTCAGCGGGTGTTTTCAGCGGCGCCTTTTTCGTTTCCCGTTTTGTGTCTTTTGCCTTTGACATGGTCGGATCTCCTGTTGGGTTGATGTTGCCGGCAATGCGCCGGGTTATGCCGCTTACTATAAGGCATGTCCGTTTTGAAGCAATCGTGTATTTCAGACAGGGGGAAATGTTTGACCTTGCGAGGTATCCTGATAGATTGCGGGAAGCATTCGGTTTTGTTCATAAAGCAAATACAGGAGTTCGCTCAAAATGAAAAATGCCACCCCGAAATACTGCGTCCGGATGATGTTGACTCTTTCTGCCATGAGCGTGTTTTCCCTGGGGAGCCCGGCCGAATCGACGGCAGCGACCAAAGCGGATTCCAGAGTCGAAAACGCCTTAAAAAAGGTGGATTACAAGTATGCGGTCACGCCGCTCGGGAATTTCAGGGTCTCTTTCAAGCTGGATGATGGGCGGGGGCATCTGGTTTTTATCTCATCTTCAACAGAGACATTCGGATCGCTTGAAACCCGCAAGATCTGGGCGACGGTGATGAAGTCCAAGGAACCGCTTCCCCGTGATTTGGCCAACAAACTCCTGATGGACAACATTCCCATGAAACTCGGTGCGTACGAGTTGACGCAGGTTGATGAAGGTGGTTATAAGATCCAATTTTCCGCCCGTGTGGATGCCCGCTGTACTCCCGCCGCGCTCATGGATGCCGTTCGGATTGTTTTGATGACGGCCGATGGCAAGGAAAAGGAACTCACCAACGCCGACGAGTTCTAGTTAAAATGAAAATCATGGATTGCGACTATCTGGTGCTGGGGAGCGGGATTGCGGGTCTGATGTCGGCCCTGCATTTGTCCCGGCATGGGCGCGTCTTGGTGGTGACCAAAAAGGGTCGCGCGGAAAGCAATACCAACTATGCCCAGGGCGGCATTGCGTGCGTCATGGATTCGGACGACAGCTTCGCCCAGCATGTGGCTGATACCCTGGACGCGGGCGCCGGGCTTTGTCATGAGGATGTGGTTCGGGCGATTGTCAGCAACGGCCCCGCCCGCATCGTCGAGTTGGAGCGGTTCGGATTAAAGTTCGCCGAACAGGAGGGTAAGGCGGGCCGGGCCTACGATCTCGGGCGGGAAGGCGGCCATTCGCAGCGCCGGGTGCTCCATGCCGGGGACATCACAGGGCAGGCGGTTGAAAAGACTCTGCTTGGACAGGCGCAGACGAATCCCAATATCTCCATCCTGGATCATTGCATGGTCATTGATCTGATCACCACCGGCTGGCTTGCCGCCCGGCCGGGTGATTCAGCGCTGCCTTCGGACGACAATCGTTGCGTGGGGGTATATGCCTTGGACGAGAATACCTCGGAAATTTTTGCCATTCGCGCCCCGGCGACAATTCTGGCCACAGGCGGGGGTGGAAAAGTATACCTCTATACCAGCAATCCCGATATCGCCACGGGTGACGGCGTGGCGATGGCCTGGCGGGCCGGTCTGCCCATCATGAACATGGAATTTATCCAGTTCCATCCCACCATCCTATACCATCCCAAGGCGAAGTCCTTTCTCATTAGCGAGGCTGTTCGTGGTGAGGGGGCCGTGTTGGTAAATGGTGAGGGACAACCGTTCATGAATCAGTACGATCCACGTCATTCACTGGCTCCACGCGATATTGTGGCTCGTGCCATTGATCGCGAAATGAAGCTGAGCGGTGCGCCCTGTGTTTTTCTGGACATACGGCATCATCCGGTTGATTTTCTCATCAACCGGTTTCCAAATATCTATGCCCGCTGTCTATCACTGGGAATCGACATGGCCAAGGATCTTATTCCTGTCGTACCGGCGGCTCATTACTTTTGCGGCGGGGTGGCGGCCACAGTGGATGGCCGTACTGAGATGCCGGGGTTGTATGCCTGTGGAGAAGTCGCCTGCACGGGGTTGCACGGCGCGAACCGATTGGCAAGCAACTCCCTGCTGGAGGCGCTGGTGTGTTCAGCCCAAATGGCCGATCATCTGGGTGAGACGCCTCTGCGGGAGGTGCGTTCGGTGCCGATCCCGGAGTGGGAATACGGAGCCGCCGTACCCAGCGATGAAAGCATTGTCCTTGAACATAACTGGAACGAGGTGCGCACCTGCATGTGGGACTACGTGGGGATTGTGCGATCCGATAAACGCCTGGAACGAGCCGCCCGTCGCATCCGTAATCTGCGCCAGGAAATTCGGCAGTACTATCTCGATTACTTGGTCACACCCGATATTCTGGAGCTTCGCAATATCGCCGACGTGGGCGAACTGATCATCCGGTCAGCCCAGTTGCGTAAGGAAAGCCGCGGCCTGCATTACACGCTCGATTATCCAAACCACACCCCGGAACCCGGTACTTCTGACACTGTCATTCAGGATCTTCCCGGGGGGCGGATCGGGTAAGTTACTTTGTGAACCGGATGGCGATACCATCCACGCGCGTGATATGGCGGCTGAAGAGGATCCAGTATTGGTCATAAGCCTCCACCGTCACTTCAATCAATGCATCGCCACCTGCTTTGCGGGCGGCCGATCTCACGGCGTCGCGAATGTGATTTCCCCCGGAAATAGGGATCAATCCAAACAACTTAACACTACTGTCCGTGGCGGCTGTAAACCCCAGAATCTGATAACTGCGTCCTTCCAGTGGCGTGGACGAGGCGGCAATACCGCCCGGCATCGTTGAGCACCCCGCCAAAAAACATGTCGCGGCCCCCATCACTCCCAGTGCCATTCCCTTAACCAGTTTATTCATGATCTGACTCCTTTTTAAACCACATTGAACATCGTTTCATCCAACGGCAATTTTCTCAGCCGTGCATCCTCCAGAAAGCGGGGCAGATGCCCTGTTCCCGTAAAATGCCCGTTAAGGCTTCCGTCCGGGCCGATTCCCTCGACCTTGAACAGGTAGAGATCCTGCAACTGGTATTCGCCGTCCTTCAATTCCAGCACTTCCGATACGGCCGTGATTTTGCGGGAGCCGTCGGAAAGGCGGGCGGTATGAACGACCACATCAATGGCGGCGGCCACCTGGGAGCGCAGGGCGGAGAGGGGAATATCAATTCCACTCAGCAGCGCGCAGGTTTCGATGCGCGACAGGCAGTCGCGTGAGCTGTTGGCGTGAATGGTGGACATACTTCCCGCATGGCCGGTATTCAGAGCCTGCAGCAGATCCAGCGCCTCCCCGCCCCGGATTTCACCGATGACCAGCCGGTCTGGCCTCAGGCGCAGGGAGGAATGAACCAGATCCCGGATCGTCACCTCTCCCTTGTCGTTCTTGTCCGGCTTGCGGGTTTCAAAGCTGACGATATGGGTCTGCTGGAGTTGCAACTCGCTGGCGTCCTCAATAACCAGAATCCGTTCCATGTTCGGAATAAAGCTGCTTAACACGTTAAGCACGGATGTTTTGCCCGACGAGGTAGCGCCGGAGACGATCACATTCTTGTGTAACTTGACGATGGTATCGATCAATTGGGCGCCTGCTGCGGTGATCGAGCCGAACTGGATCAACTGATCGATGGTCAGTTTCTCCTTCTTGAACTTCCGGATGGCAACCACGGTGCCGCAGCGCGAAAGCGGAGGGATGACGGCATGGACTCGGGAGCCGTCGGGGAGGCGGGCATCCAGTCGGGGATTATCCTCATTCAGCATGCGGCCGACATGTTTGGCGACATTGACGGCGGCGGCCTTGAGGGCGGGCTCGCTGACGAATCGGGCTTCGGTGGCCTCCAGCTTGCCCTTGCGTTCGATGAAGATCTGGTTGGGGCCGTTGATCATGATTTCCGAGATTGAGTCGTCTTCCAGAAATGCCCGGATCGGCTCAAAGAAAAGCACCAGATAAGAGTTTGCTTCTTCCATGTGAGAAGGGTGCCTTGAGGGAGGGCGACTGTCAATTGTTTTCAGGATGAGGTGACTGGCTTGCTCTGATGAGGGCATCCTGTTAATGTCCCAAAGAAATTAAACCTAGGGAGAAATCGAGCCAATGAAAATATCACGTCTTTCAAAAGTGGTGCTGGTGGCGGGAATCATGACGGCAGGATCAGCAACAACCTGGGCGGCTGGAAAGTTGGAATCTCCCGAGGGATCCGCAGGCGGCGTGGGCCTTACGGTCAAGGGGGGCACACTGGGGGCGGGGCTCGAAGCCACGATCGGCGCCAGTGATTACCTGGGGTTTCGGTTGGGTGCCAACATGATGAGCGCCGGACCGTCATTGGAGCGTGACGAAGGCACGATCACCACCGATCTGGATTGGCGCTCGTATAGCGGACTTGTGGATATTCATCCCTTTGCCGGCGGATTTCGCATCAGCGGCGGCGCGTTGATGAATAAGAACAAGTTCAAGTTAAAGGCCGATCTCACGAAAAGCGTCACGCTCAATGACCAGGATTACACCCTCGATGACCTGAGCGGGCAGGTGACCTTCAGCGAAATGGCACCCTATGCCGGGATCGGCTACGGGAATGCCGTCGGCGCCGATGGGCGTTGGCATTTCTCCTGCGATTTCGGCGTGATGTTCCAAGGGGAACCCAAAGTGTCTGCCCAGGCCACCGCTTCCGATTCGCGCCTTCAGCCTTACGTGGATGAGGCGCTTGCCCGGGAGGTTGCCGATATCCAGGACGATGCCAATGCGTTCAAGTATTACCCCGTGATTTCAGTCGGCATCTCCTTCCGCTTCTAATCCAGTTTAGCGAGAAGGGCGGGCGGGAGCAGCCATTCCAAGGTGCCGGTTCCCGGTGCCGGAAGGACGTCAAAACTGATGCGGCATACCGCCGCTTTTTTGAACATCAGGCCGGCAGTCGGAGTCCCGCAAATCAGGAGTGAGGCAATTTCAGCCAGATCCGGCATATGGCCGACCAGCATGATGGAATGGAGTTTTCTGCCGCGCAACCATTGCGCCACCTCGGTGGGTGAAGCGCCAGGCTCCAGCATCGGACATCGATCAAGGGGAACATCCCCCAATTCCCTGGCCACGATCTCGGCCGTCTGAAGCGCGCGCGGATAGGGACTTGTGGCGACGCAATCCAGCTGTACCCCCAGTGTTTTCAAGGCCAAAGCCACCTCGTGTGTGATCTCCAGCCCCTTTCGCGAGAGCGGTCTGTCACGATCTGTCCGGACTCCCTTTTCACCAACATCCAAGGCATGAGCATGCCGCATCAGGTATAAGTTCATAATTTAAGAATAGATTTACCACCCGCTTCGCTGGAGGAAACGGAGCGAAAAACGACGAGAGAGGAAGAAAATGTTTTACGATTTTTCAAAATGGCGAATACCCCATTTTGAAAAATCGTAAAACACCGTTCCTGAAGGGGAGTCAGAGAAGCTCTTTTAAAACTATTTCTCATACAATCTTCCTTCAGAATAGTGTTGCGGGATTTTTGGCTCGGGTACTCCCGAACGAAAATGCCGCAACATTCTCTCTCTCAATGCTCCGTTTTCTCCAGCGAAGCGGGTGGTAAATCCCCTCTGACTCCTGCGGAGCGCGTGTGCCAGGCTTTGACGGTGAGACCCAGCAGGGCGAGCGCCAGTACCAGGCAGAGCGCCTTGCGTTCCCCCGGGGTCAGCGCAAACATCGAGCGGCCGAGTTCGCCCAGTCCTGTGAACCAGCGATTCATGGGGTGGCAACGATATTGACAAGTTTACCGGGCACCACTACCACCTTGCGCACCGTGAGACCCGCCAGAAGCTGTTTAACAGAGCTCTTTTCCAGAACATGTGCCTCGATGGCTTTCGAAGTCAGGCTGGTCGGGATGACTTCGCGACCCTTGATCTTGCCGTTGAGTTGGATCACGATTTCCACCTCATCACGGGCCAGGGCTTTTTCGTTCACCACCGGCCAGGGGGCGGTGAGAATGCTGGGTGGGTGTCCCAACTCGCCCCAAAGTTCCTCGGCGACATGCGGGGCAAAGGGCGAAATCAGGATGACCAGCGTTTCCATGGTTTCCCGGTAGACCGCCCGGCAGGGCTCGCTGCTGTCGGCATCCACCTTCAGGAGATCGATCGCATTCATCAGTTCCATGATCTGGGCAATCGCGGTGTTGAACTGGAAAGCTCCTTCCAGGTCATGCGTGATCTTGGCGATACTCTCATGCAACTTGCGGTAAAGATCCCGCTCCGGGGTTTCCATTTTCGCGAGATCAGCCGTCAGGCCGCGGGAGGCGAGGAGCAGGCTCCGGGTTTCGTAAACACGGCGCCAGATGCGACGGAGAAAACGGAAAGAGCCCTCGACGGCAGCATCATTCCACTCGGCATCCTTTTCAGGCGGACCAATGAAAAGGGTGTACAGGCGGACGGTGTCGGCTCCGTATTCGCGGATTAGTTCGTCGGGAGAGACAACATTGCCCTTGGACTTCGACATCTTGTAGAGCTGGCCGTCCTTTTCGCTTCGTTTGCAGATCATGCCCTGCGTGAAAAGCGCGTTGAACGGTTCAACAAAGGAGCAAGTGTCGGCATCGTGCAGAACCTTGAGGATGAAGCGGGAATAGAGCAGGTGCAGCACGGCATGCTCAATCCCGCCGATGTATTGATCCACCGGCAACCAGTAATCCACGTCCTTTTTATTGTAGGCCGCCGTGGTGTCGCGCGGGTTGACATAGCGCAGATAGTACCAGCAGGAGCAGAGCCACTGGGCGAGAGTGTCGGTTTCCCGCCGGGCTGCCTTGCCGCACTTCGGGCAGGGAGCCTGGATAAAGCCCTCGTGTCCAGCCAGCGGGTTGCCGCGTTCGGCTTTGAAATCCACATCGTCGGGAAGCAGGACGGGGAGGTCCTTTTCCGGGACGGGCACGGCGCCGCAGTCGGAGCAATGGATGATCGGGATCGGGGAGCCCCAATAGCGCTGGCGGCTGATCAGCCAGTCGCGGATTCGGAAATGAGTGGTGAAGTCGCCGAAGCCCTTGTCTTTTGCCAGCTGGATGATATCGGTCATGGCGTCCCGGTTGTTGCGTCCGTTGAAGGGCGCGGAGTTGGCCATGAGGCCGTCATCGACATAGGCGGCCTCCATGGCGGAACCGTCGAGTGTGAGTTCGGGATTCTGGATCACCACCTTGACGGGCAGGTTGTAGGCCATGGCAAATTCGAAGTCGCGCTGATCGTGGGCGGGGACGGCCATGACGGCGCCGGTCCCGTATTCCATGAGCACATAATTGGTGATCCACAGCGGGGCCAGCTCATTGTTGTAGGGATTTCGGACATGGAAGCCGGTGAACACGCCTTCCTTTTTGGTGGCCTCATCTGTCCGCTCGGCAGCCGAGACCATTTTTTCTTTTTCCACAAAAGCCCGGATTTCCGGCGAGCGCGGATTGTTCTGGAGCAATTTCTCAACCAGGGGATGTTCCGGGGCGAGGGCCATAAAGGTGACCCCGTAAATCGTATCGGGCCGGGTGGTGAAGACCGGGCAGGGGTCGCCGGTTTCAGCAATGGTGAACTCGACCCGGGCGCCTGTTGATCGGCCGATCCAGTTGCCCTGCATGGAGCGAACCTTTTCGGGCCATTTGTCCAGAAGCGACAGGTCGTCGAGCAGGCGGCCTGCATATTCGGTGATTTTGAAAAACCACTGGGTCAGGTCTTTTTTGACCACTTTCCGGCCACACCGTTCGCACGTCCCGTCGGCAAGCACTTCCTCGTTGGCCAGCGTGGTGCAATAATCGCACCAGTTGACCGGTGCATTTTTTTGGAAGGCGAGACCGCGTTCGTGGAGCTTAAGGAAGACCCATTGGGTCCACTTGTAGTAATCCGGGTGACAGGTCGCGATCTCGCGATCCCAGTCATAGGCGATGCCCCACGATTGTAGCTGAAGCTTCATCTGCTGAATATTTTTGTAAGTCCATTCCTTGGGGTGGACGCCGCGTTGCTTGGCGGCATTCTCGGCGGGAAGCCCGAAGGCGTCCCAGCCCATGGGGGAGAGGACGCGGAAGCCGCGCGCCATCTTGTAGCGGGTCACGGCATCGCCGATGATATAATTGCGGCCGTGTCCCACATGCATCGTGCCGGAAGGATAGGGGAACATGGTCAGGCAGTAGTATTTCTTCTGGTGGACGGACGTGTCCACCTTGAAGACTTTCTGGTCGGCCCAGTATTGTTGCCATTTGGGTTCAATCGCTTCAAAAGGGTATCGTTCGTTCATGGGTGTTCATTCCTATAGTCCTTGAGTTTTCTCTGGAGTGTCCGGCGGCTGATGCCCAGTTGCCCGGCGGCCAGAGTTCGGTTTTCGTTGTTTTGCTTGAGTGCGGCTTCGATCATTACGCGCTCGGCATCCGCCATGGATTTCGGGGCAAGGGTTCCGGAGGTGTCTGCCTTCAAGACGGTTGAGACGCGAGGCCCCTCTGACTGTACGGCACTCCGGAGGGCGGCGGGAATATCCCGCACGGTCAGGCGTGGCGTGCGGGAGAGTACCACCATCCGTTCGATGACATTACGAAGCTCGCGAACATTGCCAGGCCAGGAATAAGCCGACAGAATGTCCAGGGCATCGGGGGTAATATCCTCCACCGGCTTGTTATTCCTGACGCTGAATTCCTTCAGGAACCGGGCACAGAGAAGCGGGATATCGTCGGGTCGTTTCCTGAGGGGCGGGAGAGTGATGGAGACCACATCCAGCCGGAAGAAAAGATCATTCCGGAAGGTTCCCGCCTTGACCATGGCGGCCAGATCCGCATTGGTGGCGGCAATGAGTCGAATATCCACATCGAGGGTTTGATGTCCGCCTACCCGTTCGAATTGGCGTTCCTCCAATACCCGCAGGAGTTTGACCTGGATCGAGGTTTGGATTTCCGCAATTTCGTCCAGAAACAGAGTGCCCGTGTCAGCCAGTTCGAACCGGCCGCGGCGCCGATCGGCGGCACCGGTAAAGGCCCCTTTCTCATGGCCGAACAATTCGCTTTCCAGCAGGGAGGGAGTGAGGGCGGCGCAATGGACAGGAATAAAGGGACCCTTGGCGCGGCTGCTGAGCCGGTGGATGGCCTGGGCCACCAGTTCCTTGCCGGTTCCGCTTTCGCCCAGAATCAGGATCGTTGCCTGGGTGGGCGCCGCCTGTTGGATTGTTTCGAAGATTTCTCGCATCGGGTCAGATTGACCGATAATGGCTTCGAGGCCGAACCGATTGTCCAGTTGCGCGCGCAAAGTGAGGTTCTCTGTTTCAACCTCGTGTGAATGCAAGGCGCGCTTCAGGAGGATGTCCAGGTGATCCAGGTTGACGGGCTTTGTGAGAAAGTCATAGGCACCGAGCTTCATGGCCTCGACAGCGGTTTCCACATTGCCATAGGCGGTCAGCATGACGACAATCGGCGGAGTGCTGCGCGCCATGATTTTTTGGAGAAGCGTCATGCCGTCCATGCCGGACATGCGGATGTCGCTTAGCACAATATCCACGGGGCGCTCGTCAAGCAGTGGCAGCGCCTTTTCGGCGCTGTCGGCCATGACTACGAGGTAGTTTCCCTGGAGCGCCCGCTTGAGGCCTTCCCGGGTATTCCGGTCGTCATCCACAATCAATACTGTCCGTTGCGGCATCATGGGGTATCCTCCGGGTCCGCCTTTGAGCGGGGATGAGGCTTCAGGAGGCGGACGCGGCGTTCATCGAGCGGAAGAAAGACGGTGAAGGTGGTACCCACGCCGGGTTCGCTATGAACATCCATGCGGCCACCGTGATCCTGGATGATGCGCTGGACGATCATCAGGCCAATGCCCGAGCCTGCGGGTTTCGTGGTGTAATAGGGTTCAAAAATGTGACCGATATCTTCCGGGGAAATTCCCGATCCATTATCCCGGAAGGCGATGGCCATAAAGCGGTCCGAGGCGGCGGCCGAAATTCGGAGCAGGCCGCCTTCGGGCATGGCCTGGAGAGCGTTTTTGATAATATTGAAAAACGCCTGCTTGATTTGATCCTTGTCAAGACGAAGAGGGGGAAGGTCTGCGGGAAGTTCAAGTTCCACATGGGCGTTGTGATTCTCAATTTCCTGCTTCAACAAGGCAAGGGTATCCTTGACGACGGCAGAGATGGGCGCTTTTGCCAGGGATGGTTTTGCGGGACGGATGGCCCGGAGAAATTGGGTAATGATCAAGTCCAGACGTGTGACTTCTGTTCGGGCGACATCCACCAGTTCAAGCAACGCGGCCTGGTTATGCGTGTCGGTTTTCTTGAGATCCCGGTCGAGCAGTTGAAGGTGAATATTCAGGGCGTTGAGCGGGTTTCCAATTTCATGGGCAACCCCGGCGGCCAGCAGGCGCACGGCATCAAGGCGTTCCGATTCCAGGAGACTGACTTCCTGTTCCCGCGCGCGGGTGACATCGCGGAGGATGATCACGGCTCCCTGTTCATGACTTTCCACGGCGGAAAGCGGGACGACATAAAACGTAAGAAGACGCGGAACAGGATAACGCACCTCAATCTGGTGACTGCTGAGTTTGCTCCATTCTCCGGTATCTAGCCCCAGAATTCGGGACCATTCGATATCACGGAGAAATCGGCTCATGGGTTTTCCCATAACCGCTTCGTGGTTGAACCCGATCAATTCACCGGCCGCCCGGTTGGCATAGGTAATGTGGGCTTTGCCGTCAAGCACCACAACACCCTCCTGAATCGACTGGAAAATGGTCTCCAGCAATCCCTTTTCCTTGGCAAGTCGGAGAAAATGGGTCTGGACACTTTCCGGATCCAGTCGATCGAGTCTCGAAATCAGTTTATCAAGGAATCCAGCTTTCATGGTTCATTTTGTCGCCGTGTCAATAAGTCGCAGACTATAACAAAGGACAATCGGGACTTCAAGGCCCTGAACCATTCCTTCGTTACCCTAGTGGAGGGGGCTTGGGAAGGCCCTTGAGGCATTCCTCGGCCTTCAGAATTTCCGAGTCGGGGAGGTAGTAATCGGTCAGTTTTCCTTCGAGGTAGGCCTGATATCCGCTCAAATCCATGATGCCGTGGCCGGACCAGTTGAGGACGATGACCTTCTCCTTGCCTTCTTCCTTCGCCTGGTTGGCCTCGCGGATCGCCATGGCGATAGCGTGAGAGGTTTCTGGAGCAGGGATGAAGCCCTCGGTCTGTGAGAACAGCATCGCGGCCTTGTAACATTCCAATTGCGGAATGGCCACGGCCTCCATCAGGCCTTCGCGCATGGCGTGGCTAACGAGCGGTGCCATGCCGTGGTAACGCAGGCCACCTGCATGGATCGGGGCGGGGACATAGGTATGGCCGAGGCTGTACATGGGCAGCAGGGGCGTCATCATGGCGACATCACCCGAATCATAGGCAAATACGCCGCGGGTCATCTTCGGACAGGCAGCCGGTTCGACGGCGATGATGCGCGGGTTTTTCGTTCCGGCAATTTTGTCGGCCATGAACGGGAAACTGATGCCCCCGAAGTTCGAGCCACCTCCGGCGCAACCGATGACAATGTCGGGATAAAGCCCAATTTTCGCAAATTGCTTTTTGGTTTCCAAACCGATGATGGACTGGTGCAGGAGCACGTGGTTCAGCACGCTCCCCAATGCGTAACGGGTATCCTTGTGGGTTACGCAGTCCTCAATCGCTTCGCTGATGGCAATAGCCAGACTGCCGGGGCAATTTGGATCATTCTGAAGGACGGTTCGTCCGGCGTTGGTTTCCGTGCTGGGGCTGGCGATGCACTGGGCGCCCCAGGTTTGCATCATGATTTTTCGGAATGGCTTCTGGTCGAAACTGATTTTGACCATGTACACCTTGCATTCCAGACCGAACATCTGGCAGGCCATGGCGAGAGAACTGCCCCATTGGCCGGCTCCGGTCTCGGTGGAGAGACGCTTGATGCCGAATTGCTTGTTGTAATAAGCCTGCGGCACGGCGGTGTTGGGCTT
>CAMDCX010000041.1 GCA_945890715.1 PVC group bacterium | reverse complement strand
TCGGCGGTGCCAACCACACGGCTGTATTTCTCCTCTTCCTTCCAGGCCAAAAAGGTGTCGGCAATGCGGGTGACGGCGTCGTCGGGAATGTAGTTCTTGGGATCGCCTTTGACAAAATCACGGCTGGCGTTAAGCAATAGCATTTTACCCGCACGGGACTTCGACTTCGCCCGGTTGAGCACGATGATGATGCCGGGGGCGGTGGTATTATAAAAAAGGTTCTCCGGCAGGTAGATCACGCCATCGATGAGGTCCTGGTCAACAAACCATTTCCGGACATCCTTTTCCTTATTTGTATTGGCGTTGCCGGAACCACGGGAGGCGGCCCCGGTGTCGAGCACCACCGCCGCGCGGCCGGTCGGCTTCAGGCTGGCAAGAATATGCTGTACCCAGCCCCAGTCGGCCTTGTTACCCGGAAAACCCGCTCCCTTGGGAAACCGGTCAAAGGGATCGGCCTCGTAATCCTGTTCCTTGAACCAGTCCTGGTTCCACATCGGGTTGGCCACAATGCGGTCGAACGTCTGGAGGCGATTGCCCACGCGGAACTTGGGATTCTTGAAGGTGTTCCCGATCTCGATGCGGCCTTCGAGGTCATGGATGATCATGTTCATATTGGCCATGGCCCAACTGGAGGGCTCGTATTCCTGGCCATACAGCTTGGCGGGCGTGTATTTCTTTTTCGATCGCAGGCGCATCTTCTCATCAAGGGTCAGTTCGCATTTGATGAGCAACCCGGCGGAACCGCAGGTGGGATCATAGATATCCATTCCTGGCTCGATGTCCATGATCCGGGCCATAATGAAACCGACCTCGGCGGGGGTATAGAGTTCACCACCGCTCTTGCCGGCACCCTCGGCAAACTTACGGATCAGGTATTCGTAACTGCGCCCGATGATGTCGGGCTCCACGTCCTTCAGGCCCAGCCGTTTGGCGCTGATGGCCTCGATGAGAGCGGAGAGCCGGTCATCATCAAGATCGCGCGTGCCGTGGGTGGTCGCGTTAAAATCCACGCGGTCAAGGATACCCTTAAGAAGAGGGTTGGCATCGGCAATGGCACGCAGATGGGTCGTCAACTGCTGGCCGATCATATCGGAAAGTTTTCGTATGACGGACCAGACGGTGTCGTCCGGGTTCTTGGGTTCCAGCGGCAGGTAAAAGCGCACAAGTTTCTTGTCATGCTTCACCAGCTTGAAGGCTTTGGCCCGGCCGCCGACCTCCTCGGCGATCCGATTCAACTCATCGTCGAAAACATCACAAAGCCGCTTGGTGAAAATGAGGGGAAGAATGAAATCCTTGTATTTGCCCGCATCCTTGGCGCCACGAATGGAACAGGCCGCATCCCAGATCCAGGATTCGAGGGATTTACCGTTGTCTTTTGTCATTGTTTATCCAGTTCTCTGGGCGCATCAAAAAGTGCCTCAGTTCATGTCCGCTGAGGATAGGCCGGTTATAATGGGTAATCAAGACCAAGGTTCCAAAACAGTCATTTTATTCGCTTAACCCTCGCCCTTCAGCGGATTGCCGTCTGCTGGCTCAGTCTCTTCGCCCGTAGCGGAAAGCTGACCTGAACCGGATTCTTCCACGAACACCGGAACCGGTGCAGGAATTGGCTCAGATACGGGGCTGGGATCTAACTCCGGTTGTGATGGTTCCACAGGGGATGATTCCACAGGGGCAGGCTCCACAACGATTGGTTCCGGCACTGACTCAGGCACGGGGACAATCACCACCGGCGGCGGCTCCTCAATAGGCACCGTCTCAGGCACGACGACGGGTGGCTCCACAACCACTGGCACCGGCTCGGGCACTTCCAGAACTGGCTCGACGGGCAGCGGCTCTGCGTCTGGCAGCGGAACAATCACCACCGGCGGCTCCTCTACAGGCACCGGCTCCGTCACGATGACCGGCGGCGCAACAGGCACTTCCGGTTCAGGTAGTACCACCGGCGCTTCTTCCGGCGCAGGTATGGCGATCGGTTCAGACTCAGGCACCGCAACAGGTTCCGACTCGGGCACAGCAGCGGGTGGCTCGGCAACCACGGGGACTACTGGCACGGGTATAGCGACTGGTGCGGGAACCGGTGGCGGGGCGACCACCGGTGGCGACACGAGTGGCTTTGGCGTCACCGGCACAGGCTCGACTCCACTCGGTGCGGCCCCCTGCTCTAACGTCCCTCCTGCCATCGCTACCAGCATGGCCTTTGCGGCATCCTGCCAGATACGGATCACCGGGCATGAAGGACGGCTGGTTGACACGATCACCGACACGTCAGCATAGACGCCCGGACAACAGATGATCCCGGCTGGCCCCTCTCCCAGCAAGCGGAGCACCCGTTCACTGGCGGCAGCCGGGTCGGGCGAAACCACGATGATGTCCAGCCGGTATCCGGCGGCGACGAGCGCCTTCTCCTCCTCGGGAATCAAGACCAGGGTCGTGGCAGGGGAGGCTGTGGAGAGAATGAGCCCGATCCGCCCGCCATCCTCCCGCGCTGTACTCTGAGATCTTCCATCTGATATGCCGCGTAGTGGCGAGTGATAGCCCAACTGGCGGGCAGTGGCATTAATTCTTTCCTGCGTGGCCGGGCTGATCCGGAGCTTGTCACCCTTCCCATTGAGAACAAATGAGACGGTTGATTTGTCGACTCCGGCAGCCCTTGCAACATCCAAAATTGATACCGTTGAGCTCATGCTCAACACGTTTAGCATTGGTTTTTTCGAATAGCAAGAAAACTGTGACTCGAGTTATCAAGGAGTCGAAACTATGTCGCTTCGTCGACCAACCGGTTCGCGTGATCGATCAGATACAATGGCAAAAAGAGAGGGCGCTAAGTGTCTCCACGTCAAGTCCTCCAATTCAACACGTTGACCATTGGTGAAGACGGTGGCTTATAGAATACGATGATGTTTCTGAATTCTGGTTATCTCTTGGGCGGAAACCCCGGCACAGGCGGCGAAATCCGGCCATGATTGAATTGCGGCGCCAACCTGTTTTATTACTTTTGACGCAGTGCCGATTCCAAATCGGTCAGCCACGGCCAGCAGGTCATCACGGGAAATTCCAGTGAACCGTCCGTTTACCGCCATGAGGTGTTGGTTCGTCCATTCACCTTCAGGATTGTGAGCGTGGGTTACGTCATACGCCGGAGCGAGTCTCCAGCTTTCTCCCTCGCTCAGCAGGAATGAAACGTTCTTTGTGTGGTCGTCACAATTGGCTGCCATCACATTAAACGCCATCCGGCGGAATGCTTCCTCTTGTGCGGCATAACCAAGTTTCAGGCTGGAGAGGGCCTGAAAGACCTGGCTGTAATCATGACTGGCCTTCTGTTTATAGTCCAGGTGCGCCATTGCACACAGGGTCTGCATGTGATGTTTGCGGTTACCCTCACGGTCGAAACGCTTGGTCATAAAATGCGCGCGACCGCTTTCCTCGAACAAACGGCAAGGCGACATGTTGATGCCTGATGCTGTGGCCATGAGATAATAGGCGTACTCAATCCGTCCATAATCCTGTGAGCCCCCGAGTTCCTTGTCCGCGCCCATCCCGTCGAATTTCAAGAGCCAGTGTTCAAAGCCTGGCGCAACATCGAACTGCCCGGCGAGGATCTGCTGGGTGGCCGGGTTCCAGGCGATAACAGCCTTGGCTCGCGCACCGCCTGCGGAGGTTCCCACCCGGATAATCTGAGCCAGGGCGGCATCGGCGAGATGCCCGGAGCCGAGTTCTCCTCGAACGGCCAGGCGGGCGGTTTCGACCAGTTTGGAGAGGGCGAGCGCGGTGCTGCTGGTTTCGGCATGACTGCGTGCGGGGCGAAATTCAAGGGCTCCCATACCACGCTTCCCCATATAGGCAAGACGATCAAGCGGGGTGATATGCGAACGCTCAACGCCTTTCCTGGCCATCCAGCCGTCAATCAACGCATTACCGAAGTCATCTGGAAGGGCATCAGCCAGCAGGGCGGGCAAACGCTTATACGTCAGTTCTGGAAGATCAGAAAAAATAAAAGGGACGCTCGCCTGGGAAAGCGGCATGGTGAGCGGCGCCAGTTCAATGCCCGATTTGACGAACTCCGGAGCGTATTCAAAGGCATAATACCCCTGTCGCGTGTCCAAAGCGACGGCACCAACGGTCTTTCCCCACACCCGGGTTTCGATCACATGCACCGGTTTATACACGGCCTACCCCCTTGTTTCTTGAAGCCCTTTTCCGGACATGCCGGGCTTTCAGCATCTGTAGAGGACTAATGGAAACTGGCGGGGCTAAAGTTCCGAGCCACTCCTCCCGCCCCAAGGCACGCAATACCTTGATCAGGGAGATAACCGTGGATCCTTTACCCTTTTCCAAGTTCTTCACGGCATTTAGGGCAACATCAGCCCTTTCGGCGAGTTGCCGCTGATCAGTATTCTGGCGCAGACGAAGATCATGCACATGCCGCCCGAGTTCTACCGCCCATTCATCCGGTGTCTTAAAATATGCCATCATTAGCCCCTATAAGGTTTATTGATGCGCATATAATGAACAATAGACTTGAAAAAGTCTATTAGATAATATGCCAGTAGTATCCTGTGGGACGCCAGTGTTTACACTTTATTTACGGTTTTGAGCCATAATTTGATTATTCCTTTCCTGATCATGGATGCATCATGCCTCTATGAACATCCATAACTTTATTGAACTTGCCGTGTTCTTCAGCTTATTGATCGGTTTAGCGCCCCTTCTCGGGCGTTACATGGCGCGGGTACTGTCGGGAGAATCCACTTTACTCTCCAAACTGCTCGCACCCCTCGAAATGGCGGTCTACCGGGTCGGGGCAATCCGGCCAGACGAAAAAATGTCCTGGAAAAAGTACTTTCAGGCTGTTTTGATTTTCAACGTTATCGGCCTCGTATCGCTTTGGATCCTGATGATGATCCAGACCTGGCTTCCCTTGAATCCCATGAAACTGGCTAACGTGCCTTGGGATCTGGCCTTAAACACAGCCATCAGTTTCATCACCAATACCAACTGGCAGGCCTACTCCGGGGAAGCCACCCTGAGCTACTTCACTCAGATGGCAGGCCTTACCGTACACAACTTTCTGAGTGCGGCAACCGGCCTTGCCGTGTTATTGGCCCTGACTCGTGGCTTACGCCACGCCTCGATTCAGGAACTTGGCAATTTCTGGGTGGATGTCACCCGTAGCACCCTCTACATCTTCCTGCCGCTTTCGCTAATCATGGCTGTTTTTCTGATTAGCCAGGGCGTTCCCCAAACGTTGTCGCGCTATGCCACTGCCCATACACTTGAAGGCGCCGAACAAGTCATCCCCCTGGGACCCGTGGCCTCTCAGGTCGCCATCAAACATCTCGGCACCAATGGCGGCGGGTTTTTCGGGGAGAACAGTGCCCATCCGTTTGAGAACCCCACACCGCTCACCAATTTTACCGAGGTCTTCGGGCTCCTGATGATTCCCGCCTCTTTGGTGTTCACTTTTGGGTTCATGATCGGCGACAAGCGTCATGCCTGGTGCCTTTTTAGCGTGATGATGATTGTGTTGGTTGGCTCTTTCGCCGTGTCATGGTGGGCGGAAACACAACCCAACCCGGTAACCGCCAATGTGCTACCCCAATTGGAAGGCAAGGAAGTGAGGTTCGGGGTCATGAACAGCGTGCTGTTCGCGACCGCCACCACCGGCACCTCCTGCGGTGCTGTCAACGCCATGCATGACAGTTTCATGCCGCTGGCGGGTTTGATGCCGCTTTTGAACATGATGCTAGGCTGTATCGCCTTTGGGGGCGTCGGCGCAGGACTCTATGGCATGCTGATGCATGTCCTAATCACCGTGTTCATTGCTGGCCTGATGGTGGGCCGCACACCGGAATACCTGGGCAAGAAGATCCAAGCCTGGGAGGCCGCGTGGGCTGCGGTGGCGATTCTGCTCCCCAACCTGCTGATTCTCCTCGGTTCGGCCTTGTCGGCAACCGTTTCGGCGGGACTTGCCGGACCCTCCAATTCCGGGCCACATGGCCTCAGCGAAATCCTCTATGCTTTTTCATCCTGCGCCGCCAACAATGGCAGCGCCTTCGCCGGCCTGAATGCCAACAGTGTGTTCTACAACCTCTCGTTGGGCGCCGTCATGTGGGTTGGCCGGTTCGGGTGCATTTTCGCCGTACTCGCCATCGCGGGAAGCCTGGCTTGCAAAATGACCGTGCCGGCCTCACCGGGCACATTCCCGACCAATGGCCTGACGTTCACGCTGGTTCTGCTGGGCATTATCCTAATCGTCGGGGCCTTGACGTTTTTCCCGGCACTCTGCCTCGGGCCGATTGTTGAGCATGGGTTAATGATATCCGGACGGGTGTTCTAACAGGAGTCATCACGATGAGCGCAAAAATTGAAATTCGATATCCCGAACTGGTGCGCCAGGCCATGATTGGCGCCTGCCAGAAACTGCATCCCCGCGAGGAACTTAAAAACCCAGTCATGTTTGTTGTCTGGGTCGGCTCCATTCTGTCCACGGCATTTCTGTTCCATCAGTTCTCCGGGTTCAACCTCCAACTTGCCCTATGGCTCTGGTTCACCTGCCTGTTCGCCAACTTTGCCGAGGCCATGGCCGAGGGCCGTGGCAAGGCGCATGCCGACGCCCTTCGCAAAATGCGAACCGCCACCCTGGCGCGTCGGCTCGACAGTGGCCAGGAAAGCGCCGTGATCGCCACGGACTTGAAAATCGACGATTGTTTTGTCTGCGAGGCGGGGGATATCATTCCCGCCGACGGCGAAATTGTGGAGGGCATCGCGACGGTGGACGAATCGGCCATCACCGGCGAATCCGCGCCGGTCATCCGGGAAAGCGGGGGCGACCGTAGCGCCGTCACCGGGGGAACCCGGGTCATCAGTGACCGCATCGTGGTACGCGTCACGGCCGAGCCCGGCCATTCCTTTCTGGACCGGATGATCGCCATGATTGAAGGCGCAAGGCGGCAGAAGACCCCGAATGAAATCGCGCTCAATATCGTGCTCATCAGTCTGACGATTCTGTTCATCCTCGTAGTCCTGACCCTGCCGACGTTCGCCGCATTCAATGAACGGGCGGCCGGCCAGTCCGGCGTGGTCCTCACATCCCTGCCCGTTCTACTGGCCCTGATCGTCTGCCTGATCCCCACCACCATCGGCGGTTTACTCAGCGCCATCGGTATCGCCGGTATTGACCGGCTCATGCGCCGCAATGTGCTGGCCACGAGCGGTCGGGCCGTCGAGGCGGCGGGCGATGTGGACGTTCTACTGCTCGATAAGACCGGCACCATCACCCTGGGCAATCGCATGGCGACGGAACTCATCCCGGCGCCCGGTGTCAACGCCGGGGAGCTGGCCGATGCCGCCCATTTCGCCTCACTCGCCGACGAGACTCCCGAAGGCCGGTCCATCGCCGTCCTCGTAAAGGAACAGTACGGCATGCGGGGGCGGGAAGTGGCCGCGCCACATGGCCAATTTATCCCCTTCACTGCGCAAACCCGAATGAGCGGAATGGATTTCCCCGCCCCGGAGTCAGGAATCCCGCGCTGTATCCGCAAAGGCGCTGCAGAAGCGGTAAAGCAATTCATTGAGGCCCAAGGAGGCCTCTACCCCAAAGCGGTGGAGGACATCGTGAGCGATATTGCCCGGGCGGGGGGCACCCCGCTGGTGGTGGCCGACGGTAACCGCGTGCTGGGGGTTATCCGACTCAAGGATATCGTCAAGGGGGGGATCCGGGAGCGGTTTGCCCAACTCCGGAAGATGGGTGTGAGGACCATCATGATCACCGGCGACAACCCATTGACCGCCGCCGCCATCGCCGCCGAGGCCGGAGTCGATGATTTCATCGCGCATGCCAAACCCGAAGATAAATTGGCACGTATCCGGCAGGAGCAGGCCGATGGCAGGTTGATTGCCATGATCGGCGATGGCACCAACGATGCCCCCGCCCTCGCCCAGGCCGACGTCGGGGTCGCCATGAACACCGGCACACAGGCAGCGCGGGAAGCCGGCAATATGGTGGATCTGGATAGCAATCCAACAAAACTGATTGAGGTGGTTGAAATCGGCAAACAGCTCCTCATGACTCGTGGTGCCCTGACCACCTTCAGCATCGCCAACGACGTTGCCAAGTACTTCGCCATTCTGCCCGCCATGTTTGGCCTGCTTTATGCCACGCAGGTGGGCGGGCATGGTCCGCTTGAAAAGCTGAACATCATGCACCTGCATTCGCCCGAAAGCGCGATCCTAAGCGCGATCGTGTTTAACGCCCTGATCATCGTGGCCTTGATTCCGCTGGCATTGCGTGGCGTGAAGTACGAGGCCATCGGCGCCGCCGCCGTGCTGAGAAAAAACATGGTGATCTACGGCCTCGGCGGCATCATCGTCCCGTTCGTCTTTATTAAACTGATCGATCTGTTTCTCGTTGCCGTTCATCTGGTTTCTTGAAAGGAGTCACACCATGACCAAACTGGTTATTCAATCCATTAAACTGACGCTCGTATTCACGCTATTGACCGGCCTTGCCTATCCTCTGCTCGTTACGGGAATCGTCAGGGTGTTCTTTCATAGGCAGGCCAACGGCAGCCTCCAGCGCCGTAACGGGCAGATCGTGGGGAGCGCGCTTCTGGCGCAGAAGTTTGAGGCAGGGCGCTACTTCTGGCCCCGCCCCTCTGCGTCAGACTTCGGAACCCTGCCGTCCGGCGCAAGCAACCTGGGCCCCACCAGCCAGTTACTTCAGTCTAATGTCCTGGCCCGGATCGCCTCCTTTCGGGGCACCCAGTCTCTGCCTGATGGTATCCCTGTCCCCTCCGATATGGTGTTCCAGTCCGGCAGCGGCTTGGACCCCCATATCAGTCCCGAATCCGCCTTGCTGCAAACTCACCGTGTGGCCAAGGCCCGGCATATGCCGGATACCCGGCTGGAGACCCTTGTTACGCAACTTACCGAGCCATCCCAGTTCGGTTTTCTAGGTGAACCCCGTGTAAATGTTTTGCTACTCAACCTTGCCATTGACCGGTTATAGTGGAACTCATTCATGAAGGAGCCATCCAGACCCAATCCCGACGCCCTTCTCGCCGCCATCAAGCAGGAGGATGAGAAACTCCGGCGCGGACGACTGACCATCTTCCTCGGCATGTGCGCTGGCGTGGGAAAAACCTACGCCATGCTGAAGATGGCGCATCAACGGAAGGCCGATGGCCTTGACCTGGTTGTCGCCGTGGTGGAGACGCATCGGCGCCCCGAGACACAAGCCCTTCTCGAAGGGCTTACGGCCGTCCCGCTTCGAACAGTGGAATACCGGGGCACAACACTCCAGGAAATGGATTTGGACGCCATCCTCCAGCGCCGTCCCGCCTTGGTGTTGGTGGATGAACTGGCACACACCAACGCCCCCGGCAGCCGCCATCCCAAGCGCTATCAGGATGTCATGGAACTTCTGGAAACGGGCATCGATGTCTACTCGACCCTCAACATCCAGCATATCGAAAGCCGGGTGGATCTCGTCCGCCAGATTGTCGGGGTGACCATCCGGGAAACGGTACCGGATACCATTCTGGATCAGGCTACTGACATTCAACTTGTCGATCTGCCCCCCGACGCCCTGCGCGAGCGGCTAGCGGAGGGCAAGGTGTATCTGGGCGCCATGGTTCAAACCGCCTCCGCGAATTTTTTCCGCGAGGAAAATCTCACGGCATTGCGGGAACTGGCACTTCGGGTCACCGCCGAGCTCGTGAATCAGGAACTCCGGGAGGTCATGACCACCCGGCGGATTGAAGGCGCCTGGAAAACCAATGCCAAACTCATGGTGGCAATCGGGCCCAGTCCTTACTCCGCGGAACTGATCCGATGGACACGGCGCACGGTGTCGATTATGGGCGCCCCATGGGTTGCCGTCTATGTGGAGTCATCCGCCCCCTTGTCCGAGGAGGAAACCGCCCGACTGGCCAAAACCCTCTCGCTTGCCCGTCAACTAGGCGCCCAGGTGGTCGCCACCTCCGGCGATGACCTGGTAAAAACCCTGTTGAGGGTGGCCCGCGAAGAACGTGTCACGCAACTCGTGGTCGGAAAAACACTAGGCTTACGCTGGCTGGAATGGTTCAAGGGAGGATCGCTGGTGGAGCGACTGATCCGGGAAAGCGGCGATCTTGACGTATGCGTCGTTCAAACGGGCCAGTCACGGGAAACCCGCACCGCAAGCAAACGCCTGTCCCTCGACCTGAAACCCTGGTCCCGCGACATCATCCTGGGAGGCGCCTCCATTGCCCTTGTCACGGTCATTTGCTGGCTGCTCCGTGATGTCACCGGCTATTGGGCCATCGCGCTCGTCTACCTGTTCCTGATCATTCTGCTTGCCACCCGGCTAAGGAGGCGTGCCATTATTTCCATCGCCGCCGCCAGCGCCCTGTTATGGAATTTCCTCTTCATCCCTCCCGCCTTCACCCTGAGAATCAACCAGATTCATGACCTCCTCATGTTCGTCATGTATTTCATCGTCGCCCTGGTCATCGGGAACCTGACCGCCCGCCTGAGGCTTCGCGAGTGGTCAGAGCGAAAACGGGAACAACGCACCGCCGCCCTTTACCGCTTGGCTCAGGGGGTCGTTGAAAGCACGACGCTGGAGGAAGGACTCCGGCGGGCTGTCCAGGAAATCCATAATGCCTCCGGAGCAGACTGTGCGGTACTGCTGGTCGGACAGGACGGGCGGCTAAGTACCACGCCGCACCCCGCCGGAACCTGGACTCTGACTGAAAAAGAAAGGGGGGTGGCCGTCTACGCACTGGAACATCGCGAACCGGCGGGGCGCCATACCGATACCTTGCCTGAATCCGATTGCCTGCATCTCCCCCTGAAAACAGTAAACAACAAGGTCGGCGTCATTGCCCTTCATTTCCCGAATAATAAAACGCTTCTCCTGGATGAACGCGAATTACTGGAGACGTTTGCGGACCAGGTTGCGGTAATGGTTGAACGGTACTGGCTGATCCAGGAAGCTGGCCGCACCCAATTGGCCGAGGAATCCGAGAAACTCTACAAGACTCTTTTCGATTGCGTCTCCCATGAGATCAAGACGCCCCTCGCCGTCATCCAGGCCGCCACGGGTGAATTGGGTCTGGTCTTCGACCTGGTAAAGGAAACCAAGGGCGCCCAGCCGTTTCTCAAGGAAATCGAGACGGCCTCGCGGCGACTGGGACGCATCGTGGACAATCTGCTCAGTATGACCCGCATTGAGTCCGGGCGTTACACCCTCACTCCGGTTTGGTGCGACGTGGACGAGATCATCTCATCCGCCCGGCAGCAGGTGGGTGATCTGTTATCCCGTCATCAGGTTCGCGTACTGATCCCCGATGACCTTCCGTCTGTCAAGGTGGAATGGGGTTTCGTGGAGCAATCGCTGGCTAACCTCGCCGCCAATGCCGCCCTTTACTCGGAGCCTGGTTCTGAAATCACCATCTCGGCGCAGGTGGACGACTCCCACCTTGTGCTCAAGGTGGCGGACCAGGGACCCGGACTCCCCCAAGACGGGGAGACACGAATCTTTGAAAAATTCTATCGTGGCCCCCACGCACCGCCCGGAGGAGTCGGACTGGGCTTGTCCATTGTCCGGGGCTTGATGACCGCCCTGGGCGGAACGGTATCTGCTACCAACAATCCCACCCGGGGCGCCACCTTCATCTTGCGTATCCCTGTTGAAATGAAGAGAATACCGGAAAGCCTATGACAGAACCCGCGGCACAACTGGTAGCCTTGGTGATTGACGACGAAGTCCAGATACGACGTCTGTTGAAGCTTTCCCTCGAAACAGAAGGCTACCTGGTGTTCGAGGCAGAAACCGGACAGGAAGGGTTAAGGGCCGCTGTATATCGTCGCCCTGATGTCATCATACTCGACCTCGGACTTCCTGACATGGATGGGACTGAAGTTTTGAAGCGGCTTCGTGAATGGAGCAAGACTCCTGTTCTGGTTTTGTCGGTCCGCCAGGAACTTGAACAGAAAGTGACCGCCTTGGACAATGGTGCGGACGACTATCTCACCAAGCCGTTTCACGCTGCCGAGTTGGCTGCCCGCTTGCGGGCCATCCGCCGGCACTCCCCCCCGGAAACCGCCGATTCGGTATACCAGACTGGCGCCCTCCAGGTGGATTACAGCACACGCCGGGTCACGATCCATGGCCGCGATGTTCATCTGACGGCTACGGAATACGCCCTGCTCCGGGTGTTGGCCCAGAATCACGGCAAGGTGGTCACCCACCGGCACTTATTGCGGGAGGTGTGGGGGCCACAGGCGGAAGATCAATCCCAATACCTGCGCGTTTACATGAACCATCTCCGAAAGAAGATCGAAACCGCTGAGGACGCCTCCAAACTGATCCAAACCGAACCCGGCATCGGGTACCGCTTGTCCGGTTCGGATTAGGGGTCGGCGCATCTGTTATCCGAAATTGGAAATGGAGCCTATGAATCGTTATTTGATTGTCGGTTTACACCGCGTGCGTAATTCGGACGATTTCGAGAGCAATATCCTCAGGTGAAAGAACAAAATCAATACAGCCGCTTGCTATGGCGCTCTCGGGCATATCTGACTGTCCGGCCGTGTCCGGCTTCTGCGCAATAGTAATTCCCCCCACTTCTTTTATGCCGCACAGGGCTGCGGCCCCATCCCCATCATAGCCAGAGACGATGACGGCGATAATGCGGCCTTCCCAATGCTTCGTGAGAGAACGCAGAAATACCGTAATCACGTCAGGCCATCCCCTCGGCTTTGAGATCGGCTTAAGACGGAACTCTCCTGCAAGAACGTGCAAATCACGTTGTTCCGGAATAATGAACACATGGTTCGGCTTGATGCACATGGCTTCCGTAATCAGTTCAACCGGCATCGCTGTGTAGTGCGGAAGGATTGTGTGGAGCTGTGTGGCTACGGTTCTCAGGTGATTGACTATGACGACAGCAACACCCATATCAGACGGCAGATGCCGCAATAACCGGATATAGGCGTCCAGACCGCCTGCCGAACCGCCCACACAAACGACAGGGAAGTTTCTTCGATCACGTCTAGGCTTCATGGGAGAACCTTCCGACACACTGCTAAAACCACAAGAAATGATCACCACCCACATTCGACCCGATGATCATGGTTTTTCTTCTTTTGTTGTGAACAGACTACATCATGTGTTGATCCTGTTCGATGGGGTGTAACCCTACTGAGACGCCTTATTGAGTCCTGTCGGCCTTGTTTAACTGATGACAGGAGAATCGATAGGGTTACACCCCATAGAAAGCAACCTGCCCCGCGCCTAGACTCCCTGAATGAAATGGGAGATCGCTATCTTGCTCTGCTGGATCGCTTGCGCCCAAGGTGCTAATGCCGGTAATCCTTTGTCGATTCAGGCTGTGACAGACTCCATGCCCGACCGGGAAACGCGTATCCTCTGCGGGGTAGCAAAAGAATACGCACTGAGCGCCCGTGAGTTGAAGCTACTTTTAACCATCAGGCTTATCGAGAATGGCCGAGCAGGCGTGGAACTGGGGGTCGGCTCAAATTATCCCAGGCACCCGGCACGTCGCTTTGCGAGGGATCCGGATCGCAGCCTCAGGACTCAGGCCCGCTGGGCCGCTGGCACGATCCGAAATCACTATTCAGGCGATATCGATGCATTCGCCCGGATTTATTGTCCGCCTAAATGGCAGCATTGGGCCCATATGGCACGGTATTGGATGAGACAATAGTGTTATAAATGAAGACGACCATGACAAACAGAACAAGGAGTACTTTGTCTAGAGACAGCCTGAATTTTCCAGACAACTTCATCTGGGGCACATCGACTGCGGGCCACCAGGTAGAGGGCGGAAACGAATATTCTGACTGGTGGGTATGGGAAAAGAAGGGTTTGATCGTGGACAAGACGGTCTCGGGCCGCGCCATGGATTACTGGAACCGCCACGAAGAGGATCATGCCTTGATGGCGGAACTGGCTTACAAAGGCTTCCGACTGGGTATCGAATGGGCCCGCGTGGAACCGCAGAAGGACCGTTTCGACCATGACGTGATCGCACACTATCGACGCATACTTCAATCCCTTCGCAACCATGGATTCCGGATCTGCCTTACCCTGCACCACTGGGTGATCCCGCACTGGGTCGCCGACCAGGGGGACTGGCTGAATCCTGACACGGTGAACCAATTCCTGAGGTACGCAAAGTTTGTAATAGAGGAACTGGGCGCTTTCCCTGACTTCTGGGTGACACTGAACGAACCGATGGTACCGGCAATCATGGGCAATCTTCTGGGCCGGTTTCCGCCGCAGCGCCGTTCAATCAAAGCTTACCGCGCTGTATCCAGAGCCACTCTTCGTGCCCATGCGGGAACCTACCACCTGATCCACAAGGCACATCCGCTGGCGCCGGACGGGTCACCGTCAAAGGTGGGTGTCGCCATGGCGTATCCCTGGATCGAACCCTGGAACTCGCCGGGTCTCGCGGGTTGGTATGAGCGCTTTGCCGCCTTCATCACCCGACGCGCAGCCTTTGAGGGCTGGGATCATACGATCAGCACGGGGAAACCGCACTGGATCCATGGCGGGTCCGCCATTGCCGGCATCCAAAACTCCTACGATTACTGCGGAATCAACTATTACACGCGCACGTCCCTGAAATACGACCGGAGAAGAGGCGACCAGTACTGGATCGACGACACGAAGGCTCCCTCGGGGGTCAATGTGTCCCAGATGGGTTGGCAAATCTATCCGGAGGGGTTATATCGCACAATCCGTTCCGTATGGAAGCGGTTCGGAAAGCCGATCCTCATCACCGAAAACGGCATCGCAGACGATACGGATAAGCAGCGGCCCTATTACATCGTCGAGCATCTCGCGCAAGTTCACCGGGCCATTCGGGAAGGCATCCCGATCCTTGGCTACTATCACTGGTCATTTGTGGATAATTTCGAGTGGCGCGAAGGGTTTGCCAAGCGATTCGGGCTTATCGCCGTTAAACACGATGACCCGGATCTCAAGCGAGTCCCCCGACGCAGTGCTTACTTGTACTCGGATATCGCAAAAAAGAACGCGCTAACAAGGGAAACCGTCGAGACCTATGCCCCCGGTGCCGCCGCGATGGTTTTTGGCAAAGGACACAACTATGAGCCATGACGAAATTCAACAGCAGGCATCGACCCCCGAGGCCATTGCGCAAATACCCGTGAACAGAGGATCCAAACTTCTGATTCTCTCAGCCAGTTCCGGAAGCGGGCATACGCGGGCCGGCGAAGCGCTGGAAGCTGCCGCCGCGTACTTTCCCGGCATTTCTTCTGTACGTCACATCGACGTGCTGGACTATGGGTCTGCCCTGCTCGGAGAACTTTATGCCGAGTTGTACAAGCAAATGGTCAGCAAGACGCCATCGCTTTGGGGATGGTGGTACGACAAAAGCGATACGCCATGGAAAGGCGAACATTTCCGCGTCGCTATGGAGCGCTCTCAAATGCAGCCGCTCATGGAGTGCCTGCGCGCCGAGGCACCCGATATCACGATCTGCACGCACTTCCTGGCCTCCGACATCGTCTCCTACATGCTGCAACACGAGCAGTTATCCACGAGACATGCCGTCGTCGTAACCGATTTGCATGTCCATGCCCTGTGGTTATGCCATCAGTTTGAACGCTATTTTGTTGCTACCGATGAATCCTCATATTACCTACGCCAAATTGGGTTTCCGGACGATCGCATCACCGTTACGGGTATTCCGATTCATCCGGCGTTTTCGAAGAATATGGATAGGGAGGCACTGCAAAGGAAATTCGATGTCTCCCCCTCCATGCCTGTTGTTCTTCTATCCGCAGGAACATTCGGCATGGAATCCAGCCTTGCCGCCATTCGCGCCCTCATACAGATGAAACAGCCCGCGCAAATCGTGAGCCTGTGCGGAAAGAACGAGGAGCTTCTGGCCAAAGTCGTGCAAGCAACCGAAGCGGCACCGCCCCATTTGAAGTTCAAGGCGCTTCCTTACTCAACCGACATGCACGAATGGATGGCGATCTCCGACCTCTTAATCGGCAAGCCCGGCGGGCTTACTCTGTCCGAAGCGATGGCGAGCACCCTGCCCATGATCCTTCTGAATCCGATCCCGGGACAGGAAGAGATCAATGCAGCAAGTCTTCTCGAAGAAGGAGTGGCCGTAAGCCCGACGGACGTCGTCACTCTTCCATACAAAGTCGACCTGCTGCTACAAGAACCGCAGCGCCTTGCCGGGATGCGGAATCGAATGAAGCAACTGGCACAACCACGGGCCGCCTATACAATCCTCGAGACCCTGCTCAGTACCCAGCCGGAGTGTTGAGTTCCGCATTAACTGCTGACAACAGGGTGTTGGCATCGGTCACACCGACAAACTGTTTAACGATTTTTCCATCCTTGAACACGATCAGTGCAGGAATGCTCTTGATGTTGAATTTTCCCGCCGCTTTAGGCGCATTATCCACATTCAATTTTGCCACTACGGCCTGATTTTTGAGTTGATTTGCCACGGCCTCAACAATCGGTCCCTGTGTCTTGCAGGGGCCACACCAAGGAGCCCAAAAATCCACCAGAATCACCCCTTGTGCAATTTGCGAATCGAAACCCGCCTCGTCCATCACCAGAACTTTCGAGGGCGTCGCCACGTTTTCCTCGGGATCCGTTCTCCCACAACCAGCTAAAATCGCCGCGCAACAGAGCAATACGACAACCTTACTGATAAATCGGTGTTGAGACATAATCTGGCTCCTGCCTTACGCAAAGAAGAATGATCCAGACACCCCTGGAACGCTATGGGGTGTATCCCTACTGGGCAATGCTGCTTACTTAAGGGACTATTCTGACTCATAATCGTAATCTTAATCGTAATCGTAATCCTGATCTTGCGTTATGCCTTAGAAACCTGTTGAAAAACTACCCATCCGCCGTTAAGACGGTCGGCGAGGCCGCCGACCCTCCCGAAATACAGGCAGGTGCCGTAATTTTAAACCGGGAGGGACGCCGGCCTCGGCGTCCGTGTGTTTTTAACAGACTGTTAGGGTTTTACCCCATAGAACAGAACTGACTCATGCCATAGCATGATCTCGGCAATCATCATGAATATGACAAAAGAACAATGTAGACTTGCCTTACAGTCTGGAGGGGCTTCCTCAATTGTCATTTATCACAGCTTTAATTGGGCTATTACGCCAAGCCGGGACGTAGTAGAAACCATCTACAAAACATCCAACGGGACATTTTTCATGACTGTCGAGTTTTCCGGAGGACTCCCCTATAACCCGAAAGAGGCAATTCACGTGTTTAAGGATTGGCAAAGCAATTTCTTTTCTGTAAAAGTGTCGACCTGATAGGCGGGTCTCACTTGGTCTCCCTGGGTAAATAGGTTTTGGCAGTTGCCCATTCTTCATCGATTTCTGCGAGGACAGCACTCACGAGCCGCAAGAGCGACTCCTCGCCG
>CAMDCX010000040.1 GCA_945890715.1 PVC group bacterium | reverse complement strand
CTTTTTCGGCACCCCGGACTCCACAAACCATGCCTTCATGCCCATATCCACCGCAAACACCTGCACTCGGCACCGTTTTCGGACAGACTAACCGCGCCCCCAGGCTAACTTACTCCGCCAAAAGCTAACTTACTTTGTCCATCGACCTTCTTTTATTGATCTTTGCAAAATCCTGACCGTTGCTTTGAGCAAACGAAACCGCTCAACAACGTCACAATCTTCGAAATCACCAACGTTTCCCGGATCAGAAAATGAATGTTCGCCGACACCAACTAGCGCGCATGTGGGACAGGCTCGAGAATACAGAACGGATGGCTCAGAGAGCCATCCCCACCCGTGAGGTTCGTTATAGCGTGACAACTTTGGAGATGGTGAGAATGCCATGAAGAGAGGTGGAGTCTTTCGCGCCTTTTGACTCCACGGTCATGTGATCAACCCGCAAAAGTTGTGACGAGGATTCGATCGCATATAAAAACCCCATGAGGGCGGCCATGTCGGCTTCGACTTCAATCTCTACCCCGTAAGCCTCGTAATCTTTTTCTTTTTTCGTGTCACGGGGCTTCGTGGCTGACAAAGTCACCTTGTTCAGGCCTGCCAGCTTGTCGATTTCGGACATCATCTGGGAATTTTCCTCGTCCGAGGAACCCCGCTTGCGAATCATTTCGCCATAACGCCGGAATTCCTTCTCCACCGCTTCCCGGGCTGTCGGCGCCACAATCGCCAGATTGCGATTCAACTTTGCTTCCTGAATTGCAATCTCTTCTTCCAGATAACGGAAACGCCCCCTCACCGGACCCATCAGAATGACCGCGCCCAGAATCACAATTCCCACCACGCCGCCCGCCAGGATCCAGGCATTCTTGCCTCGAGGTATCATTGTCGCAATGGCCATCATGGTCGTTTTTTCTCCAACTCGCAGGCGACTTCAAATTCAGTCCGGTCTTTCCCGGATACCGTCCGGGTGCTCTTGACATTCTGGAATAAGGAAGAGGACTCCATGGCATTAACCAACTTGACCGTGTCCGCCACCGTCTCCGTGGTTCCACGGCAAACCAGTCTGGCCCCCTCGTTGATTTCAATCGCCGTAAAGGCCGTCCCATCACCAATCACCCCGTACAGTTCGGCAAGCACCTTCGCCGGAATCATCTTCGTTCCCAGCCGTTCGGCCACGATGGCCACCTTGCGCCGCATTGCGTCAGTCTCGTCCGCCGCCTTCTCCGTCGCCTTGATCATCCGCGTCAGTTCACCCAGATAGGATTCCTGCCGATTCGTTCGACTGAGAATAAACAGTGACAGCATCCCGAAAACGGCAAGGATCAAAATACCCGTCAAGGTCAACTGAAGCGCCTTGGCAACAACGCCCTTTCGCATCCGCACCGACTCCGGAATCAGATTGAGTTGCAACCCCTTCGCCTCGGCAGCCGCCCCCAGCACCCCAGCTAGTGAAGTGCCTTTGCTTTCGGGCGGCAATAAAAGGTCATCGGTCAGTTTTTCCAGTCCCTCCACCCCGACCACATCAAGCCCCAGCGACGATTTCAAGTCCTCCGCCAAAGCGGGAAGTTTGGCCGCGCCCCCAGACAACACCAGAAGCGACACCGCTACGCCTGGCGTCTCGTTCCGGAAGGTCTCGAACGCGCGACTGATCTCCTGCGCCCATTTTTCAAACTGTCCTCCCTCAGCCGTCACTTGGGCAGATCCAACCGGCATGCTCCTGCTGAACAGGGGAACCCCATTATTCAGGATCACCAGATCGCCCGCCGCCGAATCGCAGTCCAGAAAAGCCACCGCACCCGATCCGGATTTCGGGAGCGTCAAGTCACCCGACTGAAGCGCCGCCAACCAGCCGTCCGTGGTCACGGTTACCAGCCCCACCGACAACCCGGACTCTTCCAGGAACCGGTATTTCTGACGTACCACGCCGGTCTGGACAATCACCAGCATAACCCGTGTGTAGCCTTCCTTGTCGGACCGGAACAACCTGTAGTCAAAAACTATCTCATCGCGGGAATAGGGTGTTTGCCGCGCAATCTGGAGATCGACCATGTCGGCGATTTCCTGCTGATCGCCGGAAGGCAGATCAAACAGGCGGACATTCACCATCTGCCGCGGCAGACAAACAATCACGGGCACGCCCTTCAGCTCCTGGAGTCCCAACGCCTTGAGGAAGCCGGGGCCTGCCAGCGGTTCAACCTCCTCGGTCCGCCGCAGAATCACCCGCTCCACTTTCACCCCTTCGCGACTCCGGGTGACTTTCACCAACTTGAACCACTCGGCGCCGGGCTCAATGGCCACCACGGTTTTCCCAAACGATATTTGCGGATCAATCTTCATGCCAGAACTCAATCTTATGATGCTTCCGATCCCACACAAAATCAAACCGGCGGGTTTCCCCGGCACGATTCACTGGAGCCCCCTTCGCCCACCCCCTGAAATGATCCGAGGCCACGGTAATAAAAGGAGTCATGCCATATAAACGACTTCGTTCATCCCCCGTCAACCCGGCTCCGGGCCCCAGAGCTTCCACCAGCCCCGAACCCTGATAGCTCTTGAAAATACCGCCACTTTCTCTGAACTGCAATATCTTCTTTGCAAGACTTTCAACCCCGGCCGACCCCGAGTCTCCGCTCCCCGCCCGCTTCGCCAAGGTTCGCAACACCCCGAGCCCGGCGGTATTCAGGTTGACTCGATAGCCTCCGTGGACCGTCACATGATCCCGGATTTTTAAAAATGCCTCCTCCGTCATTCCCGTCACCCAGCGAATCTCCCCCACTGAACGGAACGGCCCCCGCTTGAACCGGGAATCCTGCCAGCCTGTTTTCTCGCCCACTCCGGGAAGGTTCTCAACCGGCTTGGTGCTCGCCGTATGAAGCGCGGCGGCCACACGCGTCGCCGCCTCAGCCCCCATTCCGCCGACCTCCTGCATCAGCGTGGCCAGCAATTCAACCCGCGCCAGATTCAAGTCGATCCGGCTTTGTTCATCCCCCACCCCGTAGTTTGTTCCCCTGCCTCCGCCCGACAGGTCAACCTCATAACACACCGAAAACACCCCGGCGCCGCAGACAACGTTGGAGAAATCCTTCCGGCTATCGGCCCAGGGCTCGCTCACTGAATCCCAGCCGTTCGTATCCTGCTTCAACAAGATCAGGCTCCGTGCAATTCCGGTGCGCGCCGCGGCTTCCCCCAGTAGCCGCTGTTCGAGCCGGCGGGCCAGCGTCAGCCGACTGTCCACATAAGCGCCCACCGCCACCGCCAGCAGGGCCAGCATAAAGATGACCCAAAGGGCGAGGATGAGGATGCTGCCCCTCGCACCCCCGAACATAAGAGAAGATTTACCACGGAGACACGGAGAAGGGAGAGGGGAGAGAAAGAAAATGTTGCGGCATTTGTCACGCAGGGAAATACCCCGCGCGATAAATGCCGCAACACTACTCCTTGAGGAAGACCGGACGAAAAAGGTTTCGCCAGAATTCTTTCCATATTCCTCCCGAAGAGGTGTTGTGCGATTTTTTTGAATGGGGTACTCACCATTTAAAAAAATCGCACAACATTTTCTTTTTCTCCTCCCTCCGCCTCTCCGTGGTAAAATTTCTCTTCTCATGGCAGCACCACGACTCTTTCAAGGTCAACCAGAGGCGCCTTCACCTGCACCTTCACAGCGACCGGAATGTTGGTTCCGGCAGGCCAGGCACCGGACCAACTCAAGGCGCCTTTTCCATCGGGCCCGCGATCCGCATAGGAAAATCGAACGCTCTCGACTTTGGAAAGAAGCGCCTCCCGCACCTCAGACTCACCCTGCGGAACAGAAAACAGTCGCGTCACCCGCACGAGTTCACGCGAAGTGGCACTGAACTCATACCGGATTGAGCCCATCTGACTGGCCTGACTATCCCGACCGGGCGCTGTAACCACAGACGGTATCTCCAGCCCGCTTTCGGTGCCCCGGAACGGAACCAGCCGGAAGGGCTGGGAATTACGGACGTCTTTCTGGATCAGCTCCAACGCGATGACCGCCTCTTCATAGGGACCGCCCTGTTGACTGGCGCGCTGCCAGACCCGGAACCCGGCGGCAAAGGCACCCGCCACAACCGTGGCCGCAACCGCAATCAACGCCCCGGCCACAAGCAGCTCAAGAAGCGTAAATCCACGCCGTGCCGTAGCGGGAAGGGGAAAAAGATTGACCACGGAGGAAACGGAGGATTGAGAGAGAGGAAGAGAATGTTGCGGCATTTTATGCGCCAGGGGTACCTGCCGCATAAAATGCCGCAACACCTTTCTTAAGGGGGACAGGAAGAGGGTGGGGTTGTTTAAAAAAGCCGAAACACGTCTCGGATCCCTCTCCACGGGAGGCGTTGCGCGATTTTCACTAAGGGGGTACTCGCCCTTAGTGAAAATCTCGCAACATTCTCTTCCTCTCCCAATCCACTCTCCGTTTCCTCTAGCGAAGCGGGTGGTAATCTTCTCTTTTCCGTATAGTCGTTTCATTTTGGAGGGGGTGTTGGCGGATCCTGAAACAGAGCCCACTCGGCCTGGAGAAGGTGCGGGGTGCCGGACGGGGAACGGGTAATACTTATTGTGGAGGACAGAAGTTTCAGATCAGGAGTGATGGCCTGCTCCCGGGCATCAACGTCCCACCGGTAATCCCGACCCTCAAGCCGGGTTTGCCCGCCACTCGACATCAACGCGCTCCCGTCCTTCCCCTGCAATTCCATCACGGCAACCTTATCACGAAGCCATGCTGTGGAAACCAACACATCAGCCGCCGAATCCAGGGCGGTGACTGCCATGCTATAGGCTTTCAGAACAGCCCCCAGACCCGCAAACAGAATCACAGACGCCACCAGCACTTCAATGAGCGTGAAGGCGCGGCGCGACGCGACAGACACGGGGAGAAGATTTACCACAGAGGAGACGGAGGATTGAGAGAGAGGAAGGGAAAGAGGAAGAGAATGTTGCGGGATTTTATGCGCCAGGGGTACCTGCCGCAAAAAATCCCGCAACACCTTTCTGGAGGAGGACAGGAAGAGGGCAGCTGAAAAATTCCTCGGCTCCAACTCCACGGGAGGCGTTGCGCGATTTTCACTAAGGGGGTACTCGCCCTTAGTGAAAATCGCGCAACATTCTCTTCCTCTCCCCCCTCCGCTTCCTCTAGCGAAGCGGGTGGTAAATCTTTTCACTGAGTGGGTGAAGGCGTTATTCCCAGTTCTTGATGTCATCCTCTGTGCCTTCCTTGCCGTCCCGGCCCGTCGAGGAAAGGTCATAACTGGCCGACCGGTGGGTACCGGGACAGCGATACAAATATTTGCGCTGCCAGGGATCCAGCGGAGCCTTCTCCAGATACGGCTCACGACCGGGGCCGGGCGCCGACATCAACGCCATCAACCCCTGCTCCGAGGTCGGGTAGGCGCCCTTATCAAGCCGGTAGAGCTTTAACACCGTGTCCAAACTGGCCAGATCCCCCTGCGCGATCTTGGCCTTGGCCTCATCCGAGCGCCCGATCAAGTTCGGCGCCACCATCGCCGCCAACGCCGCAATAATGATCACCACAATCATGAGTTCGATCAGGGTAAAGCCACGGCGCAAATTGCTCATCAATTTCTCCTTTGCCCTGTCAATGGGCAGGTTGTTAAGTTGCTGGGTTGTCAAGTTGTTGAGAATACCTGAAAAAATACCATTCCCACCTTGACAACTCAACAACTTAGCAACTCAACAACACCTATTTACCGGATTGCCTGGCCGATCTGGAAAATGGGCAGGAGCATGGCGAAAATAATAAAACCAACGACGAGTCCCACCAGGAGAATCAGAAGCGGCTCCAGCAGAGTGGTCACCAATCGCAAATCCCGATCCAACTCCCGCTGATAAAACGCCGCCACCTCCAGCAACGCCTCGTCCAGATGCCCGCTCTCCTCACCCACGGCCACCATATTGGTCACAAACTCGGGAATCTCAGGGCGGCGCTTGAACCCGTCGGCAATGGTCGCCCCCTGCCGGACCGTCTCATCCGCAGCAGCCAGAATCGCCGCCCGTAACTTTCGGTTCATCAAGGTGTTCCCCGATAGCGCCAAAGCCCGATCCACGGAAATACCGGCTTTAACCAGCAGGGATAAGGTTCGGGAAAACCGAACCACGTCGGTGTCGCGCGCAAAGTTCCCAATCACCGGAAGTCGCAACAGCGCACTATCCAAGGCCAGACGCCCGGCCTCGGTCTTAAGACTGCGCCGGGCCAGCAAGACGGCTACCACACCAACCAGTATCAGAATCCCCCAGTATTGGGAAAAGACGGAACTCACCGCGAGAACGATCTTCGTCGGCCATGGCAGAACCTGCGTCATTCCGTCGAACAAATGCATGATCCTGGGAAGGAAAAAAGTGAGAATAACGAATACACTCAGTACCCCCACGGCGAGCACCAGAGCCGGATAAGCGATGGCACCCGTCACCCGCGCGCGAAGTTCATCATCACTTTCCCGCGCTTCGGCCAGTCGCATCAGGATTTCGTCCATCATCCCCGCCGATTCACCGGATCGCACCATATTCACATAGAGTTCAGGAAAGAGAACGGGGTGACGGGCAAGGCTTTCGGACAAGGTTTGACCATCCCGCACCGCGCTCGAAATCTCCATGATCAGGGATTGGAAGGCCGTATTTTCCGTCTGCTGCTGGATCGTAGTCAGTGCGCGCAGGATAGGAACTCCCGCCCGTAACAGTCCGGCCAACTGGCGGGTAAACACCGTAATATCGCGCCCGCGAATGCGCCGCCGCGAAGGTGCCACTGCCCTGCGGCCTGCGCCCGCCACTTCTTCCAACGAAACCGGACTGCACCCCATCCGCTCAAGCCGTGCCATGGCAGCAGGACGACTTTCAGCAACAATCTCGCCTTCCACGGTTTTCCCGGGACCCTGTTTCGCTTTGTAGAAGAACGTGGGCATAGGCCTCATTCTCTCAGGAAATTTTCGTAATCGTAATCATAATCGTAATCGTAATCGTAATCATATTCTATTCTGGCGCACGGTCTGAAGAAAGAGGATTACGATTAAGATTATGATTACGATTATGGCGAATCAACATTGGAAAGCGTATCAAACGTCACGCGGGTGACTTCCTCGACGGTGGTCACGCCCTGGATAATTTTGTCCCAGCCGTCTGCCGCGAGGGTCTGCATTCCCAAAGCAACGGCCTTCTGGCGTATATCCCGCGCGGAGGCACGCCTCAGGATCAGATCCTGAATATCGGGTAATACCTGAAGAATCTCACTAATCGCCACACGACCCCGGTAACCCGTACCGTTGCACTGGGTGCACCCTTTACCCCGGCTGCACCGCTTCCCCTTAAAATCAACCCATTCGCGGCAGTTATCGCAAACTACCCTGACAAGCCGCTGGGCCATGAAGGCCCGCACGGTGGAGGCGATCAGGTAAGGGTCCACCCCCATATCCAGAAGCCGGATCGCCGCGCTGGCGGCATCGTTGGTGTGCAGGGTACTGAACACCAGATGCCCCGTCAGCGCCGTCTGGATGGTGATTTCAGCGGTCTCACGATCCCGCACCTCGCCCACCATCATGATGTCCGGGTCGTGCCGGAGCATGCTGCGCAGGGCACGGGCAAAGGTGAGATCGATGCGCGGATTAACCTGCGTCTGCATGATGCCCTTGATTTCATACTCCACGGGATCCTCAATGGTGATGATCTTGTGGTCGCGGGTATTCAGCCGGGTCAGGCAGGCGTACAGCGTGGTGCTCTTGCCACTGCCGGTGGGGCCGGTGACAAACACAATGCCGTGCGGGAGCTGGATGAGTTCCATCAGAATTTTGGAGTGCCGCGGGGAGAGCCCCAACTGCTCCATGCTGAACAGCATCGTCGTGGGCAGAATCCGGATGACCACGTTTTCGCCGTGCATGGCAGGCACCACCGACACACGCAGGTCGTACTGGTAATGGCCGATGTTGACCCGAGCGCGCCCGTCCTGGGGAAGCCGCCGCTCGACAATGTTGAGTCCGGCCATCAGCTTGATACGGGAAATGATGGCGGGATAAAGCGAGGCCATGTTTTTGGACACCGTAGTGTCATACAACACCCCGTCAATTCGCCGTCTCAGAATGATATCATCCCGATAGACCTCAAAGTGAATATCCGTGGCACGGTCGGTGATGGCCTGATGAAGAAGCTGGTTGACCAGCTTGATCACCGAGGCATCCTCGGCCTTGAGTTCGAGATCATGCGATTCCTGGAGCGGCTGACCCGTCCCCTGTCCTGTCATGCCGGAAAGGATCCGCTCCACCGTCTCGGCTCCGACCCCGTAATGGATTTGAATGGCCTCCAGGATGTCATTTTCGCAGGCCAGAACCCGTTCAACCCGGTACCCCAGACTGCTTTCAATGTCCTCGCCTGCCGCCTGATCGAAAGGATTGGAGAGGGCGATAAGAAGGCGGTTCCCGGTCAGCTTCACAGGCATGATCCGGTAGTGGGCCACAAAGCGGGCCGAGAGACTCGCCACAGCCGCGGCCTCGGGCCGGATGTCCCGGAACGTCACAAACTCAAGCCCCTGCTGGCCGGCCACCACGCGAAGAAGTTTCTCCTCCGGAATCAGGCCCTGCCGGACAAGGGTTTTGATGAGGGATTCATTGCGTTCCCTTGATAACGCGACCACCTGTTCGAGTTGCCCGGCCGACAGCAGCCCCTCCTCCACCAATAAATTGACCCATTCCGAAGCCATAAGACTTCCTTCCTTAACCCCTTAACCCCTTTATCCCTTTATTCCGTTTCCTCACGGCAGCCGCCCGATCATATAAAATTCCCGCTCATCCCGATCGTCATAGGCGCCCTCAATAATCCGGGAACAGTCATTCACGGTAACCTCGGTGGGCACATACTGTCCTTTCCGGCCGGTGTAGGACTCGGCAACAAAACAGGGCTGGGTCAGGTAATTCTGAAGCTTCCGCGCCCGCTCATACACCAGACGATCGGACCGCGACAACTCGTCAATTCCAATGACGGCAACGATCCGGCGAAGTTCATCGTACTTCGTCAACATCCGAACCACTTCCTGGGCAATTCCGAAATGGCGCTGCCCGACGACCGCCACGTCCATGTTGGAACTGGAGGAGTTCAGGGGATCCACCGCCGGATAAAGCCCGAGCTGGGCGCGATCACGCGAGAGCACCAGCACGGAATCCAGATAACTGAAAATTGCCACCACGGCGGGATCGGTCAGATCGTCCGCAGGCACATACACCGCCTCAAAGGCCGAGATGGAGCCTCCGCTTCCGGTTTTGATACGTTCATGCAGGTCGCCGACTTCGGAACTGAGTGTGGGCTGGTAGCCGGTTTCCGAGGGAACGCGCCCCATCAAGGTCGAGATTTCCGAGCCTGCCTGCACAAAGCGGAATACATTATCCATGAAAAGCAGAACATTTTTGCCCTGCTCCTGAAGCCATTCGGCCTGCGTGATGCCAGTCTTGGCCACCTCAAAACGCGCGCCTGGCGGCTCATCCATCTGTCCGAACGCCATAATGACCTTCTTCAGAATGCCTTCCCGCTCGAACTCGAAATACAATTCATTCCCTTCCCGGATACGCTCCCCGATCCCCGCAAACACACTGCAGCCATCGTGTTCCTGAGCCACGTTGTGAATCAATTCCTGGATAACCACGCTCTTTCCGCACCCGGCGCCCCCGAGAATACCCGTCTTGCTACCCTTCACCACAGGATACAACAGGTCGATCATCTTGATCCCCGTCTCCATCACTTCCCGCTTATTTTCGGAAAGACTGGCCACATTCACGCGCAACTTGGTGACGTCCTTGTGAATCGGACGGGTCTCGGTGGCATTGATGGGACCCTTCCCGTCAATGGGCTGGCCCATGACATTGATGATACGCCCAAACAGCGCCTCGCCTACCGGCACCCGCAACACATCACCGGTCGAGGTGGCCACGGCATTTCGTTGGAGGTTGAGGGTGGAGGACAGGGCAATGCAGCGCGCCACAGACCCCTCCAGGTGTTCGGCCACCTCCAGGGTGAGGTCGCGCTTGTCGAACGTCTTGACCATGATCACTTCATGCAGGTCGGGCATATCCTCGACTGTCTCGAACTTAACATCCACAATCGGCCCCTGAACGCCGACCACCCGCCCTTTTTTCAGTTCACCAACAATGGGTTCACTCATATCATGCCACCTTCTTTTTCTTTTTCCGCGACGAGAACGACTCGCGCATGCTCTTATCCACCAGTTCATGAGCAGCGCGAAAACACTGATGTTTCAGCTTTTTGTGCTCTTTTTCAAGTTTCTGAACACTATCCTCAAGATGCATGGCCCGCGCCGCAAACTCGGCGAGTTTGCTATCCTCAAACACCTCGTACAGTTTCGAAGCCACCCACACTTCAGCCAGATACACGGCCATATCCTCAAACGAGGATTCAACCGTCACTTTCCGGGCGCTGGCAATCAACTTCCCGGCGGCGGAAGACGGGACGGCTGAAGCGGCCGCAGGAAGGGTCGTCCGGTCAAACAATTCCCCGCAGGGCAGAAGATTGAACGTATCAATGGTCTGCTGCGTGAAGGAAATCGGGCGGGGATGAACCACCACCACCTTGCCGATTCGCTTCTCGGACACTTCCTTCACGATATAATCCCGGATCTCCATGGCCTGCTCATACCGGGTTTCCGGAGAGATTCCCGGAAAGGCCTTGAAGTCACGCCCGCCTTCGGACAGTTTCGACGCCCCCTTGTCCCCGATCACAATATACCGAATCTGACTGGCAGGCAGAATTCCCTGCACATCATATCCCGCCTGGATCACGCCGGCGTTGAGGCCTCCCATGAAGCCCGAATCGGAAGTCACCAGCACAATCCCAATCACATCGGTCATGACATTCACCAGCGGAGCGTCCTGGTGCACCATGTCCACCACCTGAAAGAACCCGGAAAACTGGGCCATGAAATCGGCGAACCGCTCCTTCTCCCGCTCCAGCGTGTGATACTGGGACGCCGCGATATTCTTCAGCGTTTGAATCAGCTGAAGAAACTCCGCATTGAACCGGAGATCGCGTCGAAGTTGACTTAACAGGGCCATAAATACGCTAAAGAAAAAGATTTACCACGGAGAAAGACAGAGGATTGAGAGAGAGGAAGACGAGAAAAAGAGAATGTTGCGGCATTTGTATGCGGCGAGTACTCCGCATAAAAATGCCGCAACACCTTCTTGAAGGAAGATGGCAAGAGAAAGGTTTTGATAGTGCGGAGCACAGCGCGAGTCGACTGCTCCCCATATTCCCCCGGGGAAGGTGTTTCGTGATTTTTCAAAATGGTGTACCCGCCATTTTGAAAAATCACGAAACATTTTCTTCTCTTTCTCTCTCCCATTCCCCCTCTGAATCTCTCCAGCGAAGCGGGTGGTGAATCGTCTCTTTTCGGAAGCGGGATCATAGGTGTTCGCTCTTGAGCTGTTCAATCGCCTCATTGAACCGGTTGCGCAGACTGCCATCGATTTCAAGGCTTCCCAATTTGATCTTGATACCGGCGATCAGTTCCGGCGACACGGTTTCCTTGATTTCCAGGCGGGTCGCGAATTTCCGGGACACGATATCCTTCAACCGTTGCTGATGAGCCGCCTCCAGGGGGTGACTACTCACCACCTCAATAAAGGGGGCGGAAACCGTGATACTGCTGGCATCCATTTCATCCAGAGCCAATAGCAATTCGTCAAGAAAAGTGTGATCCAGGGTTCGCCCCACCTCGACGCTGAACACCATTTCGCAGACCTTCGCCGTATTCTCCAGCGTCTGAACCTGGGCCTCACGAATGAGTTCCTGGCGAAGTTTCTCCTTGTTGCGGACCGCCTCATCCAGGATGCGGTCACGCTCTTTCCGGGCATCCTCCAGAAGCGTGTCGCGTGAGCGGGAAATCTCTTTTTCCATCGTCTCCTTGGTGCGGGTGAGGGTTTCCTGGGCTTCCGCGCTTTTGCGCCGGAATTCCGCCTCATTGTCCTCGATCCGCTTCCGGATGGTCTCTTCCTTGCGGCCCAAATCCGCCTCGGCGTCGCGCAGTTTGGTCGCCGCCTTCTGGGTGTCGCGCAACAACAACTGCTTCATTCCCATCACGAGAATGGCAAAAACGGCCACTTGAAAAATCACCAGATAAATCATGGTTGTCATAAATATCCTTTCCTAAAATCCTAATCGTAATCGTAATCCTAATCGTAATCTCTCTTTTCTCCTCCCTGTCAGCGGAAGAGGATTATGATTACGATTAGGATTACGATTATGATAAATTCAGAAAAACTCCTTACCTCCCAAACAGTTGAAACAGTACCAACAGGGCAATCACCGCGATGGATTCGGCAAACACCAGCGAAATAATCATCGCCTGCAAAATCTTCTGGGCTGCGGAGGGATTACGACCCAGCGCCCGGATACTGGCATACCCAATGGTGGCAATCACCGCCGATGGCCCCAGAACGGTCAAAAATATCACCAGAAATATTACAAAATTACGCATTCCTCTCCTCGAGCAAAATCACACACTCCTCATTGGAAAACCTGACCATCCCCTTCTTGATCGGGATGCGCGTCTTCCAGTCAATCACAATGTCGCCTTCTTTCAAAAGACTAATAATCGGAACATGATACGCCAGCAACTCAAATTCGCCTGCATCTCCGGGCAGAAAAAGCGTTTCCACGGCCCCCTCGAAAACCACATGCTTGGGGTTAAGCACCTTGAGCGAGAACGTGGCCGCCACGATCAGACCCCCGCCCCGAAAAAGGCCGTAATCAAGGCGTTCAAGCGCGCCTCCAACTCAGGCGTCAGCCCCGTAGCCGCCTCCGCCACCCCTCGCAGCTCCGGATCTTTTCCACGGACAAAGGCTCCGATTCCAGTCCTGAACCGAGTCCACTCCGCACTGTCCAGATCCTGGAGAACGCCCGTCCGAAGCGCATATAAAATCAACAGTTCCTCCGACAGGTCGGCGGGTTGTTGTTGGGATTGTTGCATCATGGCAACCAGAGACTGCCCCCGTTTCATGACCACCTCGGCCTCCTTGGACATCCCCGACTGGAGTTTGCTTAACCGCGCCACCTCGGTATATTCGAGATAATTGCGCCGCAAATTAGCGCTTAGCTCCCGCAGGAGCGGAGGCTGGGCGCGTCCGCCCACAACCGAAAGCGACATATTATAATCCACCGCCGGCCGCATGCCTTCGCTGAACAGGGTGGTACTCAGGTTCACCAACCCGTCACAAATGGAAATGAGGTTGGAGGGGATGTAGCCGGTCAAATCCCCCTGCAGTGTATCCGCTATCCCCAAAAAGGTCATGGAGCCGCCGCCCTGTTCCTTATTCAATTGGCCGGCCCGCTCCATGAGCTGAGTCTGGATGTAAAAAATATCCCCGGGATAGGCCTCGCGACCGGGAGATCGCTCCAGAAGCAGGGAGATTTGGCGATAAGCCCAGGCGTGTTTCGTCAGGTCATCAAACACAATCATGACATGTTTTCCCCGGCGCATCAGGTAGTCGCCAATGGTGGCAGCCGCAAAGGGCACGATGTATTGCTCTCCGGCGGTGGAACTGTCGGTGGCCGCCACAATGATGGAATAGGAAAACGCGCCCTTCTCGGACATCACGGAGAGCACCTTCTCGAGAGCCACCAGCGCCTTCCCGATACAACAGTAGATACAGATGACATCACGTCCGGATTGGCTGAGAATGGCATCCAGGGCAATGCTCGTTTTACCCGTCATGCGATCGCCCATGATCAACTGGCGCTGCCCTTTCGCCACAGGAACCATGGCGTCGACAATCTTGGTTCCCGTGACCAGAAAATGCTCCACAGGAGCCCGCTCGACAATCAGCGGCGAAGGGGAAAAAACAGGCCTGATGGTGTCGGTCCGCACCTCCCCCTGATTGTCAAACGGATTGCCGAGCGCATCCACCATGCGCCCGATCAGGGCTTCCCCGACCGGAATGGAAAAGGGCTCGCTGGTGGCCGTCACCGTCTGCCCCAACCGGACTCCGGCGTCATCTCCAAGCAACAGCGCCAGGACATCCTCCTGGTCATACCCCATGATGATTCCCTTGTTTCCTTCTCCAAAATCCACGATCTGCCCGTTCAAACAGGAGGGCAGTCCGGTAATGCGGACAATCATCTTCTTGATGTCCTTGATCACACCCGTCTCGGAAAATTTGATTTTAAACGGTGCCAGTGCCATACGCGGTGAGTTGCTCATTAAGCCCCTCCTTAATGTCTTCCGTCAGATCTTTTTTCTCCACCAGTTTTTCAATCAGGTCCGGGTTCTTCTTCCGGATCGCGGCCATCAAACCGGTTTGGTAATCCGCAACCTGCTCGGGCATCAGACCATCCATGAACCCGTTCGCCAGGGCATAGAGAATGATCACCTGCGCCTCAATGGGAACCGGGTCGTTTTTATCCTGCTTCAGAATGGCGGCAACCACCTTGCCCTTCCGTAGCCGTTTTTCAACCGCATCGGACACGCCCGCCTTGATACGGGTCAGCTTCTCCAGCTCCTTGAACTGGATGTATTCAAGACGCAAAATGCCCGCCAACTTCCGCATGGCGGGCCATTGAACCTTGCTTCCGATACGAGATACCGACAACCCGATGTCAATGGCGGGCTTGAACCCTTCACTGAACAGCGGAGTACTGACATAAAGTTGCCCGTCGGTCATGGAAATAATATTGGTGGGAATGTAGCCCGTGACATCGCCCTGCACCGTCTCAACGATGGGAAGAAAAGTCATGGAGCCTGAGCCCCGCTCGGGACGCAACTTTCCGGCACGCTCCACCAGCTGGGAATGCAGATAGAAAATATCGCCGGGATAGGCGTCACGACCCGGGGATCGCTCAAGGAGTAGCGACATCTGGCGGTAGACCCACGCGTGCTTGGTGAGGTCATCAAACACTACACAGACATCACGCCCCAGTTCATTCATGAAATACTCGCCGAGACTGGCCGCAACATAGGGAGCCAGATACTGCTGCCCAACCGAGGAGGAGGCCGTGGCCGCCACAACAATCGCGTAACTCATCACATCCCGTTCCCGGAACAAATCAAGAACCTTGTTCAGGGACGCCTCGGCCTTGCCAATACAGCAGTAGATGCAGATGACGTTCTTTCCCTTCTGATTGAGAATGGCATCGGTGGCGATTGTGGTCTTCCCAGTCACACGATCCCCGAGAATCAGCTGACGCTGGCCCTTTCCGACCGGATTCATCATGTCCACGATCTTGACGCCAGTCTCCAGGGATTCCTGAAGGGGAGTCCGCTCCAGCACCCCGGGCGATTCGTTGAAAATGGGATAACGCTTGTTCGCCTTAACCGGCCCGTATCCATCGGTAGGCTCAGCGAGTCCATTGACGATCCGCCCGAGAAACTGTTCCCCCACTGGAACCGTGCAGGATTCAATGGTGGAATACAGCTTGTCACCGGGCTTGATCTTCGACCCTTCCTTCACAATCATGACGAGTTCGTAGCCGTTGTCGAACCCGACAATGACCCCCGTGCTCCCCCCCTCGAAATGAACCAACTGCCCGTTCATGCAGTTGGTGAGTCCCGTGATGTGGGCAATATCCTGCTTGATTTCCGCCACCACCCCGTATTCCTTCATCTGTAGTGCGGATATTTTAAGTTGAAAAGCCATAGTGTCTTATTTCTTCTCCGCCTTGCCTTTTCCGTACCACCGGATAAAGAACAAGGCGCTAAAAGCTCCCAGAAAACCGAGAATGATGTAGATGATGACCCAGGTGGTGCGCTTGTCTGGACGGGGCACATCCATGATGGGTACCCCCCCTTTGATCGGCTTCTCGCCGGGCTGGAAAAGCTCCTCAAGCCGCTGAATCCGGGTGGCCAGCCCCTGTATCGCCGCGCCCTGCTGCCGCGCAAAGGCCACATAGTCCCGGTTCACCTGGGTCGGCCAAGGTTTCGCCTTCACCGCTTCCAGGTCCGTCAGAATCACCTGCGCCTGCGTCAATACCGCCTTGTAGGATTCCATGTCCTTCACAATGGCAATCAGCTCCCGGGTCCGGCGCTCCAGTCCGGGTAACTGCTCCTTCAACCCGACCCAGGGATCCCGTATCTTGACATCAAACACCTTACTTTCCTGCGGCCCCAGTTCAATATCCTCCAGAGAGGCGTAACAAAGCCGCCGGGCGGCATCGAACCCGATCTGCAAACCGCCCGCATCGATCACATCCGTCGTTTTGATCTCGGCCGGGAACTCATGCCGGAGCGGAACTTTCTTTTTCTCGGACGGCGACGGGTTGGTGATCTTGAGATGGATGACCATGACACCCCCCGTGGCGGCCGAGTTCCCGAGATCGGGCGGCGGCAGGATTTTCGGCAACCCGAGAAAGGACTCAGGATCTTTCCCTGCCGCGACGACCAGGTTTTCGAGCATTCCAACATCTTTCCGAACCCGCTCCAGAACCTCGAGGTTGGACTCATAGACGCGGATATGATCCATCGGCTTCACCACCCCAACCGCATACGCCGCCTGGCGGGCCGCAATCCCCTTCACCCCCTCGTCGATCAACGTCTTAAGACTCTCCGCCGTCGCCGCTTTTCCGCCCCCCTTCAGCGCCGCCGCCAGCTTCACCGCGTGTCCGGACAGTTGCGCAAGATCAGCCTCGGGAATTTCCCAGATATCCTTGATCGCCACTTCAAAGGTTCGCGTCTCGCCCGGATTCAATTCAACGTCCTTACTAACCCGGTAGGCCCGCGCGGTAACATCATAAATCACGGCCAACTCACCCGCGCTGACAATATGCTCAGGCTTCACATCACGGGGCAATACCGCCGTGACAGGAACCTTTTGCTTTTCAGCCCGGGAAGGATTAATGGCGCGAATCTTGAGGGTGATGACGCCTGCGGAAAGGGGAAGGATACCCATGCCCAAAACCCATGCAAAAATAAACAGGAGAAAAAGTCTTCGCTTATTCACCATAAATTATCGCCCCATTCGATCATTGCCCGGAATGGTAACACCCCTGCCCCCCCGGGCGCAAACTGAACTTAATTCTGGGTGACAACGGCCGAGCCTTGATTGTCGTATTGATCTTTAACCGTAACAATGTTGTCGCCCGTTCTGCCCTCATTGGCCTTGTAGGTGGCATTGCTACCGGAGGCGCTGATAATGGTTCCCAAGGTGGGATTGGACACACTCCACTGAAGGGGAAGGGCAAGCTGATCACTGACCCCGGCGGTGAATACCACGGCGGTGCTGTTGCTGGACGAACTGCCCAACACGGGATTAGCCGGACTGATACTGACCCCGCCCGTCCCCCCCGCGCTCTCGCATCCGGTCCAGACCCCAATCGCCATTACCGAAAGAACCACCATCAGACAAACCATAGTCCATTTATTCATCGTCATACTCTCTCCTTGTTTGTCTCTTGAATAACAAATCCCAGCCAACAGGGAAAGCCCATTGTCCTCCCAGGGCAGACGCATCTAAATGCCAGCGAAATCAGAAGGAATTTGAACACCCGCTTCGCTCAAGTTAGGATGAGAAGGCTGGTTTCCTCCGTATAATAAGCGGGGTATAATCCCCAAATAATAACGCAGTCATATAGCTGCAAAACGAAA
>CAMDCX010000039.1 GCA_945890715.1 PVC group bacterium | reverse complement strand
TTTACTAATGATTTAGAATCGTTTCGAGATTGTGATTGTTGAAATTTCCTTTCGTAATCGTAATCATAATCGTAATCGTAATCCTTTCCGGGGCAGTCGATTACGATTACGATTAGGATTACGATTAGGATTTCTATGGGATGGTAATGTTTGGATAATAAAAGTCATGCAGGCGGTTATATTATCAATTGGTGACGAATTGATCATGGGGCAGACGATTGATACCAACTCGGCCTGGCTGAGTGCGCGGTTTGCCGATATGGGCATCATGACGATTCATCACAAGACGGTGCCGGATGACACGTCGGCCATTGTCCTGGCGCTGAAGGACGCCTGCACCCTTTCGGAGGTTGTGGTGGTGACGGGGGGATTGGGGCCGACGGATGATGATCTGACCCGCCATGCCCTGGCTGATTTCCTGAAACGCCCCCTGGATCTTCATCCGCCGTCGTTGGAGAGGATTCGCGCGTTTTTCAAGTCACTGGGCAGGGAGATGCCCGTGATCAACCGGATCCAGGCCATGGTGCCCAGAGGGGTTGAGGTGTTGGATAATGATTGGGGGACAGCCCCCGGCCTGAAGGTGAAAGTCGGAAAGGCGCTTGTATTCCTGTTTCCCGGAGTGCCCCGCGAGATGATGAAGATGGCGGAACGGGATGTGTTTCCGATGTTTCAAAATCATGGCGAATCGACGGTGTTGACCGAGGCCCTTCACACCTTTGGGGCAGGAGAGTCCACGGTGGCTGAAAAATTGGGCGAGTTAATGCGGCGTGACCGCAATCCCCTGGTTGGAACAACCGTTTCGAAGGGAGTGGTCACGGTTCGGATTCGTAGTGAGGCTGTGACTCAGATGTTGGCCAGGAAACAATTGGCGGTCATTGTGAAGGCGGTCGAAGCCCGTCTGGAGACGCTGATTTTCGGACGGGGCGAAGAAACTCTGGCCGGGGTTGTTGGAAAACTTTCGGAAAAAATGGGAGTAAAGGTGACTACTGCCGAAAGTTGTACCGGCGGTTTGACGGCGACGATGTTGACTGACGAGGCCGGATCGAGCCTGTATTTTGTCGGCGGGTGGGTGGTCTATTCTAATGCGATGAAAACGCGTGAATTAGGAGTGCCCGCTTCCCTGATTGAGCGGGAAGGCGCCGTCAGTCAGGCGGTGGCCTGTGCCATGGCGGAAGGGGCCTTGAGGCAGGAAGCGGCCGATTGGTCGATATCAACGACCGGTATTGCCGGCCCCGACGGGGGATCGGATGAGAAACCTGTGGGAACCGTTTGGATCGGTCTTGGCCACCGGAGTGAATCCGGAATCAAATCGAAGGCAGAATGCTTTCAATTTCCAGGATCCAGGGAAATGGTTCGAGATCGCGCGGCCAAGACAGCCTTGAATATGCTCCGGCTGGCACTCTTAAAGTAAGATCTACGGCCAGATGCCCCCCTCACGAAACGCCGTCTTAAAAAACGGTTTTGTTTTGAGTAAAAGATGTTAAAATCCCCCCCTTCTTCACTCCCGGAAGAGAAAAAATAGTCATTTTGTCAGGTTTGAGAAAATGGGCGCTGCACAGGCAAAACTTCTTGTAACGAGTTGGAGCACAGTTCGTTATGAATTGCTAAACACAAAGGTTTCAGACCTGAAATTAGCCATTAAGGGGTCTCCTGTCGAACCCATGATTCGTCAGGTTAAGCGCGAACTTGATGAGAAGGGAATCAAGTTTCATCCCTTCTTTTACCTGACTGACAGTTGGGGATGTCCGGATGAGGTTGCCGCCGTCGGGATTCCCTTTTATCTGGCTGATCGACGGTTATCCCGGATCGAGGAAGAGCAGACCGGGGAGATTGAGGATGCCCGGACGACCCTGATGTACCTGCGTCATGAGGTGGGGCACGCCCTGAATTATGCCTATCGGTTATGGGAGTGGGAGGGTTGGTCTGAAGTGTTCGGGAAGTTTTCAAAGCCCTACCGGGATGTGTTCCTGCCCGATCCCTCCAGTCGTGATTTTGTGCGGCATCTGGTTCACAGCCAATATGGACGGAGCTATGCCCAGAAGCATCCGGACGAGGATTTTGCAGAGACGTTTGCGATCTGGTTGACGCCCCGTTCGGGGTGGCGCCGGAAATACCGGTTCTGGCCTGCCCTGCGAAAACTCTCCTTTGTGGCAAAACTGATGCGCGGAGTTAAAAATCGGCCGGTTCCCTCCGGGGCCTCAGGCGTTCTGATTAATCCGGTGGAAGGGATGACGATGCTTCTGGCGGAGCATTATGGCCAGCGCGCGGAACGATATCGTGCGGCGGCCCAGGGGTATGTTGATGACAAATTGAGTCAGGTGTTCCCCAAGGTGCGAGCCACGGGACTGGTTCCCGCAGGCCAGTTTATCCGGCAGCACCAACACAGGCTTGCCGCGAGCATTGGCCTGTGGTCGGGACTTGATGCCGAGGAAGTGACGACCATCCTTGAAAAGCTGGATGATCGCGCCCGTTTCCTGAATTTGAAGATGCCGCGCCGGAAGGGTGGCGAAAAACTGGTCGAGATCACGTCCCTGGCCACTTCACTGGCCAAGGATTTTGCCTACACGGGCCGGTTTACGGGATAACCCGTGTAGTGTCCCTCAAATAACGATACATAATAAAGATCACCACCCGCTTCGCTGGAGAGAAGGAGATGGAGAAGGAGTAGGCGGGAGGAAGGTCAAAGAATTCCTGCACGACGCCAGCTCGGGTATTCCTCGAGGAACGGTGTTTCGGCATTATTATGCGGAGTACTCGCCGCATAATAATGCCGAAACATTTTCTTCTCTACCTCTCTCGATCCTCTCCGTTTCCTCCAGCGAAGCGGGTGGTAATCTTTTCTTTATATCATCTGAACCCCGACATCGAAGGAGGGTCCTTCCATGGCGATTTTCACGATCTGTTGAAGCAGGTGGGGATAGTCAATTCCGGCTTTTTCGGCGGAACGGGCCAGCGCCACGCTTTCATCCAGCGAGGGATTGCAATTCACTTCGAGCACGCGGGGCTGTCCGACTTCATCAAGCCGGATATCCACCCGCCCGTATCCCCAGCCGCCCACGGCCCGGAAGGCCCGCAGGGCGATGGAGCTGATTTCCCGCGCCAGGAACGGTTCGACATGTGCCGGGCAACTTACCGAGGTGCGTTGGTATTCCACACTATCCTCCATCCATTTTGCGGCATAGGACATGATGGGGGGAATATCTGACGGAAGTTTGGTGTAATCCACCTCGGCCAGGGGCAGGACGGTGAGCTTCCGTCCACCAAGGATGCCCACATTGAACTCGCGGCCGGGCAGAAAATGCTGGGCGAGGGCGGGTTGGTGATAGTGGTTGAGGATTTCGCGGACCTTTTCCCGGAGTTTTGTTTTGGTGGAAACCACCGAGTCCCTGGACAATCCGATCCCCGCGTGTTCGCGGCTGGGTTGAACAATCACCGGGAAATTCCATTTGCACCGGTCCACATCCCCGATCCGTTCGAGGAGTTCCGTATTGGGCGCCATGGGTACCCCGCCGCCCTGGAGGAGGCTGGCTGACATGTATTTGTAACGACTGAGTCCCAGAGCCAGGGCGGGTGATCCCGTCATTGGAAATCCCATCATTTGAACAAGAGCGGCCACCCGCATCTCATAGAGGGCGCCGTGAACCACATCATCATACTGATTGAAAACCACATCGGGGCGGAGTCGCCGTAATTTCCTCTGGAACGCCAGCAGATCGTTGGCGAGCGGGACAATGGTGACCTTGTAACCGACTTTTCGCAGGACATGCGCCATGCGCCGGATCATTTTGCGAAGGTCATCAGTGCTGCCGGTATCCTCCGGTACTTCAGGCGATGCGGAAGCCCCCGCGTTATAGACCAGTGCCACATGATATCGTGTTGTCTGTTTCATACGTACTCCCGCCACTCCTGCCCCGTGGGGCTTTTTTTATCCACCCCGTTTACCGGGCGAAGGGTATCAGGCAGAATCGCCTGGCTTCCTGTCGCGCCCAATGATCGGCTTTATGGATTTGTTCGAGAGTGGGTTTGGCCAGACAGGTGTGGCGGTTCATGACCGCTTCCACTGTGTGCCAGATGCCGGAAAAGGAGATCTTTCCAGCCAGGAATTCCTCGACGGCGATTTCATTGGCGGCATTGAGCACGCAGGGCAGGGTGCCTCCGGTGATGGCCGCGCGCCGCGCCAGTCCGAGGCAGGGGAAGCGCAACGGATCCGGAGTCGAAAAATGAAGCGAGCCCAGTGCGGCGAGATCAAGCTTGGGAAGGCCGCCATCCATCCGCTCCGGCCAGGTCAACGCATGCTGGATGGCAAAACGCATGTCCGGCGGGCTGAGTTGTGCCAGGACGCTGCCATCCACAAATTCGACCAGGGAATGAACAATGCTTTCGGGATGGATGACCACGTCAATGCGATCATAGGGAATCCCGAACAACCAGTGGGCCTCCATGATCTCAAGCCCCTTGTTCATCAGAGTGGCGGAGTCGACGGTCACTTTACGCCCCATATTCCAGCGGGGATGCTTAAGAGCCTGGGCGGCGGTGACGGTATCAAAGTCCAGGTCATGTCGACCGGCAAAGGGACCGCCCGAGGCGGTGAGAATCAGTCGCCGGATGGAAGAGGGTGGTTTCCCCTCAAGACATTGGAAGATGGCACTGTGTTCACTATCCACTGGAAGAAGCCGGGCCTTGTGCCGTTTGGCGCAGTCCATGACCATCTGTCCGGCGGCCACCAGGACTTCCTTGGTGGCGATGGCCACATCGGTTCCCTGCCGGAGTGCGGCAAGCACAGGCTTCAGGCCGGCCATGCCGACCAGCGCGCAAAGGACTATATCCGCGTCCTTTCCTGCCGCCAGAGCCTCGACGCCATCCGGGCCGCTATGGAGCGTGGTGCCACGGGCGAGGATGCCCTTGGCGGCGTCTGCCGCGACGGGATCGGCGACAGCCAGTTGCCTGACTTTGAATTCCGACGCTTGCGCCAGGAGTCGAGCAGTGTTCGTTCGGGAGGCCATGCCAATGACCTTCAGCTTGGAGGGAAGTGCGGCCACCACGCGCAGTGCGTTTTCGCCGATCGAGCCGGTACTGCCCAGAATGATGATTTTCTTTTTCATGGGATCAGATGACGTGCGCAAACCACCTCAAATAGAAATACATCGCCGGTGCCGCAAAGAGCAGACTGTCCAGAACATCCAGGATTCCCCCCATGCCCGGAAAGAGTCGGCCGGAATCTTTCAGTCCGGCTGATCGTTTGAGCAGGGATTCAACGAGATCACCAATAACCCCGATGGCGGCCAGGAAGGCACCCAGAAACAGGGTGTGTCCCCAGGTCAGGCTGAGGCGTCCGAATTCGGCCACCGGAAGGCCGCCGGGGGCGGGACTGCGCCAGAGCCAGGCCAGAATCATGCTGGCCGCGATGCCTGCCAGAAAACCACCGGCGAGCCCTTCCCAGGTTTTCCCGGGGGAGATGCGCGGAAACATTTTGTGGCGGCCGATCAGGCTGCCCACGAAATAAGCGCCCATGTCGGAGGCTTTGACCACCAGTACCAGATACACAATCAGCGCCGTCGCGGTGGGGCTGAAGGGGGCATTCCAGTCCGTCGGGGTCCATCGGAAGCAGAGGTTCAGAATGAACATCAGAAGCAGGGGAACATAGACCAGCCCGAGCATGGTACAGGCGATTGTGGGGAGTGGTTGCGGATTTAATTTTTGGGGAAACTGGCGGACGAAAATGATGAAGATCACCAGGGTGATGACGAGGGCGGGAAGTTCCCGCCAGGAGTCCTGAACCGTGTCGCCCGCCAGGATGGTGATGTTGAGGCTGACGTAGGAAGCCACCAGCAGGGCAACCCCGGAAACGATGCCGATGTTCCGGAAGGCGGGGATGCCTGCATTGCGCTGAATGCCATAGAATTCAACGAGCGCGAGCGCGGCCATTCCGGTAAGGACCAGTACCCCGACAATCGAGGGAAGTATAAAAAGCAGTAATGCGGCGCCTCCCGTGAGAATGATCGCGCTAAAAATGCGTCGCAGTAATGTCATAATGGGTTCCTGCTATCCGACCAAACCGAACCTCCGGTGTCGCCGACCGTATTCCTCGACGGCTTTAGCCAGATGCTCTTCGCGGAAGTCCGGCCACAAGGTGTCGGTGATGTACAATTCGGCGTAGGACACCTGCCACAGGAGAAAATTACTGATCCTCATTTCTCCGCTGGTGCGGATCATTAGATCCGGATCGGGAATGTCCGGCGCGTAAAGATTTGCCGAGATGGCGGCTTCATTAATGGTATCGGGATCCAGCGTCCCGGCCTTGACTTTCCGGGCGAGTTCCTGCGCGGCGTGGGCAATTTCGGTACGTCCCCCGTAGCTGAGTGCCAGAACCAACGTGGCGTCCCTGTAATGTTCCGTGGCCTGCATGACGTGGTTTAATTCACGGCGCACCGATTTGGGAAGATCACTCAGCCGTCCGATGGCTCGCAGTCTGATTTTATTCTCATGAAACTCCCGCTCCTCATTGCGCAGGAACTTTTTGAGAAGCGTCATCAGGGCTTCGATTTCGGGTTTCGGGCGGTTCCAGTTTTCCACGCTGAAGGCATACACCGTCAGAAATTTGATGCCCAGTTTCTTGCAGGTCTTGATGGCGACCCGGACCGATTCCGCGCCCTTCTCGTGTCCCTTGGCGCGCGGCAAGTTGCGTTGCTGCGCCCAGCGCCCGTTGCCATCCATGATGATGGCCACATGCGCCGGGACTTTGGGGGCCGGGGCATCGGGCGCGGGTTGGGGGAGTACGGTTGACATAGAGGTTAGACGGCGATCCTGAACGTGCTTTCCCGCTGGGGACTGACTGAGAGGACGCCCAGGGGGACGCCGGTGATATCGCACAGGGCCTTGACATACTCCTTGGCCTTGGCCGGAAGATCCTCATAGCGCTTGATTTGGCTCGTTTGGCTCATCCAGCCGGGGAACTCCTTGTAAACCGGTTTGCAGCGTTCCAAAATGGAGAGGCTGGCGGGGACGGTTTCATAGCGTTTTCCGTCGCATTCGTAAGCGACGCAGACCTTGATGGTTTCCATCTCGTCGAGTACATCCAGCTTGGTGATGGCCCAGTGATCCACGCCGTTAACCATGGCCGAGTAGCGACCCACAACGGCATCGAACCAGCCGCAACGGCGGGGCCGTCCGGTGGTGGCACCGAATTCCCGGCCACGTTTGCGGAGTCCCTCGCCTGTGGCGTCGAGCAATTCCGTGGGGAAGGGGCCTTCGCCAACCCGCGTGGTGTAGGCCTTGATGACGCCGAGCACGCGTTCGACGGAGCGCGGTGGCAGGCCGGTGCCGACGCACGCGCCGCCACTGGTGGGGTTGGACGAGGTGACGAAGGGGTAGGTCCCGAAATCGATGTCCAGCATGGTGCCCTGCGCGCCTTCGAACAGGATTTGTTTTTTGGCCCGATAGGCATCATTCAACAGTTTGACCGTGTCGGTGATGTAGGGAGCCAGGAACAGGGCCGCCTCGTGAATTTCAGCGTAGACCTTGGCGTCCTCGAGGGGTGGGGCTCCCAGGGTGGCAAGCAACTCATTTTTCTGGGCCAGACGTCCGGCGAGAAGGGTTTTAAGGGTCGGGTCAAGCAGGTCGCCCATACGCAAGCCGGTCCGGTTGGCCTTGTCGGCGTAAGTCGGGCCGATTCCGCGCTGGGTGGTGCCGATCTTGGAGCCGACGGCAAGCTTGTTCTCGCTGGCCGCGTCAACGGCCTTGTGGTAGGGCGCCACGACATGGGCGCGGTCGCTGACGTGGAGCCGACCGGCGGTCATGATGCCGCGAGCATTCAATTCCTTGATTTCCTTCACCAGTCCGACCGGGTCAATCACGAGCCCGTTTCCGATGACGCACGTTTTATCCGGATACAGGATTCCCGAAGGGACAAGATGCAGGACATACCGTTCGGCGCCGATCTCAATAGTATGGCCCGCATTGCTTCCTCCCTGGTAGCGAACCACGACGTCCGCGTTCTGGCTCAGGAAATCCACAACCTTGCCTTTTCCCTCATCGCCCCACTGGGCCCCTATCAACAATGTATTCGCCATCCTTGTTATCCTTTCGAATCGCTCCGTAAAAAAGCTCTTCTATCAGAAAACCAAGGTGCCATCAAGCAGGGAAGGATAGAAGAAGAGGGTGAAGTCTTCTGCTCAACGATCTATTTTTTGCCGTTGAAGGCGGCGGCGTGGGATTCGCGTTCAGCGAGATCCAGATCGTATTCAGTCATGACGCGCGCCAATTCCTTGAACGTGATTTTCGGGGTCCAGTTCAGTTTCTTGCGGGCTTTGCTGGCGTCACCCAACAGGTAATCCACTTCAGCGGGGCGATAGAAGCGCGGGTCAATTTTAACATAATCGTGCCAGTCGAGATTCAGGTGCCCAAAGACCTCGTCCAGGAACTGGGCCACACTGTAGGATTCGCCGGTGGCAACGACGTAATCATCAGGCTGCTCCTGTTGGAGCATCATCCACATCGCCTCGACATAATCCCGCGCATGACCCCAGTCGCGTTTGGCTTCCAGATTGCCGAGAAACAGGTTCTTCTGAAGGCCGACCTTGATGCGGCCGGCAGCCCGGGTGATCTTGCGCGTCACAAAGTTCTCCCCGCGCCGTTCACTCTCGTGGTTGAAAAGAATGCCGTTGCTGGCGTGCATGTTGTAAGACTCGCGATAGTTGACGGTTTGCCAGAACCCCATCACCTTAGCCACCGCGTAGGGACTGCGGGGATGGAAGGGGGTGGCTTCGCTCTGCGGGGGCTTGGCGGCACCGAACATTTCCGAGGAGGAGGCCTGATAGAACCGCACTTTGGCTCCGGAGGCGTTATTGTAGTCGCGAATGGCCTCCAGAAGCCGTAGGACACCTAACCCGGTGACATCGGCGGTGTACTCGGGCTGGTCGAAGGAAATGCGGACATGGGACTGGGCGGCCAGATTATAGACCTCGTCCGGCTTGACCCGGGTCATCATGTGCCGGAGCGAAGAACTGTCGGCCAGATCGCCGTATTCGAGGTGGAGATTCAGTCCTCGATCCAGCAGGTGGTCGATTCGGGAACGGGTGATGGAGCTGGAGCGTCGGACGATGCCGGTGACATCGTAGCCCTTTTGGAGGAGCAATTCAGCCAGATAGGATCCGTCCTGCCCCGTAATGCCCGTGATCAAAGCCTTTTTCGTTGTGCTCATAGTCCTACCCCTTGTTGATTAAGAGCGGGCAGAATAATCGGAAACAAGCCCCTTGAAAAGCGTTTATTGAGGGCTATTTCGTTTCGAAGCCATCGGCGTTGCGTTCTTTTTTTAGAACGGTGTCGAATTCGACTTTGGGGCATTTCATCAGCACATAGACATCGTAGAACCGGAGGGCGGTGTCGCCGTTCCAGTAACGAGCCCACATACTCGGGCCGTATTGCCAGACGGTATAGCAGAGGAGTGCCTGATCCACATCGTGCAGGCGGGTCTGGGTGGTGTGCATGGCCTTGGGCGTGAGCGTGGTCTTGGATTCCACCTTGTTGCTGGTCTGCACCGCCTTGTGCGAGTTCTCAAGAATCTGCGGCACATTCGGCATGCCATTTTGCGTGGAGGTATATTTGTCGTTCCGGTCGGTCTGGTAGACATCAGACGCCGCGACGCCCGCCCGTTCTGCCAGTTTCCGGATGGCATCGTGCCGGGCATCATTGATGCCCTCTTCCAGAACCAGGGAATACGTGCAGATCCCGCTGGCATAGACATAATTCACGGCATCGTAGTTGGACGCCAGCGCAGGATCGGAAACCCACTTGGGCGGCGCAATGCCCCCCTCAACCACTTTGAGCGAACTGCAGCCAACTCCCATGATGGCAACACCCGCAAGCGACAAAAAAACCATAAGCCTGGATTTCATAAAACCCCTTATCCTTATTACTTCACAAGATTACGCCACCATTGCCCAACCCGGCCCCGGGGCGGATCGGCGAGTTTGCTGTCAGACCAGCCCTTTTCCCACAAGCCATCATTGCCGCCGCTGAGGGCGGATTTCCGGCGGACGGATTCCGCTTCGATCTCCTCGGGAGTATCCAGCACATAGGGCGTGATGAAGACGACAACCTCAGCCCGGTTGTTCTTGTCAGAGGAGTTCCGGAAGGGAATGCCCAGGATCGGGATCTTGCCAATCCAGGGAATCATCGAGGTGTCCTGACTCTCCTGATTTTGAACCAGTCCGCCAAGAATGATTGTTTCCCCGCTCCGGACGGAGACAGAGGCGGTCATCTCACGGGAGGCCACAATGGGCCAACTGTCCTTGCCACCCGATCCATTGCTGATGAGTTGTGAGCCGGCAACATTTTCGATCTTCTGGGAGATCTCCATCACGACGAATTTCTTGGCGTTAATGCGGGGCGTCACGGTCAGATTAAGCCCGACCTTGCGTGCCTCCACATTGGGCACGGAACTCTGGTTCTGGCCGTAATACCCGACATAGCTGGTTCCCTTGTAGAAATACTGCTCGGTCGACACATCGATTTTGGCTTCCTTGTTGTCCGTCGTAAGAATGACCGGAGAGGCCAGAATCTTGGAGCGGTTATCGGTGGCGGACATCTTAATGACGGCATCAATGTTGAGCCCGAACTGGGTGAAATAATACGTCAACCCGCCACCCGACGCGATGGACGCCGCCGAGTTGATGGTGGTGGCGTTCAGGGGGGTGTTGGCCCCGCCGCCGCCTGCCCCCGCGAAGGCGAACTGGGCGTCCCGGCCATAGTTCTTCTTGTTGTACGCAATCATGGAGCGCTGCACCCAGTCCACGCCGCGTTCCAGGGACTTATCGAGCTGCACCTGCATGATGACGGCCTCAATGAGTACCTGAGAGAGCATCACATCCATGCTTTTCAGGAGATCTTTCAGGGTGAGGAGGTCGTTCTTGCTGGCCATCATGATGAGGGCGTTGCTCCGTTTATCGGCAAGGATTTTGATATTTTCAGCGGAGAGTTGACCGATCTTGGTTTTGCCCTCGGGTCCTTTTCCTGAAGACAGGGCGCGTTGCTGATCGATGAATTCCTGAAGCTGGTAGCTACGGGGTTCCTCGGCGGGCTTGGCGACCTGTGCATTGGCACCAGGCGCCTGACCCGGTGTGGTGGTACCCGTGGTGGTTGTCCGCTTCGGTGTGGAACTCTTGGTGGAGGAGGGGGTAGTGGCGGCGCCGATCAGGGCGTTCAGCATGGAGGCCACTTCCTCGGCGTCGGCAAATTCGAGGCGAATGACCTCAACGGCCACATCCGGGGCGGTGGGTACATCCAGCGCCGCCACCACCTGTTCGAAGAATCGCATATTTTCGGGACGGGTGATGATGATCAAGGAACCGGTGCGATCATCAGCGATGATTTTGACATTGCCACGAATCATCCGGCCATCCTCTGCATCGGCTTCCGTTTGGGCGGCGGGTGTTCCTGTCGGGGTGGGAGGGCGGGCACGGATGACGCCCGGGATTGATGGAATGGCAGGGGTCGCATCAACTCCCGGTGATCCGGAGTCCTTCAGGCGCCGGACGGTGGGCTGCTTTTCCTTTTCCTTCTGGTCGGCAATGATTTCCTCCAGCTTGGTTTTAATTTCTGTGGCCTTGGAGTTCCGCATTTGGAGGATGTGGATGGATTCCTTGATGTCGAGCGGTTGGTCAATCCGGGTAAGGATGTCCTTGATCCGGTTGAGGTTCACTCCGGCGTCGGCCACAAGCAGACTGTTGATCCGCTCCAAGGGTAGGATTTTTCCATAGGTGTGGATCAGGCCCTGAATCGCCTTCTGGGCTTCTGCGGGATCAATGTGCTTGAGCGGGATGACTTCGCTCACCAGATCGTCGGTCTCCGGATGGGCGACCTGATCCACCTGGTTAGATTGAATGGACAGCCCCTCGATCGGAGCGGCGGTGATCGGGACGGCCTTGACGAATTTATCGCCCTGGTTGATCAGGGCGATGTTGTTCATGGCGAGGACGGTCTTGATGGCCTGAATGGCCTCGGGGATGGTGAGTTGGGACTGACTGCGCAAGGTGATGGTGGCCGTGATGGCGGGAGCCTGAAGGAGGGTTCGGCCGGTCAGTTCGGAGCAGTAATACTGGAGCACCATATCCAGTGCGGCGGCGTTGAATTTGAGTTCCACTGTCCGGTTGGTGTCAATCGTAGTCGGGGTGGGTCGTGCGGAACCGGCTGGAATGGGGGATCGGGACGGCAAGCCCGGCATCATGGGCACCTGAGCCTGGGTGAGTAAGGAAAAGGATCCGGCGAGCGCCAGCATCCAGACCAGAGATCTTCGTTTAGGGAGAAAGAACGTCATTTTTCGGGCCCTTGCTTTCGATTTTCTTTTCGCCACCCGGTGGCGGAACGCGGGAGTACGAGCAGTACACCGTGAATCCCCCCCGTAAAACCTTCTTTTCGTTCGGTGAAATCGTCAATTGACTGACGTCTAAAATAACATCTTCCTTCTGGATATCAAAGAGGAAACGGGCCAGGGCTTCCAGTTTGCCCTCCCATTTGCAGTTCACCGCCACCTCATACATGTTGCCCCGGAGGGTTTCCTTCTCGGCTTCCCGGCTGATGAGGTTAAGCCCGTTGACCCTTGCCAGTTTCTCGATGAGGATCTGAAGGTCGGTGGTCACATCCTTGCCCTGGGGATGGGTGGGCAATTTTTTCTTCAATTCGGAAAGCTTGGCGTCCCAGTTCGAGGACTGGGCGATCAACCGTTTTTGATTGCCCACCTGACGCAAGGATTCCGCTTTTTTGCCCTCCAGAAGGGTCCACTCCTTCAGCGTAGGCTCCACGAGCAGATAGGTGAGGCCTCCCAGCGCCGCAACGCCTGCAATCCAGGCCAGAATCATTTCACGGGAGGATATTTTCATGGCTTTTCACCCCCGGGTATGGTGCAGACAATCTTGAATTCCTCGCCTTGGGGAACGTGCCGGGTGCGGGGAAGTTCCGTGGCGGAAAACAACTCGGATTGTTCAAGATCCTTCTTGAAGTCGGCCACCAGGGAGTAAGTCTCCGCCTGGCCGGTCATCTCCAGCGATTTGTTTTTATAATAAACAAAGGATTTGAGCTCAATGCCCGGCGGGAGCCGGTCGCTGATTTCCCGCAGACATTCCAAGCCTGACCGGGAGCGATCCATATATTTCAAGAGATCCTGGGTCCGGTCCCGGATCGCCCGCACCTTTTCGGAGGGTCCCTTGAGTTCAGTGAGTTCGTTTTCCATGGAAGACAGTTGCTGTTTTTGAACCTGGATGCCCCCAAACAGGATGGCCATTCCGCAGAGCCAGAGTCCGGCGACCAGAAGGGATGACGCGATGATTCGCCGCCGAGTCCGCCGCGCGGTTTCGGTTGCCTGCCAGGCTTTGGGCGCCAGATTCAGGGTGTTAGCGGTTTGGCCTTCGGCCCGGCGCAACAATCCCTCGGCCAGCGCGGGCAGGGTGGATAGCGACTGAGGATGAACCACCACGGAGAAGAACTCGGAAAAGCGTTGTAGCAGGGCGGTGGGCGGCTCGCCCGAGTGCCAGAGGGTAATCTCCGCCAGATGGCTTCCGTTGGGATCCAGATCCAGGGAGGACAAGGTGAAGATGGTTTCGCGCGCGATTTCCTCGTCGATTTCTTCGGGGGGCAGATCCTCCATGCCGCTGAGGGAGCGCATGGCCACGGGAACCCCGGCGGTGGAGACGATGATATCGCAGGCTGAATCCTCGAGAATGAGGAAGACCTGGGAGCCGGTCGAGTGAACTTTTCCGGAATCCTTCAGCAGTTGCCACCAGCCCAGCAGGTTGATATCCACCCACTTCGGCTTGATTCCCGCCGCCTGAAGGCCCCCGGCAAGCTGGTCGAGGGTATCGGTCCGGATGGCGCTCAGAAGCAGGCGGCTACGGCCTTCATGATCGGCGAGCAATTCATAGGAGATGGCCGATTCCTCCACGGGGAAGGGGGAAAATTTGTCGACCTGAAGTTCCGCCATGCTGGCAAGTTCGTCCGGACTACCCGATGGTAATTCGGCAATCCGCAGTAACACCCAGGATGCGGGAATACCGATGCAGACGGGGGCGGGTAGGTGGCCGCAGGCTTTTCGGACCTCTGCCGCGAGCCGCTCCGGCTCAGCCTTGAAACCGGCCAGCAGATTTTTTTGATTCTCGCCGGGGTCAAATGTGGCGGAATGCGCCGAAACCGGCGTCTGTTTGTCGCCGGTTTTGTGCCGGACAACCCACTCCAGGGAGCGGGCTCGCACAGCCAGACTTGTAAGGGCTTTTACCGCCATAATCACCATTATCTGCGTATTGCCGGCATCGTTGTTCCCGATATTTGGGTACCCAGCATCGCCGTCATCCGGTACTCCACGCCACGAGCCCGACCCGTGGAACGGATCCGGAGCACCGAGGACGCCGTTCCCACCAGGGTTCGTAGCCGTTGTTGTTCTTCAGGCGTGAGCCTGGCCAGATCCGGAACCCGGCCAAACAGGTTGTTCACATCCGTGAAGAAGTAATCTTCACTCATTTCAGCGCCGCCTGTCAAACCTTCTCTACCCCCGCGCTCCCGTTCCGCGATAATGGCATCAGCGAGGGTATCATCAATTCCGGGCAGCGTCATCAGAACCCGTTTCGGGGCGGCATTGATGTTCACCTGCTCCCCGGTTTCCGGGATGGCCGTCAGGAGGTCGGCGATTCCGGTGATCAGGGGGCTGTTGGTGTTTCCTTCCTCGGCATAGCCGCCATAGAGGATGGCGTAGCTGAATCCCTTGATCAGCAGGAGTTCCTCGACGGTGTCGAGATTGGCGAGCATGCCGGTGGGGGTGGTTCCGCTTCGGGCGATCGCGGCGCCCGTTGTGGTGGATCCCGGCGCGGCGGTGTTCCCGGCTGTGACGGCAGGATTTTGGGTTGGAGCACTGCCGACGGTGGATTTTCCCGTGTGGCCTCGCGCCTTGTACGGCGGCGTGAGGCGGCTGTAATAATCGTCGGATTCCGCTCCGTCCAGATTGGGCTGGTCATCGGGATCGCGCCAGTCGTTGAAACAATCAATCAGTTCAGGCCACAATTCCTCGGGGACCCCGCTGATCTTGAAAATGCGCTCCCAGTCGTCATCCCGCAGGGCATTGATGTTCCGGAGCCCGGGTTCGGGCAGGATATCCAGACTAAAGGATCCTTCCCCGAGCATTTCGGTCAGGCCCATAACGGCATATCCCTGGCGGAGGCGCTTGGCCGCCGCATACCAGTATTTACCCTTCATTTCATCCGTGTCGCCCTTGCCTTTGACTTCCGAGCTATGGGCGAGGAGCGCCTGGGCGTATTCGATTCCGGCCTTGGCCAGATACTCGGCTTTGAGTTTCTTGCGCACATACGACACGATTTTCGACTCCACATGCATTTCATAAGCAAAGCCGCCGATCAGCACGGAGAGCAGGGCGATAACCCAGAGCACAATAATGAGAGCCGAGCCCCGCTTCATCGCAGCCCCTGTCTGGCGATGGGGATATCCACCAGTCGCCGCATTTCGATGGGAGGTTCCCCTTCATCCAGGGGTTTCAAGTACAGGGTCACTTGAACAAATCGCGGGAGATGGTTGGTCAGGTCGCCGCCCGCAACGCAGCGTCCTTCCCATTCATCCATCCATTCGATTTTTTCGTTCTCAAAATCATTGGTGGCCACTTGGATGTTCAAGCCGACAACCCGGTCTGAGAGGAGTTGAGGTTCAAGATCATCGGGATCGAAATCCTCTGCCTGAAGATATTCATCACCCCAGGCGGTGTAAAATGCCCCCGGATTTCCGCTCCGGTCAGTCCCGATGAAAAAGCGGATGTGATGGAATGTTTTGGCCATATAGGTGTCTGACCCCACCAGATCGGAGCCTTCCTTGACCCACGTCAGGCTGTCCTCGCTAGTCTGGCCGCCGCCTTTTTTCTTCAGGATCAAGCCGTCCTCCGGCCCCCGATAGCGCGCTGAACGCAAGGCGCCCACCAGTTGTTCGATGACGAAGTCCCCGGCATGGAGGTCCCGGGTCAGCGCTGTTCCGCGCTGCCAGGCCTTGCTGACCGAGGCCAGCAGACTGAAGGCCGCCACCGCCACCAGCGTCATTACCGAGAGGGCGACGAGAATTTCAATGAGGGTGAAGGCGCGGCGAGAGAAAGGATGAAGGATGAATGATGAATGATGAATGGAGGCAGGAGGAATGACGAGGCTCGAAACCCGGGTGGTGGCTTCTGACTTCTGGATTCTGGATTCTGGATTCATGTGCTCAAAGGCTGGTCACATCATTGGTGTAATACAAATACGTTGTCACTTCCTCGAAGGCGGCGCGGCCTTTGGCGGACCATGTGACCTTGCTGCTCACGATCATCAGGTCTTCCTTGTCGGCGCTTCGTTCGGATGTGCGCTGATAGGAGAATCCATTCGGGTAGTCGATCGGACCGATGTTCAGGTTCAAGGGCTTGAGGTCTTTCTCTCCCTTTTTTTGGACCACCAGGAGGGGATATTCCAATTCGCCGGTTTCAAGGATCCGGCGGGCTTCATAGTAATTTTTTGCCGTTCGAACCACCGCCAGGCAGCGCGACGTCGCCGTCATCAGGACCCCCGCCGCCACTGTCAGGATGGCCAGCGCCATCAAGACCTCAATCAAGGTCATGCCAACCCTTCTGGATTCTGGATTCTGGATTCTGGATTCCAGTCTCATTCCCCCTCTTTTCTCACTTTGGGTGAGGCGACGGCGTCTACGGTGATGACCATGACGCTGCCGAATTCGTCCCGCACGCGAACCTCGTAGGGATTACAGCGCCCGTTGTTTTGGTAAATGACGACGGCAGAGTCTTCCTCGGTTCCGCTTTTCCGGTGTTCCACCTGAATGGAGTCGATGCTGACGGAATCCAGTTTCCGGGTGAGGGTAACCGGCGGCGGCGCGCTTGAGGCGGGCTCATTGGTGTCGGCGAATGAGATGGACTCGGCAGATGACGTGGAGTCGGGCGGGGGTGGAGCGGTATGCAGGGGGGCGACGGCGACGGTATTGGCGCCCTTGTCCAGGGTCAGCGTCATATCCTGATTCCTCAGAATCGCCATGGTCCGGGCATAATTGCCAGCCATGACGACGGTACGGGCTCCCACGCGCAGCCGGTTGCCCCGTATGGATTTCACGAGCGACGGCATGGCGACGATTGTTGAAATCCCGAGGATGGCCAGCACCATCAGGATTTCAACAAGGGTGAAGGCGCGGCGGGAGAAAGGATGAAGGATGAAGGATGAATGATGAATGAGGGGAATGGAACTGTTGGATGTTGAATGTTCGATGTTCAATGTTGGATGTTCGGGTGTTTCTTTTAGTTGGTGATATCATCCGCGGAACCCGATTGGCCATCGGGGCCAGCGGAGGACAATTTGTAGTTCTCCCCCTGGAGCGAGTACGAGAAATCGGTGCCCCAGGCATCCTTCGGCATGCGGCCATCCTTCATGTACGGGCCGTTCCAGTTACTCTCATTGCCCTTGGTGAGCAGGTTCTGGAGCGATTGCGGGTAGATGCCGTTATCCACCTCATAGGTGTCAATGGCCGTTCCAATGGCCTGGATACTCGTGCGAGTTGCCTGGATGCTCGCCGTTTTGGTGCGTCCCTTCAGACTGACCACCGCCACGCCGGCCAGAATGCCGAGAATCGCCACCACGAGCAGGATTTCCACCAGCGTGAAGCCGGCGCGATTATCATGGGATTCAGACTTTAACAAGAGAAGTGATTTGATTTTATTCATGGTTGTCTCCTTTTGACACTATACCGTAAGGGTAAGGTCTTGAGCCGTCAAGCCATCTTCAGAAACCGGCATGTCGATTTTTTTAACCGCCCGGTAACGAATGCCGGATCTTCAAAAAGGTCGCCAGGGACAGGTTGCCAGGGAAGATAGTTAAAATAGTTTACAATATAATAGATGCTAGGTTTGTTATGAGTAGAAGAGGCGCTAAGAAGGCGGCCTGAGGAAGGAGACTCATATGAGAACAGCGAGGATCGTGGAGGTTGGGGCGGCATATTATCATATGATGTCGCGGGTGGTGGAAGGGGGCCGTGATAAGTATGAAGGATGAATTATGAGGGATGAAAAGCCCGAGGATTTACGAGTGAGGACTAAGGTCTTTGCGCTCGAGGTGATTCGCCTGTATTCGGGGTTGCCAAAATCAACAGATGCGCAGGTGTTGGGGCGGCAAGTATTGAGGTCCGGCACGTCTGTGGGCGCGAATTATCGTGAGGCTTATCGGTCCCGATCCAAAGTCGAATTCATTGCGAAAATTGGAGATTGTCTCAAGGAGCTTGAAGAGTCTAGTTACTGGTTTGAATTGCTTACCGAAAGTGGCATTGTGGATGCATTAACAATGTTGCGCATTCAGGATGAGTGTAATCAGCTTTTGGCGATTATGACTGCCATTTCGAAGAAATCAAAAGTAGGGTCTTCATAATTCATCCATCCGGTATTGTGTTGGGATGGCTGATTTGGTCTACGTGCATCCAGTTTCTGCGCGATGAATAGACCGCGTGCAGTGAACGGGTCGCATCCAGAGTTCACAGGATCGTCTGAGTGAACAAACAAGGAAACTTTAATGCGCTATGTCATGGGCGAAATACTATCTTCCCTGGCGACTTC
>CAMDCX010000038.1 GCA_945890715.1 PVC group bacterium | reverse complement strand
GCGGGTGGATATCGTGGGGGTCCCGGCTCCTGCGTAATGGAGAAGGCGGTAGATATCAGGATGATCCCGGCTGGCGCTTCAAGCCCGCCGTCATCCGGTATTGTGTTGGGATGGCTGATTTGGTCTACTTTCATCCAGATTCTGCGTGGAGCGCCATTCGGGACAGGAAGATAGTTAAAATAGTTACAATATAACAGATACTAGGTTCGTTATTTCACGGATGGAGCGATTCTGGGGAAACTGCGGGCTATTTGCGGGAAGTAACACCAAGGAGAAAAGATGAAAAAGGCAAACCTGACAGTTGTGATCGTTGCGGTGATCGTTGCGGGGCTGGGGCTATGTGGCAATCGGACTTCGGCAGATCCAAATGCAGTCGTGACCGATTTCACTGGCAAACCCCGCGTTAATTTGTCCGGGAGTTGTCCGCTCATCAAGTACATATACACCGCAGACGCTTCAGCGATTGTTGAGAATGGCAGAGTTTATGTATTCATGTCGCATGACAAGAATAATGCAACCAAATATACCATGGATGATGTCGCATGCATTTCCAGCTCCGACATGAAGAACTGGAGGTTTGAAGGCATGATTTACAACCACACACAAACCACCGAAAATCTTATTTGGGCACCAACGGTTGTAAAAAGGAACAACACATTTTACATGTATTACGGCACTGGCTATTCCGGTAATATCGGCGTCGCTTCCGCGCCTAATATTTTGGGGCCTTATACTTATAAAGGCATTCTTTACCACGACACTAGTCGCAAATATACTGATCCGTCGGTTTTCATCGATGACGACAGCCAAGCCTATATTTATTACAATGGGCGGGTCACTATAAAATACGCAAAACTAAGTGCCGACATGATCAGCTTACAAACAACTCCAGTTGATTTACCCAACAGCCGTTTCCCGGATTTCATAGAAGGGCCTACAATAGTTAAAATACATGGTAAATATAATTTAACTTGGTCAGAGGGAAGGGGCTCAAGAAAATATAATTTACTGCAAAACGTAAGCAGTTCGCCAGACCGTGATTTCAAAACCTCCTCCATGTTTATGGGGGAACCCACCTGCAACAATCAGAGCAGTATTATCTCCTTTGCCGGAACTAATTACTCCACCTATCACAACAGCAACCGAACTGGTTCTGGTTTCCGTAGAGACGTCGGCATTTGTTATGTTAAATTAAATACGAACGGAACAATGGACCCGGTGACGGCAACCACAGCCGAGGTGGCGCAAATTAGTTATTTAAACCCCTACATTACCCAAAGAGCTAATGAAATATCTGATTGTAATGGCATAGATTTTGATCCCAACGCTGCGGTGGGTGATCAATATGTGGTTGCTAGCACTGGCTCATGGGTCAAAGTAAGCGGTGTTGACTTTAGTACTGCGCCTGCAAGCGTAGAAATATCTGCAGCTTCGCCAAACAGCGGCCAAACCGTACAGGTACGCCTCGATAGTCCAACAGGAACAATCATCGCGACCATCAATGTCGCAAATACCGGAAGCTGGTTCACTTTCGGGACTTTTTTGGCCACGATTTCACGCGGCCCAACAGGGGTTCATGATGTATATTTTTACTACAGTGGCGGTCTAAATCACAAAACTTATAAATTTAACAATCTCACCGGCAACCTTTCCGCCAAGGTGCCGTGATCGGGATTCATAATCGCCTGTGTTGTGGGCGAGTGGGGACAGGGAATTAGTGGCAAAAAGATAGCAGCCCGTTTGGAATAAACTAAGCGCCGGTTCCGTAGTATTGGGGCATCTGTGCGCCTTTGAAATTAAAACCCTGAGAATCACCTGATTCTCCCATTGCCGCCCACCATTCGCAGCGGTGGCGGGGTCCAATGCCCCTTACCGAATCTGATCGTCACTCCCAACTTCGCTCCAGCGTAACTGCACGGGTCCGATCAGGCCGGTCGGGTCCTGGGGGGCGAAGCGGGAAAGGGGGTCGCGCACGGCGCAAGCGAGCGTGTTCGTGACTTCGACGCGCAGAGCGTTGCTTCCGCACCGCAGGGCATCGGTTGCCACGAGAACATAGGGGCGGCGTATTATCACATGATGTCGCGGGTGGTGGATCGGCGGCGGGTCTTTGATGATGGAGAGAAGGAGCTGTTTCGGAAAACCCTGCGAGCGGTCGAAGGGTTCAGCGGGGCACAGGTCTTGACATGGGTCGTTTTGGAAAACCACTTTCATATTCTTTTGCATCTTCCTGAAAGACAGGATGTTGCGGATGCAGAGCTGATTCGGCGGTTGTTGTTTCTCTACGATAAGACCCTGGTGGGGAATCTGGCGGCGTACTTGGCAACTCTACGGGCAAGTGGACAGGATGAGGCGGCGGCGCAGAAAGTTCTGGATGTTCGGAAGGAATTCCCGGAAGCGACGCTGGCCGACTTGTATGATCCCGTGGCGATGCCGCCGAAATTGGTGAAGGCTCATGCGGAGTTGGACCGCGCCGTGGATCGGTGTTACCGGGCCGAAGTGTTTCCCAGCGACCGACACCGAGTGGAGTTCCTGTTCGCCCAGTATGAACAACTCACCGCTCCGCTTGTGGCGAAAAGAAAAACCCCGAGTCGAAAGATTACACTCCCAGTCCGTTTGTAACGTTAAAGACGGCCATGACAATGCTGACGGCAATAAAGCCGACCAGAAGGGCCACGACCACAATCAAAATGGGTTCCAGTGCGGTGGTGAAGAGTTTCACATTGCGGTTCAGTTCATTCTCATACCGGTGGGCAATGTGTTTCAGGGCGCCCGCCATGTCTCCGGTTTGTTCGCCGATCGCCAGCATATCGGTCATGAGAGGAGGGAACACCTTTCCCGCGGCCAGCGGCCCGGAGATGGTGGTGCCATCCGTGACCCGCTCCTTGGCATTCCGGATTTCGGCGGCGATGACTACATTGCCGATGGTGTTTTCCACAATGGTCAGGGCCTGAAGGGCTGGGACGCCGTTATTAAGCAGGGTGGCCAGAGTCCGGGCAAAATTGGCGTAGGTGCTGGAGGCGACGATTCCCTTGATGAAGGGCGTCTTGAGTTGCATCCGGTGCCAGCGCTGTTTTCCGGTTGGAGTCTGGAGGGCGCGATTGAGGAGAATGCCGCATCCGACCAAGCCTGCCAGAGCCAGCCAGCCGTATTTCAGAAGCCATTCACTCATTCCAATCAGCATCCGGGTGGGAAGCGGCAGGGTGCTGCCCAGTTCGAGGAAAATGGAGGAGAATTTGGGGATGACGAAGACCATGGAGAAGATCATTGTGGCGAAGCCCATGAACAGCACAATGGCGGGATAGACGAGCGCCATCACCACCTTTTCCTTAAGATCCTGAAGCCGTTCATAATGTTCAACCAGGCGGGTCATGACTTCCGACAGCGCGCCGCTGGCTTCCCCGACCTTGACCATGCTGACATACAGGGAGGGAAAGGATTTGGGATGTTTTGCCATGGAGTCGGAGAGCGGGGTGCCCTGGATGATTTGATCCCGGATATCGCGGATGATGATATCGGAGTCATTCCCCGTTTTACGGTTGGCCAATGTGGTCAGAGCCTGACCCAGGTTCATGCCCGAGGCCAGCAGGTCGCTCAGTTCCGTGGAGAAGGTCAGGACATCCCGGGTTTTCATCCTGGGTGTCTTGTTAAAGTTGAAGCTGAGCTTGGGTGCGGGTTTGGATCGCGAGGTCGCCGCCGGGGTCGCCGCTGCACTGCCCGCCGTGATGGAAACCGGGATCAGCCCCAGTTTTTCAACCTGGCGCAGGGCCGTCAATCGGTCATTGGCCTCGATCGTGCCCTCAACCCGCTTCCCAGCCTTATCTTTCGCGCTGTATTTGAAGTTAGCCATCGCCTGACCCCTGAACCCCGCATATCCTAACCCGGCATAGCCGGAACCAAATCCTAATCGTAATCCTAATCGTAATCGTAATCATATTCTGCTGCCCCAGAGAGCGATTACGATTATGATTAGGATTACGATTACGAACAAATCCTTACTGCGCTTAGTCTGCTTCTTCCGATACGCGGACTACTTCCTCGACTGTCGTCATGCCTTCGAGAACCTTCGACCAGCCGTCATCGCGGAGGGTCAACATGCCTTCCTCGACGGCCTTCTGTTTGATGGCATTAGAGGAGGAACGCTGGAGAATAAGATGCTCGATGCCTTCGGTGATCGTGAGGAGCTCGTAGAGACCGGTACGGCCCCGGAAGCCGGTCATGCGGCATTTTTCGCACCCGGCGGCCTCGTGCAGGGTGGCGCCTGCGATTTTATCGAGCGGAAAGCCCACGCTGCGGAGGAAGGTGAGGTCGGGGTCTTTGACCGGCCGCTTGCAGGCGGGGCACAGGCGTCGCACCAGGCGCTGGGCGACGACGGCTTCGAGGGAGGAGGCGACGAGGAAGGGTTCGACGCCCATGTCCAGAAGCCGGGTTACCGCGCCGCCCGCATCGTTGGTATGCAGGGTGCTGAACACCAGATGGCCGGTCAGCGAGGCGCGAATGGCGATTTCCGCCGTTTCAAAGTCGCGAATTTCCCCGATCATGATGATGTCGGGATCCTGACGGAGGATGGAGCGCAGGGCGGTGGCAAAGGTGAGTCCGATTTCGGCCTTCACATTGCACTGGTTGATGCCGGCCATTTCGTATTCGATCGGATCTTCAACCGTGATGATCCGCTGGTCGATGGTGTTGATTTCGTGAAGGTAGGCGTAAAGCGAGGTGGACTTCCCGGAGCCCGTCGGGCCGGTGACCAGGATGATGCCATTGGGTTTTTCGATGATTTTGCGGATGATGGTTTCATCGCGCTCCCGCAGGCCGAGTTGGCGGAGCCCGATGAACTCCTTGCCGCGCATGAGGAGTCGCAAGCTGACGCTCTCTCCGTAGGCGGTGGGAAGCGTGGAAACACGGATATCGATATCCTCGCCCTGGATCCGCATTCCGATACGGCCATCCTGGGGGAGCCGCTTCTCGGCGATATCCATGTTGGCCATAACTTTGATACGCGAAATGATGGCGGCCTGGAAGCGGGACAGTTGGGCCGGGAGCGGGGTTTGGTGGAGCACGCCATCCACGCGGTACCGGATGCGGAGCTGGTTTTCCATGGGCTCCATGTGAATATCTGTTGAGCGTTCCTGATAGGCTTCCCAGATGATCTGGTTGACAAACCGTACAATCGAGGCTTCCTGGTCGAGTTCACCCAGGTCGGTTTTCATGAGGGCCTCGTCGGGGGCGACTTCGATGCGCTGGTCGCCCTGCATCAGTTTTTCCATGGTGTCGGCGCCGACCCCGTAAAATTTCTTGGTTGCGCTGGCGATTTCGCCCAGGAGTGCCAGAGCCAGTTTGACGCGCATTCCGGATGCGAGGCGGAGCGCATCGACCAATCCGGTATCGAACGGGTCATTGGTGGCCACCATGAGGGCGCCGTTCTCGATGGCGTAGGGGATCACATTATACTGGAACACCGCGCGGGTGGGGAGTTTTTCCAGAATGGCGGCGTCTATACTCATGGCGCCAAGCCGCAGGAACGGGAGATGCAACACCGAGGCGAGCGATTCCAGGAACGCCTCCTCGGTGGTGAACCCCTGCGCCACGGCGGCGCGGGTGAGGGAGATATCGTTCTGCAAGGCCTGCTGAAGCAGGGCGGCGATCTGAACCTCGCTCAAAAGTCCCGTTCGCGCCAGCAGTCCTGTCAAACTAGTCGGCAATGAAGTCGTCATAGGATGGGTTATAGGATAGGGCGCGGCCGCATTCAAGTCAATGCGGGCGAGAAGTGCGATTGCACAATAGTGCACTCGCACCGAATTCAGAAGCCAGAATTCAGAATTCAGAAGTTGTAGGCCAATGAATGTCGTTGGATATCAATTCTGACTCCTGACTTCTGACTCCTGACTTCTCGGGGCGATGCAACGAAGTGAAATCGCACCCCTACCCGAGAATGTCGGATACGGTCTTGAGCAGGATGTGATCCTTGCTGGAGGCAACCAGAGATTTTACGAAAGGGTGCTTTCGAAGGCCTGCCTGAATGCCGGTTTCGTCGTACAACACGATGGGAATGGTTTGTGTCGGCGGATGGGTTCCCAATTGTTCGGCCAGCTTCGGGCCATTATGGTGGGGGAGCAGATATTTTATCAGAATGATATGGGGTTGGCTCCGGGTGGCGGTTTCCAGGAGGGAATGGCCGCCGTCAAGGGGGTCAACCTCAAATCCGTGTCGGGAGAAAAACCGGGATAAATGATCCCTTAAATCGAAATCATCCTCAATCAGGAGCAGTTTTTTCCGGGTGATGCCGGGGAGCACCGGCGTAGAGGGGGTCAATTGAGAATGATGACTGGCCACCAGTTCATGCACTTTTTGCATGAAGATCTCGGGATGAGTGGTCTTGGGAAGAAACGCGGAGACGGTGGAGTCGATGAAAAACGGAGCGAGTTCATGGCGTCCGGTAAAGATCATGATGGGGGAGGCCGGGCGGCGAATCGTGTCGGTCAGGCGAATGAGAAAGCCCAGTCCGCCCAAGCCCGGCATGGAAATGTCGAGAATGATTAAATTGGGAATGATCGCCCGGAGTATGTCGAGCGCCTGTTCCCCGCGTGATGCGGTGATCAGCGTGTAGCCTTCCATCTGAAGCCGGTCCCCCACCATTTGTAAAATTGCCGGGTCATCATCGACCAGGAGAATCGTTCCGGATTGTTTCATAATTATTCCCCCCGCATCGGAAATCTGGGGTGATTAAACTGACAGGGCGGGTTGAAGTCAATCGGGGGAATCCTGAAAATGATGTCAGGGAAACCCTGATATTGGGGAAAGTCGGGACTTGTCAGGGTGCGCGGGGCTCTTTACGATGTGCCGCCATGAAGACACGATCCCCCTTGCGAATTGCGATACTGGGCTCCGGGAAGGGCAGTAATGCCCAGGCGATTCTGGATGCCATTACGGCGGGCCGGCTGAATGCAAGGGTGGTGTGTGTGCTCTCTGATGTGGCGGACGCCTTTATTTTGGAGCGGGCCCGCAGCCAGGGGATTCCCGCAGAATTCATCAGTGCCGCCCCGTTTAAAACCAAGTTGGAGGGCGAGGGCGAACAGCGTTATCTGGAGGCGTTGAAGCGGTCTGGGGCGGAGGGGGTGGCGCTGGCCGGGTTCATGCGAATAATCAAGCCGGGGCTTTTGGCGGCGTTTCCGAACCGGATCATCAACATTCATCCGGCCTTGCTCCCGGCTTTTCCGGGAATGGACTCCTGGAAGCAAGCGCTTGATTACGGAGCCAAGGTGGCGGGATGTACGGTGCATTTTGTCGATGCGGGCACCGATACAGGGCCCATCATCCTTCAGAAGGTTGTGCCCGTCATGGACTGTGATACGGCCGCGACGTTGCACGCCCGGATCCAGGAGCAGGAGCATGTGGCCTTTCCCGAGGCACTCCAGTTGCTGGCTGAAGGCCGCGTCCGGGTCGAGGGACGTCGGGTTCGGCTGACTCAGTAGAAATGCCTTGCTTAACGCGTTAAGCAAGGCATTTTCGAACACCCTAGGCCTTTGGAGACAGAGTTGGCGGCCGCGATCACCTGGCGAGCCACGGAGGGTATTCTGGGGGCGGTAAAACGCGTAGAGGTACCGGTAATACCGATGGCGCCCACCAGGTCGCCTGAGGCATTATGAACCGGAGCCGCCAGACAACGGATCCCTTCGAAGAATTCTTCCTCGTCCACGGCGTAGCCCTGCTTGCGAATGCGGATGAGTTCCTGTCGGAGTTGGGGCAGGGTCGTCAGGGTTTTCCGGGTTTGGGCGGGTAGCGGCTTTGGTCCCAGCATGAGTTCAAGACGGTTATCGGGTTGACCGGCCAGAAGCACCTTGCCAGTGGCCGAACAGTGGAGGGCAGCCAAAGTTCCCGCAGGAGCGCCAACCCGGATCGGGGCAGGGCTTTGGCAAACTTCAACCAGAAGTGACTGATTGCCCGAGAGGATGGCCAGATGCGCGGTCTCGCCGGTCTGCGAGGAAAGGTGGTTCAGCGCGGGGCGGGCCACGGAACGAATGTCCAGGCGGGCGAGTGCCTGTTGTCCCAGCGGGATCAACCCGGAACCCAGTTCGTAGCGGTTGCCGGACCGCTGGAGGAACCCGGCGTTACAGAGGGTGGCGACAATCCGCAACGCGGAGGTGTGGGGTAACTCTAGGCGTTGCACCAGTTCACTCAGGAGCAGCCCTGCGGGTTCACTTGCGAGCGCCTTCAGCACAAGGCAGGCATTGCTCAGGTTCGGTATTTCATAGTGGCTCATCGAAAAGTCCTTTACGCGCCCCCCATTTAAGCGGTATTCATATATGGCGTCAAGGTTCATTAGTGAACATCGCGAAAAGGGGCATAGGGGTCGCGAAAGGAGCAGGCTGATGATGAAGAGGACTAAAGCGGGTTTGGGTTTTGTTTTGGCGGTCATGGGAATGATGCCACGCGGCGGGAATGCCGCTACTACTGGAGGCGGGGAAGCGGGCGCGGCGGACCGTGCCTATCAGGTTCAGGTGATGACCCGGATTGCCCGGCCGGTGCTGGAGGCCCTTTCTGAAAATAAACTCAAGTCACGCCTGCCCGTCCGGAAGTGGGAGAAGTCACGCGCCCGTTTTGCCGCGCTGGAAATCACGGGGCGGACGCTCAGCGGCCTCGCGCCCTGGCTGGCCTTGGAGCCGGATGACACGCCGGAGGGAAAGTTGCGGGCCGAATTTGGCGGCATGGCCAGAAAATGCGTGATCAACATCACGGATCCCGAGAGTCCTGACTTCGGAAATTTCAAAAATGAGGAGCAGCCGCTGGTGGATGCCGCCTATTTGTCCTATGCCCTGATGCGCGCACCGCGGCAACTATGGGAGCCCTTGACGGAGTCCCAAAAATCAAATGTCGTGGCTGCCTTGAAGGCTACCCGGCTGATCAAGCCCAGCAACAGTAACTGGCTTCTTTTTTCCGCCATGGTCGAGGCGGCGTTGTGGGAACTGACCGGCAGTGCGGAAATGAAGCCGATTGAAAAGGCCGTCAACACTCACATGAATTGGTATCTTGGCGATGGCACCTATGGAGATGGGCCGGAGTTACACTGGGATTACTACAACAGCTATGTCATCCAGCCGTTTCTCCTGGAAGTGCTGGATGTGTGCAAGCGCAAGGGGTATCCGCTGGCCGAGTTGCTTCCCAAGGTTATCTCCCGCGCCCAGCGTTATGCCCAGATTCAGGAGCGCTTGATCTCTCCCGAGGGGACCTATCCCGTCATCGGTCGGTCCAGCGTCTACCGTTTTGCCGCCTTCCATCATCTTGCCTTCATGACCTTGACCCGCCGGCTTCCCCAGTCGCTGAATCCCGGGGCGGTCCGTTCCGGGTTGACCGCAGTGGTGCGGCGCATGGTCGAGGCGCCGGGGACGTTTGACAAGGATGGCTGGCTCACTCCGGGCGCTGTCGGGAACCAGGAATCCATGCACGATATGTATAATAATTCCGGGTCATTCTACATTTGCCTGGATGGCCTGATCGCCCTCGGTTTGCCGCCGGATGATCCCTATTGGACGGCGCCTGCGGCCCCGTGGACCCAGAAACGCATTTGGGCGGGTGAAGATGTTCCGGGCGATCATGCCTTATACGGGAGGTAACCATGAGAGACAAAATGAGTACTATTCTGGAACGAATCACGCGTAAACGCATTGTTCCGGTGATTGTAGTGGATCATGAAGAACAGGCCGAACCCCTGGCGGAAGCCCTGCTTCGGGCCGGTTTGGATATCATGGAGGTTACCTTCCGGACAGCTGCGGCGGAGGCCTCCATCCGGCGAATCGCCAAACAGTTTCCTGAAATTCTGTTGGGCGCGGGAACGGTTCTTGATGCTGAGCGGTTGAAGCGTGCCGCCGGAGCCGGGGCCTGCTATGCCTTGGCTCCGGGGTTGAATGAAGCCGTGGTTACGGCCGCCAACCAGGCGGGTATTCTCATGTTCCCCGGGGTGATGACGCCGTCCGAGGTGGAGCAGGCGTTGTCGTTGGACTGCCGGATCCTGAAGTTTTTCCCGGCGGAGGCGGCAGGCGGGGTTGCCATGTTGAAGGCTCTGGAAGGGCCGTATGCCCATACGGGAGTCAAATTTATTCCCACAGGAGGCATAGGTCTGAATAACATGGCGTCCTATCTGGAACGTCCGTCTGTCGCGGCCATTGGCGGATCGTGGATTGTGGAGAAAAAGCTGATTGCGGCCAAGGACTGGAAAACCATTGAACAGTTGACTCGCGAGGCCCTGGCGCTCGCGGCCGCCGTGAAAACGCGGTGAACCGTGAAAAAGGAAAAAGGCATGAAAGTGATACAGACAGCGGATGCCGAATCGTATCGGCGGATGACGACCGATGAGCTTCGCTCGCGGTTCCTGGTGAAGGATTTATTCCAGCCCGGTTTTGCGACTCTGGTTTATACCGACGTAGACCGGGCGGTGGTGGGTGGCATTGTGCCGCTTGCAACGCCGCTGGCCCTGGAGGCGGGGAAGGAGCTGGCGAGTGCGTTTTTCCTCGAACGGCGCGAGGCGGGCGTGCTCAATTTCGGGGCACCGGGCACGGTGACGGTGGATGGCAAGGCCTATCGCCTCGGTAGCCGGGAATGCCTTTATCTGGGCCGCGGAAGCCGCGAGGTGGTGTTTGCCAGCGAGTCGCCAGCGACTCCGGCTGCCTTCTATCTGGTGTCCTATCCCGCGCATACCGCCTATCCCACGACGCAGGCGACGCTGGATATGGCGAACCGTGTGGAACTCGGTTCCGCCACACAGGCGAATCGCCGGACGATCTACCAGTTCATCCGGCCCGGCCGGATTGCCAGTTGTCAATTGGTCATGGGGTTCACTGAATTGCACGAGGGAAGTGTCTGGAATACCTTTCCTCCGCACACCCACGACCGGCGTACGGAAGTATATTGTTACTTTGATCTTCCGGTTGGAGGACAAGTTCTACACCTGCTCGGGGCTCCGGACGAGACCCGGCATGTGGTGGTGCGCGAAAAAGAGGTGGTATTGTCGCCGCCCTGGTCGATCCATTCCGGTGTCGGTACCGGCGGGTACAGGTTTGCCTGGGCCATGGGTGGCGAGAACCAGGTGTTTGAGGATATGGATGCAGTCAACATGGAGAAATTTCAATGAGTACGATCTTGGATCAATTTAAACTGGATGGAAAAGTGGCGGTGGTAACGGGGGCGTCCCGCGGATTGGGGCAGGGGATGGCGCTGGCGTTGGCCGGGGCCGGGGCCGATATTTTTGCCGTAGATGTGCTGGAATGTTCCGACACGCTTGCCAAGGTTCGCGCCATGGGGCGGCGGTGTGAAACCCTCGCGGTTGACCTGACGGCGGCGGGTGCGCCCGCCCAGGTGACGGAGAAGGCGGTCGGCACACTCGGAAAAGTTGATATTTTGGTGAATAATGCCGGCATTATCCGTCGTGCGGACTTTCTGGAATTCAGCGAGAAGGATTGGGATGACGTGATGAATCTGAACATCAAGGCTGTATTTCTGCTGAGCCAGGCGGTGGCAAAACATATGGTCAGTCAGGGCGCCGGCGGACGGATCATCAGTGTGGCCTCCATGCTATCCTTCCAGGGCGGGATCCGGGTGCCGTCGTACACCTCTTCCAAGAGCGCGGTGGCTGGGCTGACGCGGTTAATGGCCTGCGAACTCGGGCCGAAAGGCATCCTGTGCAATGCCATTGCGCCGGGCTACATGGCCACGGACAACACTACGGCACTGCGGGCTGATGCGGTGCGTAATCAGACCATTCTGGATCGTATTCCCGCAGGACGCTGGGGAACGCCCGATGACCTGCAGGGAGCCGTCGTGTTCCTGGCTTCGCCTGCTTCCGCTTATGTCAATGGGTTCACGCTGGCTGTCGACGGCGGCTGGCTGGCGAGGTAGTGGATAAGAAAACAGAAAACAGAAGACAGGAGACTTATGAAGATCATTCGGAAAGTAGTGCTGGTCGTGGTGCTGGGGTTGGCTTGGGTTGCTTCCGCTTCCTCCACTGATCCCTCATCCGTTCTCTCCACCCTGCATGCCGTTGCCGACTGGCAATTGGCCCATCCTTCCAAACACGCGCTCACCGACTGGACACAGGGGGCGGGGTATGCCGGGTTCATGGCGTTATCCAAGCTTCCCGGCGGGCGCAAATATGAGGACGCCATGCTCGAGGTTGGCAAGGCGAGCCGGTGGCAACCGGGGGGCAACACCTATCACGCCGACGATCACTGTGTCGGCCAGATGTATGGCGATCTCTTCGCGCGTTTCCATGACCCGTCCATGATCAAGCCCTTGCAGGAACGGTTCGACTCTATCCTGGCGAATCCTGCGCAACGGGAAGTGGGCCGTATCATCCCCACGGGGCCGATGCGGTGGTGGTGGTGCGATGCGTTGTTCATGGCGCCTCCGGCCTGGGCGCGTCTGGCTGCGGTTACGGGGGACAGGAAGTATCTCGACTTCATGGTGAAGGAATGGTGGGCGACCTCCGAGTTCCTCTATGACAAAGATGAGCACCTCTTCTATCGCGACAGGAACTATTTCGTGAAGCGGGAGGGCAACGGACGGAAGGTTTTCTGGAGCCGGGGTAACGGTTGGGTGATGGGGGGGGTGGTGCGCGTGCTGCAGGTGATGCCCGCCGATCACCCGGAGCGCGGACGGTTTGTCGAGCAGTACAAGCAGATGGCCGCGCGGATCATGGGGTTGCAGCAGGCGGACGGCCTCTGGCGGTCGAGTTTGCTCGATCCGGAGAATTATCCGCTTAAGGAAACCAGCGGCTCGGGTTTCTTCTGCTATGCCCTGGCCTGGGGCATCAACAATGGATTGCTTGACCGGGCGACCACGCTTCCGACGGTTGAAAAGGCGTGGGCGGCGCTCGTCGCGTGCGTCACGCCGGAGGGCAAGCTGACCCATGTGCAGCCCATTGGGGCCGATCCCCGGAAATTCGATCCTGGCACGACGGAGGTGTACGGGGTGGGTGCGTTTCTCCTGGCGGGCTGCGAAGTCTACCACCTGGCCCAGCCTGCAGGCACAGTTGTGGCCGCTGAGGCGACAGTGACCACGGTGACAGTCGAGAATCCGCTGGCAACGGAACGGCCGGTGGAGACGATTGAAATTCCCTGGACGGCGCCAAACGCCACGGTTCTGGAAGCAGGGACCCCCCTTCCCTCACAGCGCTTCGAGGGGAAGTTGCTTTTCCAGTCGAGTTTCGGCCCCGGTCAGTCAAAAACCTTTATTGTGACGAATGCTTCCGCCCCGGAGTTTCCCCTCCGCGCCTATGGGCGGTATGTGCCCGAAAGGGCGGATGATTATGCCTGGGAGAACGACCGCATTGCGTTCCGCATTTACGGGCCCAGATTGGAAAACGACAAGAGGGCCGCCCTGGTTTCCAGCGGCGTGGATGTCTGGCTCAAGCGGACCCGGGAACTGGTGGTCAACAAACGATACCAGTCCGGCAATTATCACAAGGATCATGGGGACGGGCTGGACAACTATTCGTGCGGCCCTGACCGCGGCTGCGGCGGGATTGGGGTCCTGACGGGGGACGGGTTGCATGTGTCGAGGAACTGGGCCACGCAGAAGACCCTGGCCACGGGGCCGATCCGGACAGTGGCGGAAATCACCTATGCGCCCTGGGAGTGCGGTGCGGGGATCATGGTTGCCGAGACGCGCCGAATCATCCTGGAAGCAGGGTCGAATCTGAACCGGTTTGAAAGCCGTTTTGAGATGACAGGAACCAATGTCGTTGTGATCGCAGTCGGGCTGGACGTCTCCAAGGCCCGAAACCATAACGGCGAGATTGCCGGGGGGGCGGGCAAGGGGTTTTTCGTGAACTGGGAACCGGAGTTAAAGCCCAATGGTAACACGGCTACAGCCATCCTGGTTCCCGGAATGTCCGGAGAGGGAAGGGATAAGGTCCATATGTTTTTGACCGCCCCCGTGAAGTCGGGCGAGCCGTTTGTCTGGTATGCCGGCGCCGGGTGGTCAAAGAGTGGAGATTTTGCTGATGCCGCCGCTTGGACGGCCTACGTGGAGCAATTTTCTGTCCGGCTGAAGACTCCCCTGAAGATTACGAGCCGTTAATATTTTAATGGACGGTCAGCCCCCGTTCTCCTACTATCCCGCCGCTTTTCCTGAACGGGAAAGACACGAATTTTGAAAGGAAACGGCATGAATAAGTTGATATTGGGGTTGCCCAAGGGAAGTCTTCAGGAGGCAACGTTTGCCATGTTCCAGAAGGCGGGCTTCAAGGTCTCTGTGGGATCCCGTTCCTATCTTCCGACGGTGGATGACCCGGAAATCGATGCGCGCTTGATCCGGGCCCAGGAGATCAGCCGGTATGTTGAACTCGGCGTCCTGGATGCGGGAATCACCGGGTTTGACTGGATCCAGGAGAATGGGTCGGATGTTCACGAGGTGGCCGATTTGATCTACGCCAAGCAGGGCATGCGGCCTGTCCGGTGGGTGCTGGCCGTGCATAACGACTCGTCCATTCAGTCGGTAAAGGATTTGCAGGGTAAGCGCATTGCCACCGAGGCGGTCGGGCTGACCAAGCGGTATCTTGAGAAGCACGGCGTTCAGGCCGAGGTTGAGTTTTCCTGGGGAGCCACCGAGGTAAAGGTGCCCGAACTGGTGGATGCGATCGTGGAATTGACCGAGACCGGCTCCTCGCTGCGCGCCAACAACCTGCGCATTGTGGATGTCGTGCTGACGTCCACAACCAAGTTGATCGTCAACAAAAAGGCCTGGGGCAATGAGTGGAAGAAGGGCAAGATCGAGCAGATCGCGATGTTGCTCCAGGGCGCGCTGGCGGCTGAGTCGCGGGTGTTACTGAAAATGAACGTGCCGTCCGGGAAAGTGGCGGCGGTCTCGAAGATTCTGCCCGCTCTCCATGCCCCGACCATCAACCCGCTCAGCGGCGATGGCTGGGTGGCAATCGAATCGGTGGTCGAGGAGAAAGTTGTCCGTCAGATCATTCCGGAATTGAAACGCGCGGGTGCGGAAGGCATAATCGAGCTTCCCTTAAACAAGGTGATCCGGTAAAAGCGGACGCCTGAAATGATTGAATAACGCAAAGGAGTAGTACTGTGGGATCCATCAAGAAAAAACGCCGGGCCAAAATGTCGAAGCATAAATACAACAAGCGCATGAAGGCTGCCCGGCATAAGAACAAGTAAGACGGGAGGGCGGAACATGCGGGCGATTATACAATGGCTCGTGGTGGCGCCTCTCCTTCTTGTTTTTTGCGGGTGTCAATCGCTCCGCTCTTCACCGCCCCCAGCCCCTTCAGGTTCCATCCTGTCGGGGGCGGATCACGCGCTGGCTGAGGCGCTTGCCCATTACAGCCAGGCTCTGATTTCCGAAGCGACCTTGGGTGAGTCCCAGGCGGGAGTGCTTCATTTCCGGCAGGCGGCGGCCTGTGATCCCTCCTATCTCCCTCTGAATTTAAAAGTGGCAATGGATTACCTTGCCCGCAAGGACACCACCGGGGCGGTGGTTATCCTGAACCAGGCGGCGAAGTGTCATCCCGATTCGGTTGAGGTTCAACTCCTGTTGGGCACGGTATTCCAAGCCCAGGGGAAAACGCGGGACGCCCTTCGCGCGTTCCGGACCGCCATCCGGCTGGCACCGGACCGACCCGAGGGATATGTCCGCCTGGCCACCCTGCATGCGGTCGCGATGGCCACCCGGGACGCCTTGTCCGTGATTGATTCCGGGCTGGCCCGGGTCAAGAATAAGGCCTCGCTCCTTGAATTCTGTGAAACAGTCGGGCGAATTTTTATGACCGGACAGGATGACGCGAATGCCTCCCTGTTTTTTGAAAGGATCCGGAACCAGACCCCCGCCCGGGACGATATCCGCGAGATGCTGGGCCGCTGTTATATCCGGCTGGGGCGGAATCGCGACGCGACGGCCGAGTATGAAGCGATGTCCGGTTTTTCCAGGGATGTCCGCGTGCGGGTTGTTCAGGGGCTTTTCCTGATGCAACGTGAACGCTATGAGGAAGCGGCGCGTTGCTTTGAGTGGGTTGCTGATGTCATCGAGCGGGATGAGACGGCCGCCCGGGTGGTTCAGCCCTATTTTTATTTATGGTATGGCGGGGCGTGTGAGCGGGCGGGACGCCCCGGTGATGCCGAGCGACTTGTCAAAAAGTATCTGGTGCTTAATCCCGACTCCCCGGAAGCCTTGAACACTCTGGCCTATTTGTGGGCCGAACAAGGACAGAATCTCGATCAGGCGATGGACTCCATTGCCCGTGCCTTGAAGAAGGAGCCTGATAACGGGGCCTATCTGGATACGTTGGGATGGATTTACTACAAGCAGGGCCACTATTCCCTCGCCCTGGAAAACCTCACGCTTGCGTTGAAAAAAGAGGGCGAGGATCCCGCGATTCTGGAGCATATCGGGGATGCCTGGCTGGCCTTGAAGCGCCCGGACAAGGCGCTTCGGATGTGGTGGAAGAGTATCCGGCTGAATCCCGGAAACAAAGGGTTGCGCGCCAAAATGATTCAGGGCGGCGTGTCTGCGTCGGCCCTTCCGCCGATCAAGGAGCCATGAGTATGACGGCGATTCATCAACTGGTTGCCGGGTTCAGCCGGGGGGACGCCATCAGTAACGAGGCGGTTGTGATGCGGGGCTTGTTCCGCAGCTGGGGGCTGGCCTCCGAGATCTATTGTGAGCGCCGTCGTGTTTTGCCTGAACTGCGCGGAGAGGCGCGGGATTTGAATGACCTGAAGGCGGTGTGCGGGCCGTCAGACCTGGTGTTTTTGCATCTTTCCATAGGATCGCTTGCCAATGAGGTCTTTGCCTCCTTGCCGGGAAGGAAAGCGTTGCTCTATCACAACATTACGCCGCCCGACTATTATTCCCTGGTGCAGCCTTCCACGGCGGTTGACCTTGCCCGGGGCCGCGCCCAGGCGGCGGCTTTGGCAGGTTCCGCCACGGTGAACCTGGCCGACAGCGCGTTCAATGCCGGGGAACTGGCCGGGTGGGGCTATCCGCCTGCCGCCGTCTTTCCGCTGATGCTGGATTTTGAAAAACTGGGCGGGGCACCCGACCGGGCCACGATGCGGCGCTTTGCAGACGGCAAAACCAATATCCTGTTTGTCGGGCGGTGTGCCCCGAATAAAAAAATCGAGGATGTGATTTCAGCCTTTGCGTATTACCAGAAGGGGGTCGAGTCCAATTCCCGCCTGATTCTGGCGGGGTCCTTTGCGGGAACCGAGCGATACCAGCGACTTCTGCTGGCAATGATCCGGGATCTGAAATTGGACAATGTCGAATTCATGGGCTCTATTCCACAAGCCCAGTTGAATGCCTGTTACCGGAGTGCGCGGGTGTTTCTCTGCATGAGTGAACATGAAGGGTTCTGTATTCCGCTGATCGAAAGCCTGGTGCACCGCGTTCCGGTTCTGGCGTTCGCCAGAGCCGCCGTTCCCGAAACCCTCGGGGGCTCGGGCGTATTGTTCCACGAGAAGAATTTTGAAGCCGTTGCCGAGATGATGGGGCGGTTGAGTCATGACGAAGCGTTACGTCAGGCCATCCTGATCCGTCAGGATGGTCGCCTCGTCTCCTTTAAGTCCCGTGATCTGGGTCAGGAATTGCGAGCCCACTTGGAAAAGGTATTAAGGGGTTATCCTCCTAAAACCATCCTGTAAATCATGTCTATCCATGTTAACCCTCTTTTCCCCGTGGGAGGGGCGCTGTGCGCCGCGACTCTGTTCCCTGGTCGCTCTGGATCCCCTGCGCGCGGCGGCTCGTGGTAAAGAAAGACGTTACTCCGACAAATGACTTGTCGGAAGAAACCCCTGCGACTAGACTGAATGCATGAGAGTGACTGATAAAGCTGTGGCCACGTTCAAGAACGCGATTCACGCCACTTTCCCGGGTGAATCAAAAGTGTTTCTGTTTGGCTCTCGGGTTCTGGTTGATGAAGATGTGGCACTAGATTCAATCTGCTCCTGAAGCCTAGGGTTTGGCAAAAATGACCGCGACTGAACAAAAAAACGAGATTATCAGGAAAAGCCTGAGCGTTCTGATCCCCGCGTCGGGGGTCAGGCTGGCTTTGATCTATGGCTCGTATGCTGCTGGAACGATGCGAATGGGTAGCGACGTGGATATTGCTGTGCTTTTAGATCGTCCGCTTGATGTTGATCGGAGATTGGCGCTAGCTGAACAGTTTGAAAGCGCTCTTTCCCTGACAATTGATTTAGCCGATCTGTATGCGATGAGCGGGACAATTCTTCGTCAGATTCTTTGTAAAGGACAGGTCTTGGTCAAGAACGATCCCGTAGCGATGGAGACATTAATCAGGCGAATGATCTATAATCAGTCAGATGTGATGCCGATTGTGCGTCGGACACTGGCAGAGCGACAAAAGAGGTTTGTTTATGGATAAAGACGTATTGATGAACAAACTTGAAAGCCTGCGCCGGTGCGTTCAGCGTGTTCAGGATAAGGCGCCAGTTTCATCTGACCTGTTAAAAAGGGATTACGACCTGCAGGACATCATTGTGTTGAACCTGGAGCGTGCGGTGCAGACCTGTGTGGACATCGGGCTGCACATGATCAGTGATTTAGAAATACCCGTTCCTGATACGATGGCAGAAACATTTAAAACCCTGAACAAGGCCGGGTATTTGGATGACCTTGCGACCGAGCGAATGACGAAAGCGGTGGGTTTTAGAAATACGGCAGTACATGCCTATCAGGAAATGGATTGGGAGATTGTATACCGGATTATTACGGAGCATCTCGACGACTTTCGCGATTTTTCTCGCCAGATGATGAATGCCATTAAGTAAATTCAAAGAATAGTCGAACGTCCAGGCGCCTGCTCTTTGATGGGTGACGCTACATTTCGGAAACAATTCAAACATCGATAGACAGGATGCACAGGATAAAAAGGTAAGGGCATTTCTCCTGAAACTATCCTGTAAATCATGTCTATCCATGTTAACACCCTCTTCCTGATGAATGTGGAGGGATGGCCCTGCGGGCCCGCGGACAGATAAAGCCCATGAAACTTAAAGAACTTGAAGATCTGCTTGCCCGGGCTCGCGCGGACGGGGCCACGGACGACACCACGGTGTATCTCTCCAGCAAGCGCCTGAAATACATGCGCGACGTTGACTCCGTACAGTTCCAGAAGCGCGAAGGCTGGCCCGAGAAAGAATGGCCCGTCGTCATTTCAGGGAAA
>CAMDCX010000037.1 GCA_945890715.1 PVC group bacterium | reverse complement strand
AGCGGTTCAGGAATCACGCTCCGGAACACGATCATCCACGCCGACGGGGTCGGCCGTTCCGCCCTCAGTTCATCGACCGCTTCGGATTCCGATTATAACAGCCTATTTGTCACCAATGGCGCGATATTGGGGAGTTTGAACGGCGTGGTACAGCCGTCGCTGGCTGACTGGCGACGGGCGGGAATGGATTCGAATAGCCTTTCAGTGGATCCTCAATTCGTGAATCCGACAATGAGGGATCTCCACCTGAAGAGCACGGCAGGAAGTTATCATGGCGGGGCTTGGACAGCGGATGGATCGAGCAGTCCCTGTATCGATATGGGCATCGGTGAGGCCGGGCTTGGCACGACCCTCGGGCGGCTGAATTTGGGGGCGTATGGCGGAACCGAGCAGGCCTCCAAGACTCCGCCGGAACGGACGCTGAATCTGATGGAACCGATTGGCGGGGAGATTATCGTGAACCAAGCGATGCCCTTCTCCATTCGCTGGATCGGGATAGGCGAGGGTTGGCAAAGTAACGACACGGTACGTCTGGATTATTCTGCCGATGCGGGACAGACGTGGAGTGGGATGGTCGGGGGCAGTGCCGTGGCGGCAACGAACGGGGTGTTCAGTTGGGATATCAGCGGAATGTCTTCGGGTGTGCTTTATTTGGCACGGATAACCTGTAATCAGGATGAGGCGGCAACGAGCCAAAGTTCAGCCGTTTTCCGCATCGGCGCTTCTCTGGTCTTCTACGTTAACGATAGTTCGACCAGCCTTGACGAATGGTGCGAAGCGGCGGGGAACGATGCAAGCACGGGCGTTGACCCGGCGTCTCCCAAGGCAACGGTGCAGGGCGTCTTAAGTGCCTACACCCTGGTTCCCGGCGATGCCGTGCGCATCGACACGGGGATCTACACCCTGACGACCAACATTACGGTAGGCGTGGTGCACAGTGGAACAATCGAGGCTCCGGTGGTTTTCGAGGCATCGCCCTACGGGGTGACACTCAACCGGAATAGTACGGCAACAAGATGCTACGGGTGGAATATCGTGGCAAGTAACGTGACGGTGCGAACGGCACAAAGTTCAAAATTTCCAGAAGCCTCTCAAAGTTGGATGAAAATCAGGGGGGGGTATTCGGGGTTAACCATCACGGGAAATTACTGTCACGTGAGCCGAGTTGATGTTTGCAGTAATTATTCTTATGCCGTATCGATCGGCGGAACCGGTGTTGTGATTGAGAACTCGCTGGCCAGAAGCGCAACGGCTGCAAGCGGCGGTGCCGGGATACGGATCAATGCAGACTCCGTGACAATCAGCAATTGCACGGTCTTTGGAAATGCGTATGGTATCTATATAGCTGGATATTCCGACACCGTGCTCAGGAACAATATCATCCGTGCCGATGGGCCCGGGGCGTTCGCCATCTATAGAACCCTACCGGGATACAGTCTATTCTCGGATTATAACGATCTGAGTGTGACCAATGGCGCAGCAGTCGGATATTACAGCTACTCAACAAAGCAGACTCTGGCTGACTGGGTACTTACGGGGCAGGACACGAATAGCCTGTCACTGAATCCGCAGTTTGCAAACGCAGCGGCAGGCGACTTCCATTTGAAGAGCGTGGAAGGTCGTTATGTGTCGGCAAATCTGTGGACCAACGACACAGCCCACAGCGCCTGCATTGATGCGGGAGATCCGGGCAGTGACTGGACCAATGAAACGGCTCCCCATGGCTCCCGAATTAACATGGGGGCCTATGGCAATACCGAGCAGGCATCACGAAGCCTGACAAACTCGGTGGTATCACTCGACGTTCAGTCGCCCTTTGGAGCCTCACTTCCCGCGATTGGGTCATCCCTTTACTACCCCGGAAAAACGTTATCCTGCCAACTATCCGGTTCCCCGGCACAAATCGGCATCACGCAATATGTGTGCACAGGCTGGGTCATGCAAGGAAGCGAGCCTGCAACGGGTAGCGGCACAAACGTCACGATATTGTTGACGAACAGCACTGTGCTCACATGGCAATGGGTTACCAATGTCCCACCGGTGGTGAAACTTGTCTCCGCCGGGCAGACCTCGAGCAACGGAGAGGGCCGGGTAACGATTAACGGCTCGGCAGCTGATGTGAAAGGAAATTCATGTCAAATGGAGGTACTTTACTCCACGAATGGCGCCGTTTCCTGGACGAATCTTTGGGTAGCGGACGTGAGTTCCTCAGTGGGTAGTGTGACTCTGACAAACGGCACTCCTTGTCAGATTGGTGGTGTTGAAACGACTAACGGGATTGGGCTTGCCACAAACCTCCTCGCAATCGCCTGGGATACAACCGGTAATGGTCTTTCAATTGCGCTGTCCACCAACACGCGGATTCGGCTCCGCGCCTGGAATGGGATCTTGTGGAGCAGTGCTGTAACCAGCACTCCGTTCTGCGTTGATAATCAGGCTCCCCGGGCGGGTGTTTTGGCAGGTTCAACCCCCATGGTCGGAGTGTGGTCAACCAATCGGAACATTCTTGCACACTGGATAGTGAGTGATGGAGCCGGGATGGGCATTAAAGGGTACGGATATGCGTTCACCAACGAAGGATCAGCATTAGCCCCCATGGTTGTGATGACGACCGGAACGAATGGAACGAGTGAGGCACTGGCCGATGGGACAAACTGGTGGCTGGCCTTACGCGCCGTGGACAATGTCGGAAACTGGGGCATGAGCACCAGTTTTGGCCCCTTTTGGATTGATGGAACCGCTCCCACCTATTTGGCTTGGTCACAAACACCATCCAATGTAACCGCCGAAACGACGGAAACGATTCAGATCATGATCGAAATTGATACTACCGTGTGTGGATTGGGAACGAATAAGCCCGGAATTGAGTATCGCCTGTCAGAAAATACCTACGCCGGAATCTACACAGACATGACGATGACAAACGAAGGATGGGCATCTGACTTGAATCTGGACTGGAAATCCGTCGGCGGGAAAACCTTATTCTATCGGGTTCGTTCGCAGGATGCGGCTGGGAACGTTTCGGTGAGCGCGGAGCAAGAGGAGTATATTGATACTGGCGTCATTGAAGTGACGCCTGACCAACTTACTTACACCGGCATCTATGGCGGATCGGATCCCCTTCCACAAGGATTTGTCATTACCAATACCGGCACCGCTGGTTTTGTTTTCTCAAATGTGGTGGCCGATGGTGAAACCACATGGTTTTTCCAGAGCCCATCCACAGGACGCGTGGAGGCCGGGGCGAGTGTCACGGTCAGTGGCGTGGTGAGTATGGTCGGACTGACCGCCGGTGTCTATTCGCTCACCAATCACGTGTTTGCGCCCACAGCCACCAATACCCCTCAGGATATCGTGCTTCATCTGATCATTCAAAAGGCGAGCCAAACCATCACACAATTTTTGCCTGCCAATGGTTCCGTGCTCGTGGAGTCCAATTCGGTATCATTGAGCGCAACCACCTCAAGTGGTCTAGATGTGAATTTTGCATCCCATGCCCTATGGGCGACGGTTTCCGAAACGGGTCTTTTTTTCACCTCGCATGGTTTGGTTGAGATTGTGGCAAATCAAGCCGGAGATGGGAATTATGACGCTGCAACAGCGGTGACAAATCTTTACACAGTGCTCAGAGATGGGGATTCCGATGGCGATGGAATGAGTGACTGGAATGAGTATCTAGCTGGAACGAGTCCGTCGAATTCTGCCTCTGTTTTTGCGATAAAGGGGACTGTCCAGATTGTCGGAACAGGATTTGTGATTCAATGGAACAGTTCGTCCAATCAGATTTATACGCTGGAACGTTCCACAAACCTTTCGCAGGACGGGTTTTTCCCTCTGGTAAACTGCATTACGGCAACACCCCCCGACAATGTTCACACAGACAATGTTCAAAACGCCACGCCCGGATATTTCTACCGGCTCAAGACAAAGCGATAACACCGAAACTCCATTAAGCCGTTCGTTTGAGCACGGCGGCGAAGGCGCCGTCGACCGCGTCGCGGGGCGGGAAAAGCTTGCGTTCAGCTCCCCGTGTGAAGCCGGAATGATCCTTGAGCCAGGATGAGATCATTCCCTCATCCTCCTCGATCTCCAGACTGCAGGTACTGTAAACAATCCGCCCTCCGACCCGAACCCGTTCGGCCGCCCCATTCAGGATGGCCCGCTGGGTTTCGCAAACTTTAGCCAGCCGCTCCGGCGAAAATCGCCAGCGCGCATCCGCCCGGCGCCGCAGAACCCCCGTATTCGTACAGGGCACATCCACGAGAATGCCGTCAAACAAAAGACCGGCCAGTTCGGGAACCCCGCCCCCACTCTGGCAGCAGGCGGCCATATCACCTTCAATCACCCGCACACCCTCCAGATTCATCCGGGCCAGGTTGTCATGCAGAAACCCCATCCGGTCAGCATGGATATCCATGGCCGTCAGGGTTCCGCCGCCGCCCATGCGTTCGGCAATGGCCACGGTCTTTCCGCCCGGAGCCGCACAGGCATCCAGAATGCGCTCCTGGGGCTTGGGATCCAAGAGCTCCACAGCCATGATCGTCGAGGGATCCTGGGCCATGAACCAGCCATCCTCAAATCCGGGGATGTCCTCCACGCTGACTCCGCGTGCCAGAGTGCAGAACCGGGCAGGATCAAACCCATGGGGCTCAATCCGGATCCCTTCCGAGGCCAACCTGTCCCTGAAGTCCGCCATCTGGATACGGTTCGTGTTCAAACGGAGCGTGACCGCCGCCCGGGTATTGTTCCATTCGCACAACGTCACAGCCTCCGCCTCGCTGAAGGAAGCGGTCCAACGCTTGATCAGGATTTCCGGGTGCGATAACCGGACTCCCGCCGGCTGGGCCTTCAGGGCGGCAAGAACAAGCGACTTCTCCCGCAGGACACGACGCAGAACGCCATTGGTAAAGTTGACCTCGGCCTGGCCGAACTCCGCCTTAACCGCTTCTACCGTTTCATTCACCGCCGCATACGATTCCACGGTATCCATGTGAAGAAACTGGTAAAGCCCGACCATCAGGTGGGCGCGCAACGGAATGGCGGGCAATTGCTTCATGCATTGCTTCAATACCCATTCCAATTCCCGCTTCCATTTGACCACCCCGTATGTGACTTCCATGATAAAGCCGCGGTCTGAATGCACACGGGTCATCATCCTGTCGGGAAAATCTCCCGTCTCCATCCACTGTGCAATCATGCCGGCCGCCACCGCCCGTGAACTCGTTTGTGTCGTGATCTTCATTCTAGTGTCTTCCTGGAGTCTCCCCCACACGCCCTCATCCGTAACTGCCCGCAGGCAGCGTCAATCGTCGTTCCCTTGGATAACCGCGTGGTAGCATTAATCCCGGCCTTGCCAAGCACCTCGATAAACATCTCCGCCGTGCCGGACGTCGGTGCCTGTCCCTCAAACCCCTCGACCGGACTCAGCGGGATCAGATTGACCCGACCGGAAACCGAGCGAAGCAACTTCGCCAACTCCAGTGCTTGAGGACGGCTGTCGTTCACGCCACGGATGAGCGTATATTCAAACGTGATAATCCGCTTCGTGGTGGCGACATATCGCCTGCAGGCCTCCAAAAGTTCCGCCAGTGGGTACTTCCGGTTAACCGGCATCAGACGGCTTCGAAGCGCGTCATTCGGCGCATGGAGCGACACCGATAACTCGACTTGAATCCCCTCACTCGCTAATCGTTCGATACCGGGGATCACCCCGCTGGTGCTCACCGTCATATGGCGCGCACCGATATTAATCCCGTCCGAATCATTCAGAATACGAATGGCCTTCAGAACGGCGTCAAGGTTGTCAAAGGGTTCGCCCATTCCCATAAAAACAATATTGGAGGGGCGATCGCCGTACTCCTTCCAGGCGAGCAAAACCTGGCCGACCATCTCGCCGGCGTCAAGGTTCCGGACATAGCCGCCCTTCCCGCTGGCGCAAAAGACGCAGGAGAACCGACAACCGACCTGGCTGGATACGCAGACGGTCCTGCGGTTCCCGGCCGGAATTAGCACTTCCTCCACACATTCCCTGTCGCGCAGTCCAACGAGAATTTTCCGTGTCCCATTCGGAGATCCTTCAACTTTCCTGTTGAGAACGGAAACGAGGTCGAATTGTCCCGCTAGTGTTTCACGCAGGGAAACCGGGAGATTTTTCATCTCGGCCCAATCGGTCACGCGCTGTCCGTAAAGCCATGTCCAAATCTGCCCGGCCCGGTATGACGGAACCCCCAGCCCCTTACAAGCCTCACCCAATTCAAGTCGCGAAAGTCCATGAATCAGTGTCTTATCACGGTCTTCACATCCACTTGGTGAACGCCGACCTCCGGGCGGCGTCTGATCGCGCCCGGAGGTCGCGATCCACCTGGAGGATGTAGGGATATTAGTATTCGTCACGATCCCACCATCTTTCGCCGGACAGCGTTCGCCAGCGTATGGGTTTCATGCACCCGGAAAATCCAGGTCAGCCCGACATAAACCAGTCCGCCTACGGCAATCTCGACGGCTAACGCCCCGACCAGCCAGGGAAAAGTCTGTCCGAACCCGGCCAGCCAGTGCTTGAGATTCAACACCACACCACCACAGACCAGGGCAGGAATGCCGATCGCCAAGGCATACCGGAACCAGCGTCGCCAACTTCCGTAATTCACATCGGCCCGGAGATAAAGAGCCAGTTGCAGGAAGTTGACTAGCGCCAGGCAACCGGTGCTGGCCGCAAGCCCCACATGCCCCATATGGAAATATTTCACCAGTGTGAAGTTCATCACTAAATTGAGCCCAATTCCCACGAGGCTGACCATCAGCGGTGTCCGGCGCCGGTCGAGCGCAAAAAAACACGGGGTAAGAACCTTAATCGCGGCATAACCGGACAGTCCGATGGAAAACGCACGCAGGGCGTCAGCGGTCAGAAATGTGTCAGCTGAATTAAATTTACCGTGCTCATAAATGACACGAATGATATCGGGTGCCAGGACCACCAACCCCATCGTTGCCGGGATTGTCAGAAAGAACGCCAGTCGCAGGGATTCCTCAATGGTTTTACCGACTCCACCCATATCGGAACGGGCATGCAGGCGAGCCACGACCGGGAGGGTGACGGTTGCAATGGCAACCCCGAAAACCCCGATGGGGAACTGCATCAGGCGGAAGGCACAATTCAACCAGCCGCGCGCTCCGTTGATTTCAGAGGCAAACATCCCGTTCACCAGAACATTGACCTGAACGGCCGCACCGGCAATCATACTCGGCCAAGCCAGAGCCCAGACCTGGCGCAGGCGGGGATTGCTGAAATCCAAAGTCCACCGGAACCTGAACCCCAGCTTCCACAGCGAGGGCAATTGCATCCCCAACTGGGCCAGTCCGCCCAGCATGACCCCCAAGGTCACCCCATACAAGGCCCGCTCGGAAAAGTTGGGATGCCGCCAGTCCGTCTGTGGGTCGAATACAAAGGCCAGCAATACGCCACCCACCACGGAAACAAAATTAAACACCGTTGAGGCCGACGCGGGCAGGCCAAAAATAAACCGGGCATTGAGAATGCCCATCACCACCGATGCCAGCGAAACGAGCATGATAAAAGGGAAAAGAATCCGGGTCAGTGTAACGGTCAGCTCAAATTTCCCGGGAACCTCATGAAAGCCGAAATTGGTGATTTGAACCAGAAGTGGACTGGCCGCGATACCGACTACGCAAATCCCGCCCATGATCACGAGCATGGCGCTGAACAACAGACTGGCCAAGTGCCAGGCCGGGGATTCCCCCTCCTTTTCGAGGGTTTTGGTAAAGGTCGTTGTAAAGGCTGTTGACAGGGCCCCTTCCGCAAACAGATCGCGAAGCAAGTTGGGAATCTGGAACGCCGCCAGAAACGCATCCAGACATTTTCCGGTTCCGAACATGGCTGCAAAAACCTGTTCGCGAACGAGACCCAGAATTCGGGATCCCATCACAGCCAACCCCACCACGCCTGCTGATTTACGATGATCACTCATGAAGCAATCCATTAAACAGGCCGGAAGCCGCCTCCGTCAAGGTCGCAAAAATGGATGGAGTTTGAATTGATCATGCCCGCCGGGTAGCTTATAACCTCTCCATGGGATCAACGCTCACTCAACTCGTCATCGACGGACATCTGCATCTGTACCCCCGATACGATGTGGCCCGGGCACTAAACTGCCTTCTGGACAATTTGGGGAAACTTACCTCCCCATCCGGCGGGGCGAGTGCTGTATTCATTGGCCTTCTGGCGGAAAGCCACTCATGCCGGTTCTATCAGGAAGTTTTGAAGCACAGTGCCCCTTGCCACTACGGTCCCTTCACACTGGTGGCCGGACCGGATGCGGGCGCGATCACTATCCGGAAACACGAGCGTATCATGGGGTATCTCATTGCAGGACGGCAGATCGTCACCGCAGAAAAGCTGGAGATTCTGGCACTGGGCCAGGATGTTTCCATCAAAAACGGCCTGTCTTCGGAAGATACGCTCCAGGCGATCCGGGCACAAAATGCCGTACCGGTTCTCAGTTGGTCGCCCGGAAAATGGTTTTTCAGCCGCGGTAAACGGATCCAGGCTTTGATTGAAGCCCAACCGGGTGGAAGTTTCCTCATCGGCGACACAGGGCTTCGGCCTACCTTCTGGCCGTTACCGAGCCTCATGAAAATGGCTACCCAGCGCGGCTGCACGATCATCGGCGGCTCCGATCCTCTTCCCCTGGCAGGCGAAGAATGCTGGATTGGAACCTATGGAATGACTGTAACGGGGGAGTTCGACCCGGAAAAGCCGGCGGAAAGTCTGCGTCGCCTTCTTACCAACCCGCCCCCCCCCTTCACACCCGTCGGACACCGCAGCCCCCCATACGCATTCTTCTCGCGATGGATCCGGAATCAATCTGGATTGACAAACTGACCTAAAATGGACTCAATGTGTCCCTTTTATTAAGAAAGAGGCTCTCATGACATCCAGCGAACAGGCAATCGGAAGCAAAGGGTGGGTTTCATTCCGCCCTGAAATCAAGGTCATGGACGTGACAATCCGCGATGGCGGATTAATGAACGATCACCAATTCAACATCGATTTGGTCAAGAAGGTCTACCAGACCTGCTGCGCGGCGGGTGTTGACTACATGGAGCTCGGCTACAAGGGATCGAAGAAGGTTTTCTCCCAGACGGAAAACGGTCTGTGGAAATTCTGTGATGAGGATGTCCTCCGGCAGGTTGTTGGCGACAAAAAGGACGATCTCAAGCTCTCCGTCATGGCCGATGCCGAGCGCACCGATTACAAAACGGACATCCTCCCGCGCGACAAAAGCGTGATCGACATGATCCGCGTCGCCACCTATGTCCACCAGATCCCCATGGCGCTGGAAATGATCAAGGATGCCCATGAGAAGGGTTACGAGACCACGGTCAACCTGATGGCCATTTCCACCGTTCCGGAATATGAACTGGATGGCGCGCTGGAAGCCCTTTGCCAGTCGGATGTGGATATCGTTTACCTCGTGGACAGTTTCGGAACGCTTTACAGCGAGCAAATCCGGGCATTGATGAACAAATTCAAAAAGTTCGCCAAGGCCGGAAACCAGCAGATTGGAATCCATACCCATAACAACTGCCAGCTGGCCTACGCCAACACCATCGAGGCGATCATCTGCGGCGCCAATTATCTGGACGCAAGTTTGGCCGGGCTCGGACGGGGCGCGGGGAATTGTCAAATGGAACTCCTGCTCGGTTTTCTTCACAACCCGAAGTACCGCATCCGGCCCCTGTTGCAATGCATCCAGGAAACCATTGAGCCCCTTCGCAAGGACTTTTTCTGGGGCTACAGCATTCCCTACATGATCAGCGGCATCCTGAATCGCCATCCACGGGAAGCCATTCAGTTCATGGAAAGTGGCAACACCCACGACATCGTCAAATTCTACGATGAAATGACCGCATTCTGAACCCCGTCGCGGACAGTTTGATGGAAAAAGGCCACGCCTACTTTATGCAATTGGCATTGCGGGAGGCTCAACGTTCCGCCGATGCCGACGAAGTACCTGTCGGGGCCATCATTGTCAAGGACGGCACGGTGATCGGGCGGGCCCACAACCAAACTGAATTGCTCAAGGATCCGACAGCCCATGCGGAGATGATCGCCATTACCCAGGCCGCCTCGGCCGTGGGCGACTGGCGCCTGACCGACACCATTCTCTACGTCACCAAGGAGCCCTGTCCCATGTGCGCAGGAGCCATTGTTCTGGCTCGTATTCCGCTGGTTGTCTTCGGGGTTGCGGATCCCAAGCGGGGCGGTGCTGTCTCGGTGTTCAACATCTTGAACCACCCGCAACTCAACCACCGGCCCGAAATTTTGCAGGGAATTCTGGAAGAGCCATGCCGCGATATGCTTCAGAACTTCTTCAGGAAAAAACGGCAATCTCAGAAGAATGATAGTCCCTAGCCCGGAAGGGGTTCCTCGCCACGTCGTGCCGCGAGCCATCCCATAATCACCGCGTAGATAAAGATAATTTCCGTATCCCCGAAGTTATATTCAACCACCCCGTTCAGTAGCAGGCCTGCCAGTAGCAACAGAGCCACCCCGGCCCCCACCCGTCCGTCCACCCCCCCACCGCGAGTCCGCCTCACCCGGAGGACGCCATCCCACACCGATTTGAACATCCAGATTAAATACAGGCCCAACCCCGCCCACCCGGTTTCCACCAACACCTGCGCCCAATTGGAATGCAGGTGATTCCGGTTCGGCTCGACCCGTTGGAAAACATCGCGCATCATCTCATTGGTCAGACAGCCATAGCCCACGCCTTGAGGATGTTCCCGAATGAGGGCGGGGGCAATTTTAAACCACATGGTAAGACGTCCTCCGCCTTCCACGTTAAACTCCCGCTTTAATTGCCCGAGCCGAGAATGCACCGGCGGAATCATGAAAAACAAAAAAATCACCAGCATCGCCGGGATCCAGGCTCGCCAGCGCAAATTCCATAAAATGGCCACACCGACGAGAATAATCGCGCAGAACCACGACCCCCGCTTAAAGTTAATCAGCAGCCCAGCCACCTGCATCGTCAGAACCGCCCACTCCCACCAAGGCGCCCTGCGCCCCGCCTTAATCGTGGCCAGAAGCAGAGCCGTTGCCCCCACCACCCCCAACATCAACATCTGCCCATCCGTCATGGAGCCCTTGTCAATCAAGGCTGTCAGGAAGTCGGGAACCGGCTTACGCCAGGCCAAAACGGGATAGAGCACAAGATCCTTGATGCCCAGCACCGCACACCCGACCAAGAATGACCGGATCAGCTTCAGTTCACGCTCGGGCTGGATCAGAAGGGAGGCGGCCACGGGCATCAAAAGGAACCAGCCCATTTTCCCGCATCGTTGCCATAGTCCATGCCACGCTCCGCCCCATACGGATGACAGGATGGCCAGACCGATGAACGCGCCTGCCGCCAGCAACACAGAAGGCAGGTGAATCCGGATTTGTCGTTGGACGACCCCGATCAAAAACAATAGAAAACAGAGCCCTGCGAACACCTGCCCCAGCGCGATTGAAAACGTGATCGTGAAGGCCGTGGCCAGAAGCGCATAAAACGCCTTTTGCTCAATGGAGGTCTTCATGAGAATCTGCTTCATGGAGTGAAAAATTAGTGCAAGCGGGAGCCAGATGCAATATCTTCCCGTTATCAACACGAATGAAACGAACATTTTGGATTTACAGTATTCCCCTCCTGCTGCTTTTTGCGGTGACTTTACCGCATTTGGAACAGGGAGATTTCAGAGTGGAAACGGCCCATTACGGAGCCGTTGGACTTCAAGCCTGGCGGACTCCAAGCCTGTTCTGGAGCCTCCATGAACACCCGGCCGTCCCGTATTTCAATAAGCCCCCCCTTGTTTTCTGGATTCACGGCCTGCTTCTCCACCTGTTTGGAATCACACTGGCGGTAGTTCGCATCCCCACCATCCTCGCGGCGGCAGGGTGTGTGCTGCTGACCGTCTTCATGACACGCCGCCTCATGGGGCGTACCACGGCCCTGGCCGCTGGCACCATTCTCGCCCTGAGTTATGAATTTTTTCGCCGCACACGGGAAATCTCCCTGGACATGTGGCAACTCTTCTTCATGCTGGCGGCCGCCGCCCTGTGGATTGCCGCCGCTCACACCCACCGCCGCCATTGGGTCTGGCTGGCGGGCATCCCCCTGGGGCTCGCCCTCCTCTGTAAACCCCTCATGGCCTTTTTGCTTCCCTGCATTTTCATTGGCTGGTATTTCACCGGGAGGTCATTCAAATTTCTGAGAGTCCGGGATTTCATCGGATTCCTGGGAGTGACCCTGGCCATCGCTTTACCCTGGCATCTCTCCATGGCCATGCTTCACGGGGAACTCTTCATCAACCAGTACTTCGGCCATGAGGTGGTTCAACGGATGCAGGGGCATATCAATAATAAACCCATCTGGTACTATGCGGTTGAGAACGGAAAGACCTATTGGCCGTGGATGATTCTCCTGGTGTGTGGTATTGCCCGATGGATCCGGGGATCTCTTTCGCGTCATCACCGTAATGCCCTCACCCTCGCTCTGATCTGGCTTCTGACATGGGCGATTGCCATCAATCTGTTCCCTGACAAACGTCCCCGCTATGCGCTTCCGCTTTACCCCATGCTGGCCATCCTCGGCGGCTATGGACTGACCACCCTGCCCTGGCAGGGCTTGAGAAAGTGGTATCGCCGAAAGTTGGGATTAACCGCCGTCGTCATCATGATCGTAGCATTCATCATTTCAGTCTTGCCCATTCGATTTCAAGCTCCGCCCGATCCGTCGCTGTCGGCTCTGGTCGACTGGGCGAGCGGACAGAATCCCGCCACCGTTTATTCCGCCGCCTTATCCGCTGTTGACGAGAGCATGCTGTATATCAAAGCCGGCTATTGGCCCGCCCCCCTCTCCTCACGCCCCCCCTCCGAAACAGGAAGCCTGTTGATCTATACCGACACGCTGGTACCCCAGCCTGCATTGGATGAAATTTGCATCTTTCAACGCGGCCCCTATCGCGTCATGCGCAAATAGTCCCCTTGCTTGACCAAACCTTCGTTAATCAATAAATTGCCGAGATCATGCTTTCAGTCTTACTCAAGTGTTTAAGCAAAGTTTTCGGAGCGCTGCCCCTAAACCAGGCGCTGGCATTGGGAAGTGCCCTCGGCTGGTTTTATGGAGCCGTAATCCGGCATCATCGCCGGGATGCAACGGAAGCCCTTCAGCGCAGCCTTCCCGAAAAAAGCGATGACGAACGCAAACGCCTTTTAAATCAGGTTTACCGTAATCTCGGCATGAATGCGGCTGAAGAAATGCGCATGCCCACCGTCACCACAGCCTATCTTGAGGACTATGTCACCTGGGATAACGAGGCGCCCCTGCGGGAAGTCCTTGCCGCAGGAAAAGGAGCCCTTGCCCTGACAGCCCATGTGGGGAACTTTGACCTGCTCTGCACCATAGCCCCCAAATTTAACTATCCCACCACGATCATCACGAAAGTCATCAAGAACAAAGCGATCAACGATTGGTGGATGGCCGCCAGGAGTCGATTCGGACTGAAGTTCGTGCCTGCCCATAATTCCTACCGGCAATGTCTGGGCGCCTTGCGTAAAAACGAAATTGTGGCCTTCATTCTCGACCAGAACATGATCGACACGGAGGGCCTCTTCGTGGATTTCTTCGGCAAACCCGCCTGCACGAGTCCGGGTCTCGCCTATATGTCGGCCCAGTCGGGCGCCGCCGTTGTTCCTGTTTTCATGATCCGGCTTGAAAATGGACACCATCGGGTCAAGGTGATGGCTCCTATCCTGCCGCCACCTGACCGGAAGCCGGAAACCATCAGCCACTACACCCAGCTCTACACCAAAATCATTGAGGATGTAATCCGGGAGTATCCTGATCAATGGATCTGGGTTCATCGCCGCTGGAGAACGGTTCCAAAAACAGAAACCTCAATCGCAGTCTCCCCCAAATAACTATCCATAACCAAAATCACCACCCGCTTCGCTTGAGAAAACGGAGGAGGGAGAGGGAAGAGCAGAGGTGTTGCGGCATTTTTATGCGGGGTACACGCCGCATACAAATGCCGCAACATTTTCTTCTCTCTCGATCCCCTCCGTTTTCTCCAGCGAAGCGGGTGGTAATCTTCTCTTTTCGGACAAGCGACCGGCTTCAGCAATCCGCGTAATAGGGATAGCGCGAGGGATCAAACTCGGGGAGACGGCGCTTCCAGCGCTTATAGGTCCAAAGCCAATGCCCCGGATCGTCCCGGAGCTGGTTTTCCAGATAACGGGTAATGCGGATCGTCACCTCCTCGGAAGTCATTCCCTCCATGTCTTCCGGCAACAGCAGTTCACGGGTATGACAATGATAAACCCCTTTTTCGTTGCTGGCGCAGAACGCCATGAGGATCGGGACTTTCAGCTTCAAAGCCAGTCCTGCCGCCGCCGTAGAGACCGGAACGGGAACCTCAAAGAAGGGAACGAAAACGCCGCCTTCGGCAGGCAGGGTATCCTGATCCAACAACAGCGCAACCGTCCCTCCTTCACGCAAGACCCGAACCAAAGACCGGAGCGCCCCTTCCCGGGGAATAATCCGCTGTCCGGACAAGGTGCGCATTCGGTTGATTTCCGCATCAATCAGGGGGTTTTTAACAGGCTTGGCGACACTGGCAATCTTCGAGCCATGTTGGATTGTCAGCCAGCCTAGAATCTCCCAATTGCCAAAGTGCGCGGTCACGGCAATTGTGGCACCCTGCCGCATCCAGGGCCAATTGGCGTCATGAACCACAACCCACTTCGCCATGCGTTTTTCGCGATCCCGGGAAAACCAAAAATAGTCCAAGCCGGTCAGTACAAAGGTCGAAAATGACTTTCGAACAAGGTTCCGCTTTTCGTCCGATGACAATGCAGACCCGAAGGCCAGGTCCAAATTAGCCAAGGCGACACGCCGTTCCCGCCGGGCCACATGCCATGCCAGACGGCCCGAGAGGCGCGCCAGGGTCATAATAGACCGCCTGGAAAGGGCGGGAATCAGACGCCCGGCAAGGTGAAACGCCAAAACCTCAAACCGGGCACGAATCCGGCGTCGCATCGACATGGCGGGAGTATCAGTCATGATTGAAAAAAAGGCCCGGAACATCACTGTTCCGGGCCTTCAGCATCGACTTTTTCTTATTTACCCTTGGGCGCTGTAACCGGAATCACCGCACCGACATTATTGACTTCAACCTGGGACAGGGGTGCCGCGGGTTCCGCCTGGCCGGACTTACGGATATAGACCTCCACGCGACGGTTAACCGGATTCCCATTTAGGGAATCATTCTTGGCCTTCGGACGGCTGAACCCGTATCCAACGGCAACCATCCGGGATGGAGCGACATTCCACTTGGCCGCCAGATAGGTTAAGCACGCCTTGGCGCGGCGCTCGGAGAGCTTCAGGTTGTAATCCGCACGCGACAGCTTGCGCTTGTCAGCATGCCCTTCAATGCGGGCCGTGGCGGCGGAATCACGGGACAGTACTTTCCCGATGATATCAAGATCCTTGAAATATTCCGCCTTGATGATGTCCTTGTTCCAGTCGAACTGGATGTTCAACTCGAACAACTGAAGGTCATCGGCACCATGTCCGGCGCGGGGATCCGTTCCATCCTCGATCACTTCATGCCCATCCGCCACACTTCCCCCATCCGTATCGCGATTCAGGGGATCCGTCGTGTAATTGAAAACTTCGGCACCATCCTTAAGCCCGTCGAAATCCGTATCGGGATTAAGGGGATCCGTATGATACTTCCGCACTTCGTCAAAATCACCGAGTTGATCATGATCCGTATCAGGATCCAGAGGATTCGTGCCCAACTTCGCCTCTTCGTCATCGGTCAAGCCATCGGCATCGCTGTCCTTGGGGCCGCCGGACACCACGAAGTTAGGGGAAACATTGGCGCCGAAAACATAGCGCACACCGACTTCGGTGATAGAGCTAACCACTCCCTTGCTGCTACCATTTCCGAAGGCCGCGCGATAGTCCGCACGGACGCCCCAGGAATCGTTGATGTTGTAGATCACGCCCGCGCCACCGCGCAAGCCGAGCCCGAACTGATCATGATCCTTCATGTCATCCGTAAAGCCGATGGCCTGGACGCCAATGGCCAGATAGGGATCCACACGCTTCCAGGGGGTCGGATGAAACAAGGCGTCACCGATCAGGCCGTAACCCGTTGTTTCATCAACACCCGCCTCTTGCTGAAGACGGTTAATACGAACCCAGCTTCCGTCCGGGTTCTGGTGATTGTAGTACTGCGCCTTCAGAATCGGCGCGATAAAAATGCCACCTTCAAGACTCCACCAGTCATTCAGGTCATAGCCCAACTTGACAGTTCCGACGAATCCATCCTTGGTGGGGAAGTCCCCCTCCAAGTCCATAAAGCCGGGTGACACGGAAATATTAAAAGGATGCCGATCTCCCTTTTCTTCCGCCTGCGCGGAAGTCGCCATTGTCAAAAGCCCCATCGCCAGTCCGGCGACCATTGTAATCTTCAGGAAACCCGCGTATTTCATAATATATCCCTTTTCTCGTCTGATGAGTTTGATTGTCAACAAGCCAAACGCTGTTGACAGGTGGTTCATATCAAAACCAGCCCCCGAGGCAAATCAAAAAAGAAACCAGTGCAAGCTTCGGCGACTTAGGGAGTCTTGATGGATTCGATGAATTCCACGCTCTTTTCGCTGGATTTTTTTCCGCCACGAGGATTGGCTACAAGCCTTTTGGCTTCCATATGCTTTTGGGTCAGGGTGGTATCTTCGGGTAATCCTTCGTCCCGCTGAAGAGTCTTGGGATTGGCAAGCCCCACCGTCACAAAAATAATCGTCTCCGTTTGAGTGCGCCGCTTATGGGTGTGGGTGAAAAGATATTTCCCGATCAAGGGGATATCCCCCAGAAGCGGAACTTTCTTCACTTCATCGCGCTCTTCGGTTTCGGTCAATCCGCCGATGGCGGCTGTCTTTCCACTCTCCAGACTGAACGAGGTCTTGATCGTTTTTTCAGAGGTGATGGGATAAGTGTTGTTGTCAGGGGACGTCTTATTGCTGATAAAACGGCTGAGCGTGGGCACGATATTAACTCGGATATTCCCCTGACTATTGATGGTCGGGGTAACATCGACAGTTATTCCGTATTGGAAGTAGGGCAATTTTTCATCCAGCGCATAGGTGGTGGTATTTGCCTGCCCCTGCTGACCTGGCGTAACCGTTCCCTTGATATTCGGCTCCTTGTTTCCGATTTTGATATTCGCGGTCTCCTCATTGGCAACAATGATCTTGGGATTGGAGACCACGCTGATGCCATTGATTTGCTGCAACGCGCTCAACACCACGCGAAAATCATCGGCACTGAGAACCGCGGTGCGAACATCGGAGAGATGCTGACCGGCAATTCGTTCCGATTCACGGGAGTAATTGGCGGATTTCGAGATGGTGTCCGACACATCGCGCCCGGATGAGGAGCTGACGGTTGACTGTAACCCATTAAGAGTTGTATCGCTCAAGGAGAGTGAATTTCCGCTGGTGAGCACATCTTTTGAAGATCGACTGTCCGTTGCTCCCGATCCCGGGACTCCAGGTGACGAGGCGCCAGCGGCTCGCAAATCTGAATCCACGGTTCCCAATCCCGTGCGTTGTCCGTTGAATTTACTACGACTATCCGTGAGTGTCTGGCTCATGGTCGCTAGTCCCACTCCGTACCCCTCCAACACCTGCCAGTTGATTCCCAGATCCTTGATGGCCTCATCGGTTAATTCCAGAAACTTGGCTTCGATGTAAACCTGTTGGCGGGGAAGATCGATTTCTTCAACGACCTTGCGAATTTCGCTGATATTCGCCGCCGTACTCCGAATCACCAGCGCATTCGCATTGGGAAATGCGGAGACAATGCCCTCTTTCACCAACATCCGGGTGACAATGGCGGCCACATTGGAGACCTGGGCATGATTCAGGAATATCGACTGAGAAATCATGGGGTCTGCCGCTCCGGGCGGTTTCACTGTCACGCTGTAGATGGATGAGGCTGGCACTTTTTCAATCACCATCAAACTGTACATATCCAGAATGGAATCCAGCGCGGGCTTCCACTCAACATCCTGAAGGTTAACGGTCACTTTCCCCTGCAAATTGGTAGATGAAGCGATGATATTCGCGCCGGAAATCTTGGTGAACAGCCGAACCACGTCCTGCAAGGGGACATCATCCAAGGCCACAGAGATCAGGTTCTGTTTTTCAGAACTTTGGAAGGAATCCACAGGAACCGTTTCTGTTGCGACATCCATATTCGTTGCCGTGCCAGAGACAGACACCGAAACCGCTCCTGTAAGGGTTTGAATCGGCTCAACATCTGCAGAGGGGACGGGAACAACAGCGTCGACCGAGGCGATCGACTCAGCACCTCCAGATACCGGCGGCGCCGCCACATCGGAAAGGGTTACAAATTCAGCCTCGGGCGTCAGTCCGACCTGATATTCAGCTTGAACGCACCATAGTCCCGAAATCGCCACTACAGCGATAACAAAGCCCAAAGAAACCTGTCGTTTGGTCATAGATTCAACCCTTTCTTCTTCAATACCCGATAACCCGGTAAAACCGATTTGAAATTCCCACGATCGTTGTGTCCGTATAATTTGTCATCACATCCAGCCCCACAATGTTGGAACCGCCGGCCAGTGTATACCAAGGCGTCATCAGCGTGTCAGCATATTGCACAGCATAATTCCAATTCAGACGGCCATACCAAGAGATCGTGAAGGATGTATTAGTCCCGATGGACATCAGCGTCGTAACCGGAGTAACCCCATTGGTTTCAACGCCGGGAAGTATCGGAATCATCAAAATTCGGTTATTCAGTGAATCGGCGATGTACAGGTAACCTCGCGGATCCCAGGCGACATCTTCCGGACCGCTTAGGGAAGCCCCCCCCACCAGGGTGGCCCAGGAGGAGCCGTTCGTCGACAGTGCTGCAACCCGATTGTTGAGAACATCCGCCGAATATAGATTGCCGCCTCCCATGGCCATGCCCGCCGGGCCATTAAATCGGCCATAGGCCGCCTGATTGTCGCCGACAATGCCGAGCCATGCCCCGCTATTGGAAAATTTCTGGATCCGGCTCATCGAGTTTGAATCCAAACCCATATCGGATACATAAACCGCATCAGATCCATCTACCATTACTCCCGTCGGACGAATGACGCGTCCTGCGGCGACCCCATTCGTGACAAAGATAGACCAAACCCCGGAGGCACTCAACCGCTGAACCCGATCATTCATATAATCCGCGACATAAAGATTGAGCGCCGAATCCACAGCCACGTCAGCGGGATACCGGAACTGCCCGATTGCGCTTCCCAATGAATTGGATCCGATGACCACCCAGACATTATTCGACGCAATACGCTTCTGGATCCGGCTGTTATTCTGGTCCGCTACATAAAGGTTCCCCATGGAGTCCACCGTTAAGCCAAACGGCTTCATAAACTGACCAGTCGCGCTTCCCTTGGGAGCAACAAGGCTCCATGCTTGACTCACGGGATCGTACATCTGGATTCTATCATAGTAAGTATCCGAAACATACAACCGGTGCTG
>CAMDCX010000036.1 GCA_945890715.1 PVC group bacterium | reverse complement strand
AAAGGCGGAACCGGTTCGTTCCGTTCGGCTTGTAGGCCATCCAGATAAACCGGTCTGTTCCAACGCCGAATAACTCGGTGCCATTGTAATCGCCGTGCTCCACGCCCAGACAGAAACGCGAGGAAGTCCGGCGGATCGTTCCGCCGGTGATATTCAGTCGTTTTTGTTTCGCGATCCGGATCAGGTCGGTCCGGATGGTCAGGTCGTTGAGTGCGGCTTTCATATTACTTCACCTTTTTGGAGTTTTTCCAGGCGTTGAACAGCATCAAGCCGCCGAAGGCGAGCAGGATCAAGCCCCACCAGAGGTTGATGTTGATGTCGAGGGAACGCTTGTACATTTCCTCGGAAGCACGGGTGACGAGTCCGAAAACGGTCAACATGGCGCCCACGAGGGAGAACATCAGTCCGATTGGCCAGCAGATATCGAGTGTCATGATTTAGTCCTTTCAGGTTTAGAAAAAGATAATGTTAAGCACAAGGCACACGGCCAGCAGGAGTATCGCCTGAATTCCAGGACGCATATACCAGACTTCATCCGCCGACTTGATTCGCGGGGTCAGGGAGTATACCAAGCCGGTCAGCTCAGAATCGGTTTTCGTCTGTTTCGTGACCAGTGAGATTGCTGTGGTCAGGAACAGGCAGGTCAGGAAGGCGAATGAGGCCAGCCAGAAGTTCTGGGCCATTTCACTGGGGAACGACTGGATTACGGTCACATAGCCACCCTTGACGCCGGGGGCATTCCCCGTGGCGAGGGTTAATGCATGGAAGGCTGCCGAGGTCATGGTGCCGAGCAACAGACCCAGGAAGGCTCCGGTTGCGGTGATCCGTTTCCAGAACATACCCAGTAGGAAGGTTGCGAAGAGGGGCGCATTGACGAAGCCGAACACGAGTTGGATCACGTCCATGGCATTGTTATACATCGCGGCAAAGTAGGCGCAGGCGATACTGATCAGGATGCCTGCCACGGTGGCGGCCCTGCCCATCCACATGTAGTGGGCATCGCTCTTGCTGCGCCCGATGTAGGCCTGATAGAGGTCGTAGGTCCAGATGGTATTGAAGGCGGTGACGTTTCCAGCCATGCCCGACATGAAGGAAGCTAGAAGCGCCGTCAGCGCCAGCCCGAGCAACCCGGTGGGGCAGTATTTTTTGACCAGTGAGAGAATGACGCCGTCATAGTCGTTTTCGGCCACGGCGTTCTGCACGCGGCCCTTGATGTCGGCATCGCTCAGAGTCGGGGCGGCTTTGATGATTTCGTCCACTTTGGCCGGGATCATCTTCATGCCGGCGGCCTTGGCCACCTCCTGTACGGCGGCTTCACCGGTCAACCCGGTGGCGACGGCATTTTTGACAGCCGGAATGATTTTTTCATAGGCGGATTCTGCGATGATCTTGGGGGGCAGGCGGTACCCATCCTTGCCGGTAAAGGCCAGGCCTGCGGCAATCATGCCAGGGAGAATAACCAGGGCGGGAATGAACATTTTCGGAATGGCGCCAATCAAGGGGGTGCGCCGGGCCGCGCTCATGTCCTTGGCCGCCATAGCTCGCTGAACCACAAGGAAGTTGGTGCACCAGTACCCAAAGGCCAGTACGAAGCCGAGACCGAACACCATGGCGAAGAGATCCACGCCCATGGGATTGGCGGAGGCGCCTTGAATCATCGGGCTCCAGGCTCCTGTCCACGCATCCGGCTGGAAGCTCTTGTCGCCGACTCCGATAGAAGCGGGGTTTTGGGCAACGCCGGCCAGTTTCTCCTTCAACACGCTCCAGCCGCCGACATCCTTGAGGCCCAGGTAGACCACAGGAGAGAAGCCCAGCACGATCATAAAGAACTGCAATACCTCGGTATAGATGGCTGAAGTCAGGCCGCCCTTCAAGACATACAGCAGTACCACGCCCGAGCAGATCCAAAGGCTCATATGGTAGTTCCAGCCGAGCAATGAATTCAGCAATTTGGCCAGGGCGTTCATTGAAATACCCGACGCAAATACCGTCATAATGGCGAAACTGATGGAATTCAGGCAACGAACCCTTCCGTCAAAACGCATGTTCAGGTATTCCGGTACCGAGCGCGCCTTGGAGCCGTAATAAAACGGCATCATGAACACAGCCAGGAAGGTCATCGCGAGAATGGCGCCGATCCAGTAGAAATGACAGGTCATCATTCCATACTTGGCCCCGCTGGCCGCCATGCCGACGAGCTCCAGTGCGCCGAGGTTGGCCGAGATGAAGGCCAATCCTGTCACCCAGGCGGGGATGGATCGACCGGATAAGAAGAAATCGTTGCTCGACTTCATGTATTTTCGGAGAGCCTGGCCAATGCCCAGCACAAATCCGACATAGATCAACATGATGCTGTAATCCATCCATCCCAGCGTAATATTTGGCATGCTATCGACTCCTTATGGTTTTGGTCAAAGGCCGCGAACTTAACAAATACCGGTTCAGGTTGAAATAGTTATTTCGAACAGCCTCACGCCCCATGCTTGTTGCGCGGCGGGCTCTGCTGTAAAGTGGTCGCCGTGATTATGTTATCCGACAAAGTTCGACGAAAACTTCAGGAGATTCCCGATAAGCCGGGATGCTACCTGATGCGGGATCGACGCGGAAAAATCATCTATATCGGCAAGGCACTGTCCCTCCGGAAGCGGGTGCAGTCCTATTTTCGAACCGGAACCTGGGTCAAGGCAGATCCCAAACTGCGGGGTTTGATCCGTAGTGTGGATGATTTTGACATTTTGGTCACCCGCAATGAAGCCGAAGCTCTGTTGACGGAAGGGCAGCTCATTAAGGATTACAAGCCCCGCTATAATGTTGATATGAGGGACGACAAGCGTTTCCTGATGCTGAAGATTGATCCCTCTGAACCCTGGCCCCAGTTTAAAGCCGTTCGCCTTCGGAAAGACGATGGCGCGATCTATCTCGGGCCTTATGTCAATTCCGTCGCCACCCGTGCGGCTATGGATTTTGTTGAAAAAACGTTTGGGCTCCGGAAGTGCCGCCCCTTGAATCCCGGACCGGAAGACCATCGGCATTGTATCAACGACATCGTGCGATACTGCTCCGCACCCTGCGTCGGCCGCATTACCCGGCCGGATTACTGTCAGAAGGTCGATTCAGCGTGTGCCTTTTTGAGGGGAGAGACCCCGACGTTGCTGCACACCCTTAGAGAGCGGATGGAGGAGGCGGCAGTGGCGCATAAGTTTGAGGAGGCTGCGGCTCTCCGCGACACCTGGCTGATGTTGAAGGAAATCTGCAACCAGCGCGCCCGCGTGCTCTCAACTCCCGAGATGAAGACGACGGATGCCCGTGCCGGGGTGGAGGAACTTCGACTGGCTCTGGGGCTTGCGCAGTCGCCACGATTGATGGAATGCTACGACATCTCGAACATCTCGGGACAACACTCGGTCGCCAGCCAGGTCTGCGCGGTGGAGGGCGTCCCGGCACCAGCCCGGTACCGGCATTACCGGATCAAGACGGTGCACCAGTCGGATGATCCGGCGATGATGACCGAAGTCATCCGGCGCAGGTTTGAACGGTTGCGGACTGAAGGGGGCGTGGCGCCAAACCTGTTGATCGTGGATGGCGGATTGCCACAGTTGAATGCCGCTCAGAGAGAAATGGATCGGGTGGGATATGGACAGATTCCTGTGATTGGCCTTGCCAAGCGCTATGAGGACATTCATGTTCCCGGAAGCGCAGTGCCCTTGCGGTTTCCCGCCGATTCGAAGGCGCTCTATGTCCTTCAAAGGATTCGGGACGAGGCGCACCGTTTCGCCCTGGCCTATCACCGGAAACTGCGCGCCCGCCGCCTTCGAGAATCGGTGATTGATGAGATTCCCGGGATGGGAGATAAACGCAAGGCGGCCCTGTTGACTCATTTCGGGTCGGTGCGCCGACTTCACAACGCCCGTGAGGAGGAGATCGCCGCCGTGCCCGGCATCGGGGCGGCGATGGCGGCTGAGATTGCGGGTTGGCTTAATCGAAAAGAGAAGGATGTCGACGCCACATGACAACATCTGAAAAAATCGCGGCTTTAAGAAAACTCATGGCGGCTCGACAGGTAGCGGCACTGATTGTGCCATCCTGCGATCCCCATCAGAGCGAAACGGTTTCACTCCGGTGGCGCGCACGCCAATGGATCTCGGGATTCACCGGCTCGGCGGGTTCCCTGGTGATCACCACCGGGCAGGCGGTGCTCTGGGTTGACGGCCGGTATTTCATCCAGGCGGAACAGGAACTCCGGGGAAGCGGAATTCACTTGTTGAAAGGGCGGGAGCCCGGTGTTCCCACGGTGAACGAATGGATTCTTGCCCATTTGAAAAAAGGTCAGACCGTGGCGTGTGATGGAACGCTTTTTTCCGTCGAGGCGGCACGGGAGATGGAAAAGACCTTTTCTTCAAAGCAACTCAAACTGCGGATGCATGACGATCTTGTGAGCCGGATCTGGAAAGACCGGCCGGGGTTTCCCGCCGGATCGGCTCTGGATTATCCGCTGGCGTATGCAGGCGTGAACCGCCGGAATAAGCTGAAGGCGATTCGCGACCATCTGGCGGCAAAAAATTCCGATTACCTTTTTCTCGCCTCGCTGGATGATATTGCCTGGCTGTTTAACATCCGCGGAAGTGATGTCGCCAATTGTCCTGTGGTCTTGGCCTATGCCCTGGTGGGGCAAAAAAGCGCCTGCCTTTTTTCTGACGAGACGAAATTTTCCGAATCGCTGAAAAAGAAACTGGCGGGGGAAGGCGTGAGCCTTTATCCCTACGATGCCGTTACGGGGCACCTGAAGACGCTGCCGTCATCGAAGTCCTTGTCTTACAATCCGCTTCGGATCAGTCACTGGCTGGCCCATGCTTTGCCGGCTTCCTTAAAGAAGATCGAGGAAACTCCGGACATCACGACGACGATGAAGGCGGTGAAGAATCCCGTTGAGCAGAAATATTTCCACAAGGCTGCCCTGATTGACGGGCTTGCGCTGGTCCGGTTCATGGCCTGGCTGGAGCGTGCGATCCAGGCCGGGGCCCCGGTTACTGAATATTCAGCCGGAGAAAAACTGGCCGTCCTGCGAGGTGAGGCTTCGGAGTGCCGGGGCGATAGTTTCCCGGCGATCTGCGGCTATCAGTCGAATGGGGCGATTGTTCACTATCGGGCGGATTCCCGGCATTCCTCGAAACTGAAGCGGAAAGGGTTGCTTCTGGTGGATTCCGGGGGGCAATACTTCGGGGGAACGATGGATACCACCCGGACGGTGGCGCTGGGGCCCGTCCCGCGCCAGGCATGCTTGAATTATACGCGGGTATTGAAGGGCTTTATTGCCTTAAGTCGCGTCCGATTCCCGGCGGGAACCACAGGAACCCACTTGGATACGCTGGCCAGGCTTCCGCTCTGGGCGGAGGGCTTGAATTACCGGCATGGGAGTGGGCACGGGGTGGGATCTTATTTGAATGTACATGAAGGGCCGCATGGATTCAGTCAGGCGTGGAACCCCGCGGCTTTAAAACCCGGGATGGTGACCACGATTGAGCCCGGGTATTATGAGCCCGGCCAGTACGGCATCCGGATCGAAAACATGGTGTTGGTACAGCCTTATCAGACGACCGGATGCGGAGAATTTCTGAAATTTGAACCCCTGACCCTGTGTCCCGTCGATACCACTCCTATTGTGAGGTCACTTCTGACGCGCGAAGAACGGGATTGGTTGAACGGCTATCACCGGCGGGTTTGGAACCAGCTCTCGTCAAGGTTGGATCCCAGTGACCGGGAATGGCTGAAGCGGAAGACGGCGCCGATTTGAAGGACGGGGACTTGGTACTATGATGAGTTTTTGGATGACGCGATGGTTGGCGCCCCTGTTGATGGGGGTGTTGGCATTTTCGGCGGCGGAATGGGCCTCGGCAGGCTGGATTGAGGAACGGGACGGGAAAACCGTGATTCATGTGAGGTTGTTTGATCTGCCTGATCCTTCGAGTCCCGATGTGGCCAGTCGGGCAGGGGTGGAAGCGGTTGACGCCTTCAAAAAGGATTTTCCCGGACTGTTCGCTGAAAAATACCGGGCGCGGTACCAGGCGGATCCAGGTCGTTACGGACGGTATCGCTGGGACAACGTGTCGGTCGAATTGGAGCGATTTACCGGCATTACAGTCAAGGGGGTGGAGGTGGATCTCCTTGCGATTGCCGGCGGGCTGGCCCCGGATGTTCTCTATGTCAATTTCCGAAAATCGGAAACCTATATCCGCAATAATTTCCTGTATCCGCTGGATCGGCCGGAAGACGGCTATCTCTCGGCGATGGATCGGGAGGCGCAGGAGTTCCGGATTAATCCCAAGTTGTGGCCGGTGATCCGGCGTCCCGGCCCGGGCGGAACCCATGTCTGGGCCCTCCCGTATGGCGGGGCAATGGGTAATGTTCTGATGTTCCGGAAGGATCTCTTTGATGCCAAGCGGATGCCGTATCCCACTTCGGAGTGGACGCTGGATGACTTGATGACGGCGGCCAAAAAGCTGACGGATCCCGAGGCGGGTACCTATGGGTTCTTTCTGGTCCGGGGAAAACAGGAGGCTCATTATTGGCTTCCCATCCTGTGGTCTTACGGCGGCGAGGCGGTGGTGTATGACGAGACGGCCCGGCAATGGCGGTGTGCCTTCGATTCCCGCGAGGCGGCCGAGGCGTTGGATTTCTATATCCGGTTGAGTGCCGAGAAATGGGAGGACTCAAACGGGAAAATCCGACGCGGTTATTCATGCAAGGATACCGGGGATTTTGTCGCCCGTCAGGAGCGTGGCCAGATCGGTATGTGGTTTGCGTATGTGGATGAAAAACTGATTTCCACCATCAATCCCGATGTGACCGGAATGGTTCCAATCCCGAAGGGACCGCGCGGGGATCGGGGAACGGAATTGAATAGCATGATGATGGGGCTCTTTTCGGGCATCAAGGAGCCAGCGGTGCGCGATGCCGCCTGGGAATATATGCGGTATTATGACAGCCGGGAGGCAACGGCGATCAAGACCCGTGTCATGGTGGAAAGTGGCTTGGGCCGGTTCATCCATCCCCGCTATTTGAGACTGTTCGGGTATCCGGAAATCGAACGGTTGTCTCCCCCCGGCTGGGCCCGGACGTTTGATGTGGCCATGGAAACCGGAAAGCCGGAGCCGTATGGTGGAAACAGTAATCTGGCTTATGAGATGATGACCCTGCCGTTGCAGAAGGCGGAGACCATGGTGCTGAAGGATCAGCTGCCCGATGAACAAGGGCGGCGGTTGGACATTTTGCAGGGGCTTCTGGGCGATGGGGTGCGCCGGGCCAACGAGCAGATGATGGGGGTGGTTTCGCCGCGAGATCGGTTGATCCGAAGAAGTGTGGCCGGGGTAATGTTGGCAGGCATTTTGGTGGCGTTTGTTCTTGGATTCAGAAAGATTACCCGGCTTTTTTCGCCGCCCGGTGAAGTGCCTGCGGAAAGCGTTCGGGTAGGGGGTCGTCGTCGTGTGATGTGGGTGGCGCTATTACTCCTGCCGGCGATTCTAACGGTTTTTCTCTGGCATTATGTGCCGTTGCTGCGGGGTTCGTTGATGGCGTTCCAGGATTACCGATTACTGGGTGCCTCCACCTGGGTGGGGTTGGATAATTTCGGGGATGTGCTGTTTGACGGGGCGTGGTGGCAGGCGGTGCTCAATTCGTTCCGGTATAGTTTCCTGGTGCTGGCGCTAACGTTCCTGCCTCCGATTGCGCTCGCGGTACTGCTTCAGGAAATACCGCGAGGAAAATTATTTTTCAGACTGGTGTTTTATTTGCCGGCCGTGGTGACGGGAATAGTCACGATTCTGCTTTGGAAGGAGTTCTTTGATCCCTCGGAACACGGTGTATTGAATGGGGTGGTGCTGAAGAGTCCCGCCATAGGATTCCTGCTGGTCGGGGTTGTCTTGTTAACGGTGTCGATTCTGTTTGCCCGCCGTCTGTGGATGAACGATCGGCGGTGGGCGGGGCGGGGATTTTTTGGAGCCGGGGTGTTGCTTCTGGTAACGATGGGGCAGATGGCCTGGCCCATCCTGTGTCCCGGTGGCGAACCGTTGGGCGTGTTGCTGTCACATCTACCGGGGCGTCTATTCCAGCACGTCCCTGAGGCCTATCATTGGTTGGCGGATCCCGATACGGCGATGTTATCGTGCGTGATTCCCATGGTATGGGCGGGGATGGGGCCAGGTTGCTTGATCTACCTGGCGGCCCTGAAGGGAATTCCGGATGATTATTACGAGGCGGCAGATGTGGATGGAGCAACCTTCATTGATAAAATCCTGTTTGTGGTGTTTCCCGTGTTAAAGCCTCTGATCCTGATCAATTTTGTCGGCGCGTTTATAGGGTCGTTCTATGCGGCGACCGGTAACATTCTGGTGATGACGGGCGGTGCGGCCAATACGGAGGTAGCGGGATTGCATATCTGGTACAAGGCGTTCACCTTTCTCAAGTTCGGCCCCGCCACCGCCGCCGCCTGGATGTTGGGTGTGATTTTGATCGGGTTTACGGTGCAACAGCTGAAGATGCTGTCGAGGGTTGAATTCAAAGCGAACGGACAATAAGCGATGCCCATTTTGTCACCCATAGGAAGGCGCCACTGGAAGACCCGGATGCTTATCGGGATCATGTATGCGCTGCTTGCAGTCGGCGCGGTTACCATGGTGTATCCGTTTCTGCTGATGCTGGCGGGGAGCACGAAGTCGGCGGTGGATGCTGCGGATCAACAGGTGATTCCGGAATTTCTGACGGATGAGACGGCTCTCTACCGGAAACATGTCGAGGGGCTTTTCAACGAATCGCTCAATCAGATGCGATGGGCGTATGACAGCGATGCGGCGACATTTCAGAAAGTTGAGCCGCCGGGCGAAGGCTCTCCACTGGTTTCGGAATGGCGGGAGTTCCTGAAGTCGGGAGACTTGCCCGCCTATACTTTTGAACTCGGGTATCTGGCGGCACCCCAGTCAAGGGGTGCCATTCCTTCCGGGCTTAGGGAGTTCAAGAACCTGATGGAACAGGCCTACGGGGATGATATCACTCAGCTTAATGAGGTGATGGGAACAACGTTTGTGGGGTGGAATGCCTTTTTCGTGTTGCCTCAAAATGGCCTTGAGCGGCGGGTTCACGGCGGAGATCGGGCCTTCGACCGGGCGATAAGGGATTTTATCCGGAATCAACCCGTGGAGTCCCGGTATTATTTCAGTGCCGAGGGGTTTTATAAACATGCGTTTCTCAAGAACCAGTATACTCGCGATTTGAACGACTTTAACCGGGCCCATGGAACCACCTATCGAGCTTGGAGTGAGATTCACCTGACTCGACGGCTCCCTGATCCGGCGCTAAGTTCGGAATTGGAGCGTGACGACTGGGAGCGGTTTGTGCGGGGCATTTTGAGTCTGGCCTGGATCCGGGCTGATGCCTCGGCGACGCCTGCCTATCGTGATTATCTGAAAGCCAAATATCTTGGCATTTCAGTTTTAAACAATCGGCAGGGAACGTCCTATTCCGGATTTGAGCAGGTTCCATTTCCCGCTCAGCCCCCCGCGAGCGGGGTGGCGTTGTCGGACTGGGAGTCGTTTCTTCAAGGTTGGCGCGATCCTGGAACTGGAATTCTGCATCTTCTGTCCGCCGAGGCTCTTTCCCTTGACACGGTTGATTTCCGTTTTCGTGATTGGCTTCAGACGAAATACGGTTCTCTTGGGTCCTTGAACCGCCATATTAAATCTGCCATTCCCTCCTGGCTCGACATCCGGCCACCCCAGCAGGAATTCCATTACCAAGCGTTCAAATCGCAAATTCAGGGACTTCGCCGGGAATTCATAACCCGCAACTTTCTAACCGTCAGTGACTATATTTTCCGTCATGGCCGGGCATTAGTGAACACGGCGCTGTATTGTGGTCTTTCGGTGCTATGTGCCCTGATATTCAATCCCTTGGCGGCGTATGCCCTGAGCCGATACCGGCCCCGGTCGACCTACAAGGTGCTGTTGTTTCTGATGTTGACCATGGCGTTTCCGCCTATGGTGACGCAGATCCCCATCTTCCTGATGTTGCGCGAGTTTCATCTTCTAAACACTTTTGCCGCGCTGGTTTTGCCCGGATTGGCGAACGGGTACACCATTTTTCTGCTCAAGGGTTTCTTTGATTCGCTTCCCAAGGAGCTCTATGAGTGTGCGCAATTGGATGGAGCCGGGGAGTTCAGATTGTTCTGGCAGATCAGTATGCGGCTGAGCACGCCGATTCTCGCAGTCACGGCGCTGGGTGCGTTTACCGGGGCTTACACCAACTTCATGATGGCCTTGCTGCTTTGTCAGGATGAGCGGATGTGGACGATCATGCCCTGGTTGTATCAGTTGCAGTCGACCAGCGGGCAGGGGGTGGTGTTCGCGTCCCTGATTCTGGCCTCAATCCCGACGCTCCTGGTGTTTGTGCTTTGCCAGAAGGTCATTATGCGCGGGATCGTGGTGCCGGTGGAGAAGTAACGAGGCGTTACCGGGTGGGTTTCAGGGGTTCCTAAGTTTGCGCTTGAAATTACCTCCTCCGGGCATGATTCTTACCCGCCATGGGAGCACCTGAAAAAAACAAAAGCGGGGATATGGCCACATACCGGCGCCTGCTGGTTTACACACGCCCGTATTGGAAAAGAGTTTCACTCGGAATTCTGTTCGGTTGTCTTTATGCCCTTGCGAACGGGGGGTTTCTGTTGTTTGTCAACAAGGGGCTTCCTGTATTCTTTGAGCGGAAGCCTGCCGTTGCGTCCGTCGCCGTCGTTCAAATCCCGCATGGGCAGCCTGTTGAATCCATCGCCCCGCAAACGGCATTGCCTGCTCGCGTTGAGGCCGGAGCCAGCCCCTCTTTGGGACGCTTGGAATTGTTCAAAAAACGCCTCGCAGAGGTTCAGTCACGACTTTCGGCATTTCTTCTGAAGAACTTTTCAGCGGATTGGTTGATTATCTTTACCGCTCTGATGTTGCCCGTTGTGGGAATCATCCGTGGGGTGGCGGACTACATGGCGAAATATCAGATCCGATGGGTCGGGTCACGTGTGGTCATGGACTTGCGAAATGCCCTGTTCCGTAAACTTAATGCCTTGTCGTTATCCTATTTTGTCTCAAGCCGAAGCGGTGAGTTGATTGCCCGGACCACCAATGATCCCATGGCCGTTGAAAACGCCGTGTCGGTGGTGGTGGAAGACGTCGCTAAGCAACCGCTGACCTTGATTGTTGCCGTGATTGCGTTGCTGGTAATCGACCCCTGGCTGGCGCTGATCAGCATGGTGTTGTTTCCGATCTGTATTTTGCCGGTGGCGATATTTGGACGGCGGGTGCGGCGGTTCACGCGGGAGGCGCAGCAGCGGGTGGCTGATCTGGTGTCCGTTCTTCAGGAAATGATCGGCGGGGTACGCGTTGTCAGGGCGTTCGGGATGGAGCCTTATGAAATGGGCCGGTTTGAGGAACAGAACAATGCGTTTTTCCGGCGGATCATCAAGGTGGCTCGCGCCAATGCCGCCGTGGAGCCGATCATTGTGTTTATTTCCACCATCGGGGTGAGCTTGGTGTTGATTTATGTGTGGAAGCTCGGAATGAAATACAATGAGTTCATGACCTATGCCGGGGCGCTGTTCATGATGTATGAGCCGGTCAAGAAGCTCAGCCGCATGCACCTGCAAATCCAGCAGGCGGTGGCTGCCGCAGATCGGATTTTTGAGGTGCTTGACACTCCCGTTTCCGTGAAGGAGCGCCCGGATGCGGTGGAATTTCAGGAGAAGATTGAAACGATTGCGTTTGAAAATATCGCGTTTACCTATGGAGAAGGGGCTATTCTGGACGGGGTGTCGCTGGCTGTGACGGCGGGGCAGCGCATTGCGATCGTCGGCGGATCGGGCTCGGGTAAGACCACGCTTGTCAGTCTGATTCCCCGCTTCTATGACGTTACGGGCGGAGCCTTGAAAATCAACGGGAAGGATGTTCGTGACATGACGATTCCTTCCCTGCGGCGGTTGATGGGGATCGTCACCCAGGATACGGTGTTGTTCAATGACACGGTCGCGAACAACATCAGTTATGGGTCGCGGGAGGCGAGTCGGGAGGCGATTATTTCGGCCGCCAAACAGGCTAATGCCCATGCGTTCATTATGGAGATGCCTGAGCAGTACGAGACCAAGGTGGGGGATCTGGGTGTCCGGTTGTCCGGTGGCCAGAAGCAGCGGTTGGCGATTGCCCGTGCGATGTTACGCAACCCTCCGGTCATGATTCTTGATGAGGCCACCAGCGCCCTGGATACGGAGTCTGAGCGTTCTGTGCAGTCCGCGCTGCATACCTTGATGGCGGGCCGCACGGTCTTTGCCATTGCTCACCGTCTCTCAACGATCATTGACTGCGACAAGATCATCGTTCTTGAAAAGGGCCGGATCGTTGAATCGGGCACTCATGAGGAACTGTTAAAAGCCCACGGCACCTACAAGCGCCTCTACGACCTTCAATTCGCTGGCTGAGTTTCCGGCTTTTCTGCTTCAGGAAGCACTACGGAGATGGCGAGTTTGTTGGTCGAGAGAATGGATACGGCGGCCGCTTTGATCTGTTCCGGGGTAACGGCTTCAATACGTTTTCGGGTGGTGAATTCATGATTGAAGCCCTGGCCATATAATTCATCCAGAGCGCACATCATGGCGAGAGTGCCGTTATCCTGAAGGCGCATCTCATGTTCGGCAATGATCATGTTCCGGGCCCGGGCAATCTCTTCCGGATCCAGCCCCTTTGTGGTCACGCGTTCAATTTCTTCCCGGATGAGCGTTTCAACCTGGGAAAGGGCATCAATCCGGGTTCCTGCAAAAAGGGTAAAGATCCCGCTATCCAGGCCAAAGCGCTGAGTGGTGCTGGCAAAGTAGGCAAGGCCCCGCTTCTCCCGGACGGTCTCAAATAAACGGGATGACATTCCGCCTGTGGCCGCTTCCAGGAGATCCAACGGATCCCGGCGTGGATCGAAAAGGCTGACCCCGGGGAATCCATAGAGGACAATGCATTGCTCGCGCGGTTCGCGTTTTTCAAGCCGGGTGGGGAGCACGGGGCGCGGAATCGCGCCAAGCCGGGCGGGTGCCACGTCCCGGCGAATACGGCTGATGTATCGGGATACCAGCGCCTCGGCATCTTTTGCTGTGATGTCGCCGAACAGAGCGATCACCAGATTTCCCGTTACCAGTTGTCGCCGGTAATACTCCCGCAGGGCGGCGTGATCCAGCCCGGCCACGGAGCGGGTCGTGCCCAGCGGTGTCAAGCGGTAGGGGTGTCCGGCAAAGAGGGCGGCGTTCAGAGCATTTCGGGCAATGTTCATGGGCTCTTCCTGCTCGGCGGCGATGGCTGCCAGCTGGACGACTTTTTGCTTCTCCACTTCATTGGTGGGGAAGGCGGCATTCCCGAGGCAGTCAAACATCACATCTATCAGAGTGTCGGCATCGCCTGCGAGGCTACGGCCCCTGAGCCCGACACTGTTATACCCAGCGAAGGGCGACAGCTCGGCGCCGAGGGTTTCCACGGTTTGTGCAATCTTCACGGCGCTACGGCGCGGGGTTCCCCGGATGAGGAGATCCGACATCAATTGGCTGATCCCGCTGGTGTTTTCATCTTCCGAGATAACACCTCCCAGAAAGGCCGCACAGACATAGATGAAGGGAAGCCGGTGATCTTCCCGCAGGATCAGCGGGATGCCGTTGGGGAGAATGCGCTTGATGACTTCTGAGGGCTGGCTCATCGCCGAAGGGAGGGCTCCGCTGGCGGTGCCTAATTCAGGGCCAAGAATGACGGCGACCCGGTTTTCGGGGTGGAAGTATTTCCGGGCGACAGCCTGGAGATCGGCGGCGGTCACCGCCTGTAGGCGTGCTAGATAGGATTCGGAATAGCGTGGATCCCGCATAAACAGCTGGCCTTCGGCCATGCTGGCCGCCTGTCCGTGCATGGATTGAAGTCCCGACAGTTCGTTCACCAGCATCAGTCGTTTCGCCTTTTCGATTTCACTTTTTGAAAAAGACAGTGTGCCCCATGAGGCAACGGTTGTTTGAAGGGCTTCGATGACCTCGCTTTCACGGGTGGGGTCGAGCGTGGCGCTGATGGAAAAGAGACCCGGATAGAGGGGAGTGAATGAAAAGGCGTTGATACCATGGACAAGTTTACGGGTTTCCTTGATGTCCTGTACCAGGCGCGAGCTTTGGCCGCCCCCCATGATTGCGGCCAGCAAATCCAGGGCAGGGGCATCCGGATCGGAAAGAGTTGTGGTATGGAATGCCATTTCCAGCCGCGACACATTGTAAACCCCCGTTTTGCGGATCTGACGCGGGCTGGTCTGGGGTGGTTCGGTGGGGATAAAGACCGGCGGATTGGCGCGGCGGGGAAAGCGTGAAAATGCCGAAGTCAGGGCCTGCCTGGCTTCATCGGGTTGAATGTCGCCTACCACCACCGCCACCATGGTGTCTGGACTATAACGGCGGTGATAGAAGGCGAGCAAATCCTCACGGGTAATGGACTTAAAGATGTCGCGCAGGCCAATGATAGGAATCCGGTAAGGGTGCGTTGTGTAGGCGGTTTCAAAAAGAAGTTTCTGAATTTCGCGGTCGGGATCATCCTTCCCCATGCTGAATTCCCGAAGAATGACCTCTTTTTCACGGCCCCATTCGCTTTCAGGGAAAGCGGCATTGATGACGGCATCCGCCAAGGTAGCGAGGGCGTCTTTCCAGTTGCGGGAGGGAAGATCGGTATGAAACACGGTGCGATCCAGGCTGGTATAGGCATTCAATTTTCCGCCGAGGCCGATGATGGTTCTGGCGATTTCGCCCGGTTTCCGGGTGGGGGTTCCCTTGAAAATCATATGTTCGACATAATGGGAGAGGCCGGCTCCGAGCCACTCGCCCTCGTGAATGGAGCCGGATCCAACCCAGATTTGGATTGAGACCACCGGGGCGGAGTGATCTTCCTTCAGGAGGCAGGTCATGCCGTTATCCAGCGAAAATCGAACGAGGCGGTCATTGGACTGCTTCAGCGTGGTCAGGGCGGAGGCGTCTGTTTGATCCGCTACAGCCGTGACGGCGAGACCGGTGGCAAGGAAAAGTAGAGCGCAGAACTTTTTCATAAAGAAATTTCTTTGTTGGATTTTCGAACGGCCTTTTTTGCTTTTATGACCGGTTTCGGATTTCTGGCTGAGGCGGGAAGAAAGGGGGTTGTGAATGCTGCCTGGAACGAATAGCCGTTTGAAAAGTCTTCAATTTTGTCCTGATCGGTTTTCCCGAGCAGGCCATGCCGCACCAGGTTGAAGACCAGGCATCCGAAATCCTCAGTACGCGTGATGCCCCATTCCGCAAGAACGGTGCGGGAGATAGGGCCGAATTCCTGGAGGGTGTAGCGGCGAATTCCTTCCAGAAGTTCCTGCCCGGTGATGTGGCGGGCGGGGCCACTGGCTGGCTTCTGCATGGCCTTGATGGTGAAATTGAGGGCCAGGCGAAGGAAGGCATAGGCCTCCTTCGGGTAACGCGTATCTTCCGCGATAATCTGTTTCAATGATTCTTCAAACCCGTTTTTTTGCATGGGAGTAGGGGGACTCAGTCCAGGGCCTTGCGGATGCGGTCGGCATAAACCTGCATTTCCCCGGGCGAGTCATATTTCTTGGGAATCCAGTTGCCGTGAAATCCGTCGGTGGTGAATCGGGGAATGACATGAAAATGAATATGGGGAACCACCTGACCGGCCGCCGCGCCGTTGGCCTGCGATACATTGATGCCATCGGCCTCGAGTCCCTTTTTCTGAGCCCGGGCAATTTTTTGAACCACCGTGATGAGTTTTTGAAGAATTTCAGGAGGAGTCTCCATCAGGGGATTATGGTGGGCTTTGGGGATGACGAGGGTATGGCCCTTGACGACGGGGCCAATGTCCATAAACGCCAGGACCTCCGGGTCTTCATAGATCGTCGTGCAGGGGATTTCCCCCTTTATGATTTTGCAGAATATGCAGTTATGACTCATTGCGCCGCCTCTCCTGAAATGACTATGAAATGTATCATAGCGGATAAAAGCTTCAATGAAGAAGGTAGCCGAAGAAATTTCAGAATTTCTGCGGCGGTTCCGAATTAGATATTTTTCGGATTGCGCCAGCCTGCCCGGCAGCCCGGAGATGGCGGATCAACCTTCCCTGAGTCGATTGTGACCAGTCGGTCGCATTATTTTGCAAAAACATTTTTTTCGGACACGTTTTTTTGTTGCCTAATATCACTAAGTAGTATAACTTAGTTATATGAAAACCGCCAAAACAGGAAAAAACAGGCATGAAACCCGTCGAAATCAGGCTCTCCAGCGGATGACGCATATCGCCCCCTTCATTGAAGGGTCGTTGTGCCGTGTGAAGCGAAAGGGCTGTCAGAAGCCGGGGTGGCATCTGACCTTCAAAACGAAGGGAAAGACACGGACGGTCTATGTGCCTGTGGCCATGGCGACTGAGGTGACTGCATGGACGAAGGAATTCAAACAACTCAAGAAACTGATCCGAACTGTGACCCGGCATTCCCTGGCGCTCATCCGCAGACACGTCGCAAACCAGCGGGTCGAAAGCCGAAGCCGTGTATCAATATCCACCAAGCTGCGCAAGGCGCGGCCGGTGGCCTCCGTAAAACGTTCCCGTGGCTGAATCGGCGTTTGGGGGCCGTGAGCGATCCGCGTGTACCGGAAATGTGCGTCTATTCCAGTGCGCACATATGGTGGACAGGGGAGTTGTATTTCCTGACGCGGGCAGGCTCGCGCAATGCTTTTGACCAGACCCGCAATTCAGGCGCGGCACCCCATAACATGGGCGCTTTTTGTGGTCAGACCGCCGACGACCCGAGATTTGACGGAGACGCTCGGATCACCTGCTCCGATAACGTGGCGCACCATCTCGCACGGGTGAATGCCGCCGAGCTCCGGGATATCCCTGCCGAAATGTGCCGGGATTTGCTGGCCCGCCGCTTTTTTGACAGTTCCCGCATTCTGGGGTGCTGGCATGCCGTTGTCTTCGACGGCACGGTGCAGGAAATCTGTCGAAAAGGCTTTGACGAAGGCGGAAAAAGTGGCGGAAGCGGCGGTGCGCCTTACCGCTATGTCCTGCAATGTGGTCTGTTGGGGCCTGATAACACCTTCTTTCCCTTGATGCATGAACATGTCGATCTGCACAACCCCGAGGCCGAGAAGGAGGATTGCGAACTCAACGCCTTTCACCGATTGGCCCGTCGACTGAAGAAAATGTTCCCGCGATTGCAGTTCTGCGTCGTGGGAGACGCCCTTTTTTGCGTGGCAGCGGTGGCGGAAGTGTGCGCCCAATACAACTGGAAATACGTTCTGACTCTTAAGGAAGGCCGACAGCCGGCTCTTTGGGATGAACTGCTCACCCTGCTTCCTCTCTCTCCTGAAAACCGGTTGCGCGTTTGGACGGGGCAAGACGCCCGAGAAGGCCTCCGTGACTTCCGCTGGGTTGAGAATCTGGCGATGGGGAATCGTCCCTGCACGGCCGTTCTCTCCGGGGAATACGTCAAAAACGAGGGCACTCTTTACGCCTATGCGACCAATTTCCTCATTTCCCGTGATCGGGTTCTTGAGATCATCGCGGCTACCGGCCGGGAGCGGCATCGTATTGAGGACTATTTCAACACAGGGAAAAACAACGGGATCGGGCTCGAACACGTCTTTTGCGCTGACGCCAATGCGTCCAAAAACTTCTTCACCCTCATGCAGATGGCCGCCATCCACTGGGCTCTCATCTACCATGGCTTCTTAAAACGCGTCTATGAATGGGCGGCGCGGGCAACGGAAACTTCCGTGGCCCGCGCTATTGCCGAAGGGATGCGGGCCATGGCTTTCCCCGCCATCCTTCCTGAACCAGGCCAATTCCGATTCGTGACGTAGCCTGCCGCGCAAACAGACGCTCGACTCCCTTCCCGTTGATCCTTCCCTGACATCCTATCCCGGCAACCGGCGCATCAGCGCACGGACGCACCCGTTTGCCGCTGTATCGGCTCCCCGCCATCGCTCAACAATCCACGCTCCGCCCTCCCCCTGTATTCGGAACCGCCGCCATTGCACGATAAAGCTTGTCCTTTTTTCACCATTCGTGGTAAGCTACTATCGAAATATAAAGAAAGGGATCATACTATGTCTACTCGACACTCGAGCGTACAAGTGTGGTTGGGTCTTTCACTGGTCTGGGCGCAGGCGGCGGCGGAAACTTGTAACAACAGGGGGTGCAGAATGAAGGCGACTGGAATGAGAGCAATCGGACGGATGGGCGTGGCGGCGGCGGTGTTGGCGATGTCTGTTCTGGTCACACCCGCCAGCGCGTTCACCAGGTACTGGGACATCGACGGCGACACGGCCGGTTCAGGGGCCAACACCACGCCGACCGGGACGTGGGACGCTGCGAACCCGTATTGGAGCAGTTCGGATCTGGGCGACGTCGCCACGGTCGCCTGGACCGCAGGCGACACCGCCGTCTTCGCCGCCGGAACCGACGCGTCGGGAGCCTACACCGTCACCGTCAGCGGCACGATTGACATCGGCGGCCTGACCTTCCAGGAAGGAACCGTGACGCTCGCCGGCGCCACCGCCTTTTTGCGAATGGTCGCGAACTCGATATTTGACGTGGCCACGGGCAGGTCAGCGACCTTTACTAGTGACGCGGTCACGATCTCGGACAACGGCACGGCCCACACGCTGACCAAGGAAGGCGGGGGCACGCTGACTATGCAGAGACGCACCTACACCGGCGCGACCATCGTCAACGCCGGCAAGTTGATTTTAAAATCAAGGGCCGTGACCTACTCCTCCCCGCTGACTATTAACAGCAACGGCATCGTGGAACTCATCGCCCTTGATAATGGTAATAATACATACTCTGCCAATATCACGGTGAATGCCGGCGGATTGCTCTCGCTCCCATCTGGGACCGGTACCTCTCGTATGCAGATCGGAGGCACATTGACTCTCAACGGGGGGACAGTCGCAGGGCCGTATGCGATATTTAAAAATGGCGGATCCATTCAAGCCGTGGGAGGAGTGACCTCCACGATCTCCGCACCGATCGAAAATTCCAACAACGGGACGATCTACAATATATATGTGGAGTCGGGTTCGACGCTGTTGATCTCCGGGCCGGTCCGGACGGGGGGTACAAACATCCAACTGAAAAAGTACGACCCCGGCACGCTGATCCTCTCCGGCAACGACACCTACACTGGCGCGACCACGGTCTCAGGCGGCTGCCTGATCATTGATGGCAATCCCCGCACGGCTGTTGTGGGCACGATAACGGTGGCGAGCGGGGCGCGTTTCGGCGGCAGGGGCACAGTTTCAGGCAACGTGACCTTCTCAGCCGGCTCGGCCCTGGTGTTCGATCCTGCACGGACACTGACCCTCGCATCGGGAAAAACCCTGAGTTTGCCCGCGACCTACACGCCGCTTCAACTGGTGGCCGTGGACGGGAGCGCAATCGACTGGGACGCGCTGGACTGCACCGCCGTCACCACCTTCACCCTGGTGCAGGGCGCAGGAACCGTCTCCAACTTTTCCACCGACACCTACGTCGTGGGGACCACCGGACGTAAGGCTTTCTTTAAGAGTGTTAGTGGCAGCCCGCTGCAACTGGAGGTGGTCCTCCCTACGGGAACCATAATTTCCATTCGTTAGCGACTCAATCCGGCGGTCGTGCCACAAAAAACAAGAAATTGAGCGACCGGTACGTGGGTGTGTGGGTGCGGGATCAGGTGCATGCGTGGTCACTCAATCGTTCGACCCTTTTCATTACCATCCCATAGAAATCCTAACCCGGCATAGCCGGAACCAAAATCCGAATGTTTAACATGGATATACAGGATGCACAGGATAAGTTGAATTCAAACCAATCCGTCTTTTCCCATCCTGTATATCCTGTCTATCCATGTTAGAATC
>CAMDCX010000035.1 GCA_945890715.1 PVC group bacterium | reverse complement strand
TCCGGAGAAATATATCCGGGCGTCCCGGCCACTTCATCCGACGGCGTCGAAAGATCGGAATCCCGGGTGAGCGACAAACCTAGATCGGCCACCTTAATCGTGCCATCCTGATCCACCATGATGTTTTCAGGCTTGATGTCGCAATGAATAAGCCCCGCCGTGCGCCAGGCATAATCCAAGGCGGCTACAACCGACTCAACCACCACGAGAGCATCATACACGGGCAGGATGGTCTTGCGCTTGATCCATTGCCCGACGTTATACCCATCGACAAACTCCATGACGAAGTAGTAGTTCCCGCTCTCTTCACTGGCATCATAGACTTGGACAATCCCCGGATGTTTCAGTTTTGCCGCAGTACGGGCTTCCTGTACAATTTGCCGGACGCTTTCGGGATCCCGGCTATAGCGGGATGGCAGCAATTTAATCGCAACAATCCGATCCAGGGAGAGTTGGCGGGCTTTCCAAACATGGCCCATCCCCCCTTCGCCGATCTTTTCGATCAGTTTAAATCCTGTCAAACGAATGTCGCTCATAACAATCCGTTACTTCAGAAGAACGCCGATCGTCACACCCAAACAAATAAAGAAAAGATACACGAGTGATGCAACCGCCCTGACTTCGGTAAAAATAAGGCTGACCGTCACCCGATCCCGGCTAAAAATCAAAACAAGGGTGGCCAACGCAATGAGAATTAACGCAATCAACACATTTTTAGACATGGCAAAACTCCTTTCAAATAATACCCGCTTTACTCTTTAAAATCAGCTCGACCCTTTTCACAATGACATCCAACTCAGCCAGCCGGCCCGCTCCTTCGGTTCCGCATGCAAGATCACCTAGTCCGACATCCACAAACGATACGCCGCGCGCCTTCAGAAGTTTCACATTCGCCCGGGTGGCGGGATGAAGCCACATCCCGTCGTTCATGGCGGGAGCCACAAGCAGTGGCGCCCGGGTTGCCAAAGCCGTGCAAGTCAGCAAATCATCGGCAAGTCCATGAGCCATCTTTGCAATCACATGAGCGGTGCAGGGTGCAATTACCAGAAGATCAGCCCGGTCCGCATAGGAAATATGCTCCGGATGCCATCCATCTTTTTCATCAAAAAGACCCGTTCCAACCGCATTACGGGACAAGGTTTGAAAGGTGAGCGGAGTCACAAATTCCATCGCGCAGGGCGTCATAACAACCGAAACCTGCCATCCCTTTCGCATCATCAGCCGAACCAATTCGGCGGCCTTATAGGCCGCAATGGAGCCCGTAACCCCCAGAACAATACTTGGCTTCCTCAACTGTTTTGAACTCGGTGACATAACAGGGACTCACCTTGCCAGTTTTAGTGCTTCTTGTCAATTTAGCCTCGCAGGGTATTGACATTCCCATCCCTTTGGTGTTTTCCTTACCCCATGCGACCTTATGTATCAGTTCTGGCAACGCTGCTCTTCTTTATCATGACGGCACGGGGCGAGAGTGACACCAATTGCCTGCCGGGCTGCACCTGGCCGGTGGGTGAAAAATTGACCTACCAGATCTATTGGGGGTTTATTCCCGTGGGAACCGCCATCATCTGGACGGAATGGACTGAGAGCGAGGGGCGCAAACTGCTTGCCATCCGGATGCGAACCTTTTCAAATAAGGTGATTGAAAAAATCTATCCTGTGAACGACACCATCGAAAGCCTGGTCGATCCAGGCCCCTTCCTCCCCGTCCAATTCAGCAAGAACATGAGCGAAGGCTCGCGCCGGTATCATGAGGTCACGGTTTTTGACAGAACGAACCTGGTGGCCCGATGGGAATCAAAACTCACCGGTAAAAAACGTGTTTTCAAGATTGAACCCGAAACCCGCGACATCCCGACCTTCATGTTTGCCATGCGCGGCAAGTCATTCTCCCCCGGAAAACGCGAGCATTTCCGGGTTATGGCGGACGAAAAAATTTACGATTTGTGGATGAATATCCTGAAAAATGAAAAAGTTCGCCTGGCCGCCTACGATTCAGTGGCCTGCGTAAAAACAGAACCGGAAGCCGCCTTTAACGGTCTTTTTGTGAGGAAAGGCAAAGTCTGGGCCTGGATTTCAAAGGATCCGCGCGGTCTGGCCACCCGGGTGGAAGCAAGCATCCCGGTCGCCAATGTTCATGCACTCCTGCTTAAGGTGGAGGGACCGGGCAGGGATTTCTGGGTCAAGCCTGGCGGTCAAAAATAATTTATGTTGCAGGGTTGGGGCAGGTTCTATAGTGTTGATCCGTTTTAGACCGGATGTTTGGTCTGAAGATTGACGGAGGTGAAGGGGCAGGCTGGAGACCGAAATTAAGATGTGAAGAGGTTGGAGTTAAGTGTTTTTGAAATAGTTTTGAAGAAGTTTTTAGGAGTACAGACAAGGTGAATATTTACGTTGGAAATCTGCCGTATCAAACAACTCAGGATGATCTGCGCGTACAATTCGAACAGTATGGCGTGGTGGAGTCCGTCAACATCATTCAGGATCGTGAAACAGGCCGCTCGAAAGGGTTCGGCTTCGTGGTCATGCCTGATAGCACCGGGGCCCAGAAGGCCATCGACTCTTTGAACGATGTCGACATGGGCGGTCGCAAAATGAAAGTGAATGAAGCCCGTCCCCGCGCTGAAGGCGGGTCAGGTGGTGGTGGCGGCGGCGAACGTCGCTGGTAACTGACCGCTTTGCTAAATAGTGATCAAAAGACCGGGGTGAAAACCCCGGTCTTTTTTTATTTTACCCGAACAGGGATAGTTGCCCCGCATCGCGGGTTTTTCGTTTATGCCGCGCCAACCGGGGTTGTCCCGCCTCACTGAACTCCCCCTCCTCAAGATTGGTCAGAATTTCCTTGGCACGGTCGATGACCTCAAGGGGAAGTCCCGCCAGTCGGGCAACCTGGATTCCATAACTCTTATCGGCCGCACCCGCTACGATCTTTCGCAAAAACACAATCTGGTCGTTTCGCTCACTCACCACCACATTGTAGTTCTTAACACCCGGCAGGGTCAGAGCCAGATCAGTCAATTCATGGTAATGTGTGGCAAACAGCGTCTTAGCCTTTGCCTTCTCGTTATTATGCAAATACTCCGCCACCGCCCACGCAATGCTGATCCCGTCAAAAGTACTTGTTCCCCGTCCGATCTCATCAAGAATGATCAGGCTCCGCGGCGTGGCGTTATTGAGAATGTTGGCGGTTTCCTGCATTTCAACCATGAAGGTACTGCGTCCCCGCGCCAGGTCGTCACTGGCACCAACCCGGGTAAAAACCTGATCGACCACACCAATTTCGGCCTCTGAGGCGGGAACAAACGAACCCATCTGAGCCATAATGACAATCAGACCAACCTGCCTGATATAGGTTGATTTTCCGGCCATGTTCGGTCCCGTTAGAACAATTAATTGATGATGGGTTCCATCGAGCAGGGTATCGTTCGGGACAAAGCGCTCGGCATCCGGCAAGCCCTCGACAACCGGATGCCGTCCATCCTTGATCCACACCTTTCCGCCAGTATTGATCCCGGGCCGAACATATCGTCCCATCACGGCCCGTTCCGCCAGCGCGGCAAGTACATCCAACGTTGCCAGGGCAAGCGCAGTTTGCTGGATCTCGGCGGTATGATGAACAACCTGTTCCCGGATCTCCGAAAACAGCTCGCACTCAAGCGCCACGGCTCGTTCCTGAGCCCCCATGATCCTGCGTTCGTACTCCTTAAGTTCGGGGGTCACAAACCGCTCGCCATTCACAAGAGTCTGCTTGCGAATATAGTCATCCGGCGCGTGAGCCAGCTGCCCTTTCGAAATTTCAATGTAATAGCCAAATACCCTGTTATGCCGGACTTTCAGAGTCTTGATGCCCGTACGAGCCTGTTCGCGGGTTTGAAATTCCGCCAACCATTGGCGCCCCTCGGACGCCGCCACACGAAGGTCATCCAGTTCAGCATTAAATCCCTTCCGAATGATCCCGCCTTCTTTCAGCGCTACCGGAGGTTCATCTTCAATTGCCCGGCCAATCAATGCCGCCACCTCAGGCAGGGGAATCATCTCCTGTCCAAGGGTTCGCAACATCTCACTCGGATGCCCCCTCACCAAATCCCGGATCGTCGGCAAGGCTTCCAACGAAGTACCCAGCGCACGAAGGTCTCGGCCATTCCCACTCCCGGCACTCAGGCGGGCTACCAGGCGCTCCAGATCCCGGATTCCTGAAAAATGATCACGAATCTCATGAAGCAGAGTCCGGTTCAGGGTCAATGCCTCCACCGCATCCAACCGTCGCTCAATCCCAGCCACCTCCGCCAGAGGTCTGAGAATCCAGTCCCGCATTAACCGGGCGCCCATCGGGGTTTTTGTTTCATCCAGAGTTCCCAGAAGCGTAACCGATCCGCGACGCTCCTCGGTACGACGGGGAACGAGATCCAGATTTCCGCAGGTAGCCTGATCCACCATCATATAATCGGCGGGGTTGCTGACCTTGAGGGATCGAACATGTTTCACATCACGTTTCAATTCCTCCTGGACATAATACAGAATTCCTCCGGCAGCCCCCACAGCCGCAGGCTTGTTCTCGCACCCGAATCCATCCAGCGAATGCACCGAAAAATGCCGAATAAGGCGATCCCGCGCCACATCGTACCGAAATACCCAGTCTTCCCCTCCGCTGACCACAATCCCACCCAACGAGGCCATCAGAGATTTCACCTGAGGATCATGCATCTGCTCGGAAGGCACGATACATTCACGGGGATTGAATTGCCTCAAGGACTCGGCCAGCAAGGCAGAATCCCGCGACTCCTCCACCCAGAAGGCTCCAGTGGAAATATCCAGCATCGCCATTCCGAACACCTCGTCGCTCCGACAAAATCCTGCCAGATAATTATTCTGGACTGAATTCAAAATGGTGTCCTGCATCACTGTTCCCGGCGTGACGATTCCCGTCACTTCGCGGCGAACAATTCCCTTGGCCGAGGCGGGATCCTCGACCTGATCGCAAATGGCCACTTTTTTTCCGGCCCGGATAAGTTTGGCAAGATAACCATCCGCCGCATGAAACGGAACCCCACACATGGGAATCCCCTGGCGGCGAGTCAGCGTGATATCCAAAAGTTGAGACGCTTCCTTGGCATCCTCAAAAAACATTTCGTAGAAATCACCCAGTCTGAAAAACAAAATGGTGTTCGGGGGAAGTTTCCCGCGAATCTGACGGTATTGTGCCATCATCGGCGTTAGGGTTTCACCTGTCATGTCATAAATCTCATATCTCAAATTTTATATTTCAGAAGTCCATCCGCCAAAACCTGCCACTGATCCACGGTGAGCATTTCCGGGCGAATTCGCGGATCCAGCCCCATTTGAAACAGAACCGATACCGCCTGCTCGGGAGTCACGCCAAAACGGAACGCAATTTTTGTCAGGATAGTCGCCATCTGCTTTCTCCGGAATGCAAAAGCCTCCTTGGTCAGCCGGGCAAACACCTGGCGGTCTCCCGCTTGAATCTGCGACTCGGAAAGACGCGTCATCCGCACCACGGCCGACTTGATTTTTGGACGCGGATAAAAACAATTGGGACTGATAACTTTCACGGCTTCAACATGATAAACCCGCTGAGCCCAGACTCCCATCAAGCCGCGCTCCTCATCGCCGGGAGCGGCCGCCAATCGCTCCCCTACTTCCAACTGAACGGTTACCGTAATACGCTTTGGGGGATGAGGCAAGGCAAAGACATTCATCAGAATCCGACTCCCCACCGAGTACGGAAGATTGGAAACAAGGGCCGTAATGCCTTCCTTCTGAAAAAAATCGGCATCAAGATCCATCGCGTCACCCCTGACCAGGGTCAGAGCGGGATGATCCGGATAGTCCCGGCAGAGATAGTCATAAAGCCCCCGATCTTTCTCCACCGCCACCACCCGCCGGGCCAGTCCTACCAGTTGCTCAGTCAACACGCCAAGCCCAGGCCCAACCTCCAAAACAACATCCTCAGGCTGGGGATCCGCCGCCGCGATAATGATATCACGGATATTGGCATCGATCAGGAAATTCTGCCCAAGCAGACTGTTCGGCTGGAGGCCGTGTTCCTGAAGCAAAGCGGCAACTTGGGAGGGACTGGTCAGTTTCACGGCTTGGATGATTTGATAATTTCGATATAGGCGTCTTTACGAAGCCGCGTCATCCAACCCTCGGTCACGCGCCGGATTTCTTTCTTCCGCAACTCTTTTTCAATAGTACTGCGGACCTCTTCAAAGGGAATCGGACCCGCCGCCAGGGAATCCTCCAACTTGATCAGGTAATAATTCCCATCCATCTGAATCACGTCACTTACCGTATTCTTTTGAAGCGCCTTGACCGGCACCGCGAGTTCGGGACGTAAATCACGGACATCGTACCAGCCCCAATCCCCGCCATCTTTGGCTTTGCCATCCTCTGAAATCTCCCGGGCCATGGTCGCGAAATCGGCCCCCGTCCTGATTTTCAACAACGCATCAGCCGCGGCCTTCTCCCCCACAACGTGGTCGACCCCATTGGTCGATCCCTGAATCAGAATAACACGAATCTTCACCTTCGCCTCGCGCGTGTATTTTTTGGGATTCTCCTCGTAAATGCGCCGGACATCCCGGGGCGAAATCATGACTTGGGCATCCACTTCACGGCTTTTCATCATTCCGACAATGATACGCTCACGCATCTGGCGACGCCATTCCTCCATGGACATGTGGGCGCCCCGAAGGTTTTTTAGAAATTCCTGCCGATCCCCCTCATACCGTTCCTGGATAAAATCACTGACTCGTTTTTCCACATACTTCTCGATTCCGTCCTTATTGAGCTTGGTATCAGCATCATAGGCCTTCATGATCAACTTGGCATTGATCAGATCATCAAGAATATCGGCATAGAGCTCCTGTTGCTGTGATTCCAAATCCGCCCCCATGTACATCTGGCGCAACTGGGGCAACAGAGGGCCCATGGCCTCCTTGACCTCCCCTACCGTCACCACCCCATCATTAACAAAGGCCGCAACTCCATCGATCGTGATGGATTCAGCCACGACCCATTTCGCGGCAAAAAGCATCGCCACGATTATAATCATTCGACTCATAATCAACTCCTATCTTAACCGGCGCCAAGGTGAAACACTATGCCACAAAAAATGGCGCTTCGCTATCTGCTATTTACTATTCATTTCAAAAAAGATACCTTCCAACCCAGTTATTAGGGAGTGATGACGTGAGACAAATACTACATGCAGTAAAAGGCTGGATTCAGGGCGAATCCTCAAAATCTCGAAAAACAGCCATGGTTTATGTGTATTCACCCGGCAAGGAAACTCAGAATGGGGAATTGGGAGCGAATGACCAGATTTCGCTGCTTCGCCGGCTTTCAACCTTCGTCAGCAAGGAAACCCTTCCTGTGACCATCATTTTTCCAGGCCGCCCGACACGCAAAATACCGGATGGAGCCAGCCAGAGCGGTGTCCAGGTTCGCTATGCCACTCCGGATCAAATGAAAAAGGTCGTCGGCAATGCCATCGCTGAAGCCAAGAAAGGACACTCCGCTGTCCTGGCCACCAATAACCCCGAATTGGAGAAGCTCGCCCGTAGCGAGAGAATCCGTCATATCCAGGCCACCACCTTTGAGGAAGCCCTGAATAGTATTTGCGGTCCCATCCGCCGAGATCAGCCCCAGCAGCAACAACAACGGCGCCAACCGCAGTCCGCACCCGTTCAAAAATCACAGCCTGTCCCGGAACCGAACGGCGACACCGATCAGGAAGCCCCTGCAGCTCGGCAACAACCTCAATCTCAACCCTCTTCCCAGAAACCCGATCCCGTGCTTCAACGGCATCGCCGGAGTGATGTGCCTGCAAAAAAAGAAGATCGGGATCAGGACATCCTGAATTTGATTGATCCGCTGTAAATCAAGGAGCGTTCCATGACAACAAAAACCTATTCAATCATCATGAGCGGACTGATTTGTTTGCTGGGCGCCGCAGGGACGTTCGTTTGGACGGGGTGCGACACTGCAAGCGCTACCGAAGATCTTGTCGTTTCGCCCTCTTCGGCAACTCTCTCATCCGGACAATCACAAACATTCACTGTCAGTGGAGGCTACCATTACACGTGGTCCATTGGTGAATCCAGTATCAGCACCAGTGGCACCACAAGTTCAGCACAAGGTTCGCTTTCATCCCTGACAGGAAGCCAAGTGCTTTACACGGCTCCCTCAAGTGACACACTCAGTGGCTCCGTCACGCTTTCTGTCACCTCTACCATCGAGGGCAGTGGCGAGGGAATCAGCAATTCCCCCGCTTATGTAGTTACCGGAAGCGCTGACATTACCTTTAAATAATCGCGGTCATCATGACCAACCCGTTGCTGATCACAAGTCTTCAAAACCCTCGCATTAAAGCGGTGGTGGGTTTACGGCAACGGTCGGATCGTGATGAACACCGCGAAATGATCATCGAGGGATATCGCGAACTCAAGCGAGCCCTCGACAACCGTCACCTTCCCAAGGCTCTGTTTGTCTGCCCGGAACTTTTCATAGGAACCAATGAACCCGTCCTCATCGAGCAATGTCGGGAAGTTGGGGCCGAACTCTTTGAATGCACAAAGCCAGTTTTTGAAAAAATCTCCTACCGTGAACGCCCTGAGGGACTCCTCGCCGTCGCGCCCCAGGTGCGCTGGACACTGAATGACATCAAACTCACCAAGAATCCCCTGATCGTAGTCGCCGAGGCAATTGAAAAACCCGGCAATCTCGGAACCATCCTGCGATCTGCCGATGCCGCAGGCGTCAACGCAGTTATCGTGTGTGACCGCTGCACTGACATCAACAACCCGAACGTGGTTCGCGCCAGCACGGGAACCCTTTTCTCTCTGCCAGTAGTAGAAACCACCACGGAAGAGGTCCTCGCCTGGTTGCGCAAGAACAACATCCAAATTCTGGCCGCCACCCCGCACACGGATTTTGAATATTATAGTGTGGATCTGAATAAAGGAACGGCTCTGGTGGTGGGAACCGAACAATACGGCCTCTCGAAAAAATGGATGAATGAAGCCGATTTGAAGGTAAAAATCCCCATGCTGGGCCAGGCCGATTCCCTTAATGTGGCCTCCGCCACAACAATCCTGCTCTATGAAGCCGTGAGGCAGCGGCACAGAAAATAGGTGCCAGGGTTAGCTCCCCGCAAACCCGGCCGACAGCAATTTGTCCATAGTGAGTCCCTTGCCCCCCCGCATGCGACCGAGATACCGCTGGACATACTTGCCGATAATATCGGTCTCCAGATTAACGTCCCGCCCTGTTTTCAGGGCCTGCAATGAGGTGTGGCTCCACGTTTGCGGAATCAAATGAACCGTGAATGATTTTAACCGAAGGTCAGCCACAGTCAGACTGACACCATCGATGGTGATTGAGCCTTTCGATACGATCCCGGTAAGCAGTTCATCATCACAGGCAACTTCCAGAATCCAATCGGCACCTTTCTGTTCAAGCGACAGAACCTTTCCCCGACCATCAATGTGCCCGGTTACAATGTGTCCACCCAATCGTTCATCGGCGCGCAACGCCCGCTCCAGGTTGAGTTTCGCCCCCGGGGAAACATTGCCAAGTGTGGTTTTCTTCAAGGTTTCCGCCAGAACATCGCAGGAGAATTCCCCCGCATGAAGAGACGTCACCGTCAGGCAGGCTCCTTGAACCGCCACACTTTCTCCTACGCCCAACGGGGAATCCCAGGGCGTATGGCGAATCACCAGATTCATCCCATCACGTCGGGTCTTCTTGCCCGATAACGACCCAACTTGTTGAATTAATCCGGTAAACATAATCAAACTCCTGTTAGTTCTACTTCCAGGGTGGACCGCGACCTCCGGGCGCGGTTGGTGCCTGTCATGCGCCTTTCAAGCGCTGACGCCGCCCGGAGGGCGGCGTCCACCTGAGTGATCTCGCCCTGATCATGACATCGCCACCCACCACCCGTGATTCCACAATCGGGAAATGGGGCACGGCCGTAAGCACCCATCCCCTGCCCCCGACGGCCGCGATACCGCGCCCCCCAATGAGGATAGGAGCCACAAACAAAACAAGTTCATCCACAAGGTTGGCACGGACGAGGGAAGCAGCCAACTCACTTCCGCCTTCGCAAAGAACATGAAGGACGCCGAGGTCATGCAGGGACTTCAGCAAGACAGGAAGGGAAACACCACGACCGACGGCGGGCAATATCATGACCTTCGCCCCTCTCGCGGCATAGTCCGCTTGTCGTCGCGCTGGACACCGTTTTGTCGTTGCCAGGATGGTTTGAGAAGAAAACCCATCTAAAAAAACACGTCGATTGGCAGGCACTTTCCCGGTGGCATCAACAATAACCCGGAAGGGAATTCGGCCTTTTGAAGGGCGCGGCAGCAACGACGGATCATCCTTCAGCACCGTCCCGGCACCAACCATCACGGCATCGGCCTGACGGCGGAGTCCTTGAACAACCCCTCGGGCAGCAGACCCGGAAATCCACTTTGAACGGCCTGTCGAATCGGCAATCCGGCCATCCAGCGACTCGGCCAGCTTTAAGGTAACATAGGGCCGCTTCCGAATCATGACCGAAGTAAACGGAGCCAACAACTCAGTGGCCGCCCCTGCGCCTACACCAGTGACCACGTCGAGCCCGGCCAGGCGAAGTTGCTTCAAACCCTTTCCCGCATGACGGGGATTCGGATCCGACACCGCCGCCACCACTTTCTTAATCCCTGCCCGGATGATGCCCTCCACACAAGGCGGAGTCCGACCAAAGGTGCAACAGGGTTCCAAAGTTACATAGAGAGTGGCTCCCCTGGCGTGAACCCCGGCCTGGCGAAGTGCATAGACCTCGGCATGCGGCCCACCCGCCTTGCGATGAAACCCACGACCAACCACTCGGCCATTTTTGACGATCACCGCACCCACTGGCGGATTGGGTCGCGTAAGACCCTCTCCCAAACGGGCCAACCGGAGTGCCTCCGTCATCCACGTTGTGTCATCCGTCTTCATCTACACTCCCAGAAACCCTTTCACAAATTCCTTCGCGTCAAACGGGGCCAAATCCTCCTCACTCTCACCAAGTCCGACGAAATGAACCGGTAAGCCGAGTTCCTTGCGCAGGGTGAAAATGAAGCCGCCTTTGGACGAGCCATCCAGTTTCGCCACAACCACACCGGTCAACTCGACGCAGTCCTTGAACATCCTTGCCTGGATGACGGCGTTGTTACCCAGAGTGGCATCCAGCACAATCCAAATCTCATGAGGAGCCCCGGGCAGAGCCTTGTCGATGGATCGCCGCACTTTCTGAAGTTCATCCATCAGCGGTTGCTTGGTGTGCATGCGGCCCGCAGTATCGATCAGTACCACATCCGCCTTTCGCGCAAGAGCGGCCTTCACAGAATCATAAGCAACAGAGGCCGAGTCGCCCCCATGAGCCCCTACCACGACATCCAATTTCAGACGCTCCGCCCAGAGTTTTAATTGGTGCGAACCTGCCGCCCGGAAAGTATCGGCAGCAGCCAGAAGCGGGGAATATCCCTTCCGCTTTACGAGATAACCCAGCTTGGCCGTCGTCGTGGTTTTTCCCGAGCCATTGACCCCGACAATGAGGATCACCTTTGGTGTCTGTGTGCCCTTCCAGTCAAACTGAGACTGCGGCGGGAAAGTGGCTTCAAGCATAGCTTGAATTTTGGGAGTCATATCCGCACCTCCCCCCTTACGACGTAGCTTTTCAATCCACTCACCGACAAGCCGGGGTGCGATATCCGACTGTATGAGAGCGCGCTCCCACGCTTCCAAGGCAACCGGATCAGCCTTGGCCAGACCAGGAATCAGACTCGCCAGCCCCCCCACGATCTTGTCGCGGGTTCTTGCCAATGCATTAAGCCAGGACTTCATGATGTCCTGGAAGTGACCCCAGCCGACGTTCCGGCGTCCAAGTCACGTCGGATCCGGTCCAGAACTCCGTTCACAAATCGACCCGATCCCACATCCCCCATGTTCTTGGCAATGGATACGGCCTCGTCAATAGACACCGCGTGAGGAATATCCGTCCGGCACAACATCTCATACACCGCCAGGCGGATGACATTTCGATCCACCCCCGCCATCCGGGGAAGGCTCCAGTTCTGCGCACATTTTTCAACAACCCCATCAACCATGGATCGGTTCGCAAGCACACCGCGAACCAGTTCCTCGACAAACTGACGGGTTTTTGCCGAGACCTTCCGTTCTGCCCAGAATGACACCAAAACCGGATCAAGCTCTCCGGGATTGAAATCCAACTGAAACAAAATTTGAACCGCTGATTCGCGGGCATCGCGTCGTGACCCCATCGTTACGCTCCCATCTGGCGGCACAAATTAGCCATTTCAATGGCAGACTGCGCGCCATTCCAGCCCTTATTGCCAGCCTTGGTGCCGCATCGTTCAATCGCCTGTTCGAGGTTATCCGCACACACCACCGCGTTGATCACGGGCAGTTGGGTTTCCAACGAAATGGCAGACAGGGATCGAGCCACCTGGGAATTGATCAAATCTGCATGCGGCGTAGCCCCCTGGATCACCACCCCAAGGGCAATGATCGCGTCTTGTCCGCCCTTGAGTGCCAGTTTTTTGACGGCAAAAGGAAGCTCATTGGCACCCGGAACCCAGACCACCGTCACATCTTTCTCGCCTATCCCGTGTCGGATCAGACAATCAACAGCCCCCCCCACCAGTTCCTTTGTAAAAAAGTCGTTGAAGCGACTTACAACAATCGCAATCTTAAGCCCCTTACCAATCAGATTTCCAGACACTTCTTTCACATTTGCGTTCATGGTTATCTCCCTTTCCTCATTCCTTATTCATTATTCATCATTCATAATTTCTTTTAGAGCCAGTGTCCCAGCTTGTTCTTCTTTGTGGCCAGATACCTCTGACTATGCACCGTTGCGGGCAAAACAAGCGGAATCCGCTCCGTAATGCTTAACCCATAGGCTTTCAGCCCCACGACCTTGCGGGGATTGTTGGTGATCAATCGGATTCGACTGAGCCCAAGATCAGCCAGAATTTGAGCCCCGACCCCGTAATCCCTGAGATCAGCTTTGAATCCCAGCTTGATGTTGGCTTCAACCGTATCCAAACCCTTCTCCTGAAGGGCGTAGGCATGCAGTTTGTTTGCCAGACCGATGCCGCGTCCCTCCTGCCGCATATAGAGGATCACCCCCGCCTTCTCCTTCGCCACCATCTGCATGGCCTTGGTGAGTTGATCCCCGCAATCGCACCGCATCGATCCAAATACATCACCCGTGAGACATTCGCTATGAACCCGAACAAGCGCCGATTTGACTTTCCTCAGATCGCCCATAACAAGAGCCAGATGATTTTCGTTTTCCACGACAGAGCGATACAATTTCAATTTAAACAATCCGAACCGGGTCGGCATATCCACCGTCCGAATCAGTTCCACCAACTGCTCCTGTTTCCGGCGATACTCGATCAGGTTGGCAATCGAGGCAATTTTTAAGCGGTGTTTGGCCGCGAATTTTCGCAATTCCGGCAAGCGAGCCATGGTTCCGTTATCATTCATGATCTCGCAAATCACGCCCGCTGGGGTCAATCCCGCCAGTCGCGCCAAATCCACCGAGGCCTCCGTATGCCCCGCACGACGCATCACGCCACCTTCCTTGGCTTCCAAAGGGAATACATGTCCGGGGCTGATGAGATCCCGTCGCTCGGTGCCGGGGGCAACCAACCTTTTAATGGTCAGCGCACGGTCATGAGCGCTAATCCCTGTGGAAACTCCATCACGGGCATCCACCGACTCCATGAAAGCGGTTCCAAAATGGTCGCCCCCTCCACGATTGACCATGCTCCGGATCGACAACGCTTCCAACCGATCCCGGGTCAATGCCACACAAATCAGACCCCGTCCGAATCTCGCCATGAAGTTGATAGCACGGTCAGTAACCTTGTCGGCGGCCATGACCAAATCACCCTCATTTTCGCGATTTTCGTCATCGGTAATGACCACCATCTTACCCCGGCGGATATCCGCAAGAACCCCTTCAATGGGGTCGAATATGTCGCGCTTTTTTTTCATAAAAAAATCCCGAAGACCAAAAAAGTCTTCGGGATATTAGAAGGACATACCCATGCCATTCTGTCTTCTCCCATCCAGACTGAGTCGCGCGCCACGCGCCACCATCACTGTCGGCCACGGCATTTCACCGTGTCTGCCCGGCTTTCGCAGGGCTCGCGGGCTTTAACCGCCGGTTGGGAATTCCCGCTTTTCAGCGAGTCACCCTGTCCCGAAGACAATCACATTAAACAAAACACACGCAACATTTCTCCGTTGCGCAAAACAGACTAGTACAAGAAGCGCCTCATTTCAATCGCTTTTACATGATAAGGAGGGAGGGGGTTAAGGGGTTCAGGGGTTAAGGGCAAATAAAGAAAATCGCTATAGCACATTCCACCTGAACCCCTTAACCCCTTTAACCCTCTATTTGGCGTGCTTCGCCAAATAGCTGGCCACGCCCGCAGCAGTCGGCTTCATGGCCTCATCGCCTTCCTTCCAGTTGGCCGGACAAACCTCACCGTGTTCTTCGGTGAATTGGAGCGCATCCAGAGTCCGGATCGCTTCAGCCACATTCCGCCCTATTGGAAGATCGTTCACCACCTGGTGACGCACCACACCGTGGGTGTCGATCAAAAACAACCCGCGCAATGCCACGGCATCATTCAGGAGAACATCGTAGGCACGGGCAATTGTCTTGTCGAGATCCGCCACCAGCGGGAACCCGATTTCGCCAATCCCCCCTTTGTTGACGGCAGTCTGACGCCACGCAAAGTGCGAAAACTGTGAATCCACAGATACTCCCAGAAGCACCGTGTTCTTCTTGGCAAAGGTTTTAACTTCCCGATTGAAGGCCAGAATTTCAGACGGACAGACAAAGGTGAAATCCAGCGGATAGAAAAACAGCACCACATACTTGCCCCGATAGGACGACAAGGTGACTTCAGCCATCGAATTATCGGGCATCACCGCCTGCGCGGTAAAATCGGGAGCTTGCTTGGTAACTAATACGGACATCTTTATTTCTCCTGTTTATGTTTTTGTCATGTTTCCCGGCACCATTCCGGTTAATTTTTTTATAATGACACCAATACAGTATCATTTCAAGCTGATTTTTTTACTTCACCAAATCAGACACGCTGACCGCCTTGAGCCGTTTATCAACCTCGCCTTGAATCCCCTTGAATTCACGATGGAGACGACAGAGGGGAGCCCTTTGGCAGGTATCCGGCTCGGACACACAATAACTCAACTCAGCGCCCCGTGGCCCGGTGGCTTTAAGAACATCAAACAGGCTGATGTCATTCGGCTTTCGCGCCAAAGTGACCCCTCCCCCTTTTCCCCGGCGACTTTCTATCAACCCGCCCGAAACCAGTCGCTTCACCAGTTTTCTCAAAAACCGATAGGGAATAGCCATTTCTTCAGCAACGTCAGCAGATGAGACTGAATCAATTCCCTTATGATGACGCTCTGCCAAGGCGATCATCAGTCTCATTGAATAATCAGTTTCCCGCGTAATCATGCTACCTCCAGATATTGATACTGTAGAGGTAGCATTAAGCGCGAAGTGACGCAAGCCTCACTTTGGAGAGGCGAGAAATTCTTTTGTCTGGTCAGCGAAGACATGAGGGGCGTGCTGATTGAGAACCCTGAGCAGGGCCAGACAGACATCGCGAATTTCCCATTGGGCACGTCGATGACAGCGCACATCAAAAACATGGCGCCATTCCCGGAAGTTAGCAGAGACAACCATCTCAGTGGTACAGGCATTAGGAAGCACAAACCGGGCATCCTCATTTTTCAGCCCCTTATCCTTCCACTTCTTATACAGGGAACGCATCCCCTCCATATCATGGTCAAACTCGGCCTTGTCACCGTCGGACATAGAGGGCGGAGTCACCCACTCGAAATTCCCCTCGGATACATATCGCTGACTTTTCTGGGAGACGGCAAGCAGGCGATGACGAACAAACTGATGAGTCATGGCACGGGACACCTCACTGACCCGAAACGTGGCCGTCGCGTGCTCAAAAGGAGATTGATGCCCCATGGCAATGAGCTTGGGAAGCAGTTCCCCGAGCTTTTCCGGAACCATCTTATCCCCGCTCTGATAACAGGTGCGGGCGGCAATTTCAATAATCCGTTCAGGATCCGGCGTCATGGCAATAAGTTCAATTTTCATGGGAGTTTCCTTTACAGAGTCTGGCGCCCCTTGATCGCACGGGAAAGGGTAAGGGCATCGGAATACATGACCCCGCTACCGACAGGAATCCCCGACGCCAAACGAGTCAGGCGAACCGGATGGCCTTTCAACAACTCGGCAATATAATTCGCGGTAGCTTCGCTTTCAACATCGGTTCCAAGAGCCATAATAACTTCCTGAAATCCTTCTTTTTCCACGCGCTGAATCAGGGCTTGAAGCCGGAGATCGCCGGGGCCTTCCCCGTGCATCGGGGAAATGATCCCCATCAGGGCATGATACCGGCCTTTATAGGCACCGGTTCGTTCAAGGGCCACAATGTCACTGGGATCCTGAACCACGCACACCACTGAGGCATCCCGGGACGGGTTGGTGCAAAGCTTACAGGGCAATTCTGCCAGCGTGGTGATGCTCCCGCACAGGGAACATAACCGGACATTCTCCTGGGCCTCCCGGAGTGCCCCACCCAGTTCACACATCACGCCATCAGGCTCCCAGGCCAGACGAAAGGCCATGCGTTCCGCTGAACGCCGACCTATCCCGGGCAACTTGCCCAGCGCCGCCGCAATGCGATCCAAATACTCGAGTCCGTTCATGAATCCCGCTATCACCCAAACATACCGGGCAATCCCATCCCGGCCGTGACCTTGCCCATTTCGGCAGAGGCCATCTCCCGGCTTTTCCGAATGGCGCCATCCACCGCCGCCAACACCATATCCTCCAGTAAATCCTTATCAGCTGGATTGATCACCTTGGGATCAATTCGAATCGCCACGATGCCTCCGTCGCCTGTAGCGGTCGCCGTCACCATGCCGCCTCCACTTGAAAACTCCACCCGTTTTTCAGCGAGTTGGGCCTGGATGCGCTCCATATCCTTCTGCATCGTCTTGGCCTGCTGCATCATTTTCATCACATTCATGACAAACTCCTATTCTCGAATATCCACAATACTTCCGTTGAAAAACTCCAAGGTCTTCCGCACCACCGGTTCCTGGTGCCAGTCCTGCCTGGTCTTCGAATGGGGCGCCGAACCTGCCCGAGAATTTGCACCTGCGCCCTTGTCCACCGTATGGTCGGCCGGTACATCCGCAGATCCCTCCCCCGTCATGAGCACGCACTCCACATTCACAGGACGTTTCAGGAATTGAACCATGATCTTATGGACTGCCGCATGGTAGGTCGGAATTTTTATCTGCTCCAACTTGCGAGCGAACTGTGGATCAAATCCAATCACCACCCGGTTCTGCTCCACCAAAAGCGGCTTCGCATCCAGCAGAGCAACACCCGCCAAGGCAACCTCGCGCTTCACCCGCTCAACAATCTGGTCGCGCCACTGCACCGTAAGAACATCCAATTCGCTTTTAACGGAAGCCGGCGCAGGCGATGGTTTCGAAACCGGGGACACGGGAGCCCGCGACACCGGAGCCTGAGCCCTCGGGGCATAGGCGGGCGGGGAGGGTTCCCGAACCGCCTCCACGCGGGCACTGGTTGGTGATGGCACCATCGCCCCCCCCCCCACCGACTGGCTCAACGCCTCCAGTCGCTTCATCAAATCATCCACGGAAACGGTCGTCGCACGGGCACACCGGATTAGCGAGGTTTCAACCAGAGTCCGGCGCGACAGGGAGTAGCGCATGCGATCCTCGGCTTGTGAAAGCACCTCGGCAATCCGCATCAGGCGATCCGGATCAGCGAGTTGAGCCTGTTGCTTGAGGCTCTCCACCTGAGGGGCAATCACATCCAGCGTGGGCGCCGCTTCGGGCACGCAGAGATAAACCAACAGTGTCCGGAAATGATCCAACAACTCCAGAACGAGGCGCTGCATATCCTTCCCCGCCGAGTCGAGCTCAGCGATGGTCCGGACAATTTCCCCGACATTCCCCTTCAGGATTGCCGTGGCCAACAACTCAAGCGTCTGGCGCGACACCAGCCCGAAAACCGCCAATACATCCGCCTCGGCAATGGTCTCACCCCGGAAGGCGATAAGCTGATCCAGAGCCGACTCTGCATCACGGAGCCCCCCTTCCGCACCCCGCGCAATGGCCAACGCGGCATCACTATCCAAGGACACCTTTTCCTCGCTCGCGATCAGGTTAAGCCGCTCGATAATCAGGGCGACGGGAATCCGGCGAAGGTCAAACCGCTGGCAGCGCGAGACAATGGTCGGCAGCACCTTGTGCGCCTCGGTGGTGGCGAAGAAAAACTTCACATGGGCAGGCGGCTCTTCCAGGGTTTTCAGAAGGGCATTGAACGCCGCCGTGGAGAGCATGTGCACTTCGTCAATGATGTAGATCTTATACTTCCCGTGGGTGGGCGCGAATTTCACGTTGTCACGGAGTTCGCGCACCTGCTCCACACTGTTGTTCGAAGCCCCGTCGATTTCCTGTACATCCAGGGAGGTTCCTGCCGTAATCTCGCGGCAGGAATCACAGACATCGCATGGAGTAATGGTGGGCCCCGTCTTGCAGTTCAGCGCCTTGGCGAAAAGACGCGCGAGCGAGGTCTTGCCGGTGCCGCGCGGCCCCACAAAAAGGTAGGCATGGGCAATCCGATTCGCCGTAATGGCATTCTGGAGCGTCTGGGTGACATGATTCTGTCCCACCACATCCGCAAATTGTTGCGGCCGCCATTTCCTCGCCAGAACTTCGTAGGCCATAAGACAGTCTCCACCGGAATTTCAAATCACTGCTGATACCGGTTCCCATTAAGCCGGTTTCCGGCTAAAGCCAGGAAAACTACGGCGCCCGAAAACATGGCATACCGTTGCACCCTTCCGGGCCTGGCGGGATTTTGCCGGCTTTCGTCGCATAGCCCCCAACCGTCACCGGTCCCCGGCTTAGTGGGAACCTGATATCAGCGCTGACACAACCGCCGCATAAGCTACCTATCCCCGCCCACCCGATCAAGAGGTTTATCAAAAAGAACGCCACGAATCAGCCGAGCTTTATCGCATTCCCTGCTTGAAATTGCCGTCATACCCTGGCACCGAATTGCCTCGCCGGATGGCACGCCAGAGACGACGCACCTCCGCTGGTTCATAGCGGCGATTGATGAAGTCTGCGCGGAAATACCGCCCCCCCATTTCCCTGAGTTCATCCAGCCAGCGGGTCAGGACAAACGGCTTCACATTGACGGCAATGGTCCGGCACCCCTGTTGAACCAATCGGATGGTTTCCCCGCTGCCCGACACCCAGTCCCGTTCCGAATCCCGACAATCGGCTCCTGCAGGGCACCGGCCGGCCATGGCCGCAAGAACGCAATTTTCGGAAATAAACAAAGGCGAATCCTGATAAACTACCACGGTGGCACGGTCTGGATAGTGCTTCAAAAGGGATTCCATGTTGTCCCGGCCATCCTCCGGCGACAGGGCAAATCGCACCACTCCGAGATCCAGCAACTGCCTCGCGGCAGATCGGTTGGTGACGTACAACGTCCAGTCGGCCGTCAGGTCACCCGTCGGCCAATCGGCCAAGGCCGCCATCTCCCAGCGGACCCAGCCCGCCGCCTGGAGCGCCGCCCGTTTCGCCTGATAATCGGCTTTCTCCCATTCGCGCACCATGATTGGAAGGGCCAATCTGACTTTTTCAGTCCCCACCCGTTCCGCTAGGGCAGACAATCCCGCCAGCAAATCGGGCAATCCATCGCGATGAATATCCACCACAACTTCCGAAAGCCCCTGCCAATCGGATTCTTCAAGCTCCGCCAGATGGCTAAGGCGATCCACCTTCAGGCTCCAGCATTCAGAGTCAGGAGCCTGTGGTGGCAAGCCGCGCTGCTCCAACTCCTTCACGGCTTGAACCCCCTTCTGGTGGTCCGCCTCCAACGATCTTTCAAGTTTCGCAACCACCTCGCGCCGGAGGCGGTTCAACAGCGAAACGGGAATAAACAACCCCTCCGGATTGGAAAGTGTGAATTCGGCCAATTCAAATTGTGAGTCCCCCAATTTTCCAAAGGCTTCACGCGCCGCCACTTCGA